>NZ_CP118574.1:625000-937500 GCF_028898845.1 Streptomyces sp. WZ-12 | reverse complement strand
TCATGCGGCGGCGAGGTGGCGTTCGAGGGGCGTGCGGTAGCAGGGGGTGACCCGGGCGCCGTCGAGGAAGGCGGTCAGACGGTCGATCTCGTTGCGGATGGCGGTGTGGGCTGCGCGGCCGGGGTCGGTGAGGAGCCGGTGGTTGAGGTGGCCTTCGGGGTGTTGGGCCCAGGCACCGACGATGCGGCCGTTCCACCAGACGGTCGGGCCGATGTTGCCGTTGCGGTCGAAGAGGGCCTTGGCGTGGTCGGGTTCGAGGTACCAGTCACGGTGGCGCCAACCCATCGCCGTGGGGTCCAGGCCGGGGAGGAGGGCGACCGCCGGTTCGGGCGCGGTGGGGGCGTCGAGGTCCTCGGGGAGGAGGTAGCCGGTGCCGTGGTCGTCGAGGGCGACGGCCTGGGCGCCGGCGGCGGCCAGTGCCTTGCGGGCGTCGGTGAGGCCCCAACCCGTCCACCACTTCAGGTCGTCCACGGTGATCGGGCCGAACGCCTTGAGGTAGTGGCGGGCCAGTGTGGTCTTGGCCTCGACCACCGGTATCGGTGGCAGGGGTTGGGCCGGCGCCCACCGGAACTGCGCGGAGGTCCACGAACCGGCCGGTCGGGCCCGACGGATGCGGCCCTCGGCGGCGAGCACCCCCAGGACGGCGCTGCTGACGCGCTGCCGGGACTCGTACGGCTTGCCGGGAGAGGTGACGAGCTGTTCGCGCAACGCCGGTACGTCCGCGGCGAGTTGGGTAGCGGTGGCCGCGCCGCGGGCCACGAGGGCGGCGAGCGTGGCCTGTTCGGCGGCCGCGTAACGGCGCTCGTCCCAACCGACCGCGTCGCGCAGTCTCGCGAGGGTGTCGGCGCGGTGCCGATGGGTGTCGCGGACGGTCGCGGACCGGACGGCCGGGGCCAGGCATGCGGGGAGGACGAACATGGTGCGGCGCATGCACCGGATGCGCTCCAACGTCGGCGTTCCGTTGGTGCCCGCGGTGGCGTCGTCGGCGTAGAGCGCACGCTCGATGGTGGCGACGGTGGGCCGGTGCATGCGGGCGGCCGTGGCGAGGAAGACGGTGGCGGGGTCGGTGGCGTGCAGGCCGACCAGCGCCTCGGCGACCGCCTCGGGCGTCCGCACCCGGCCGGCGGGCGCGAGGAGTTGACGGTGCATGAGGCGGGTGCGGCGCTGGCCGGCGGTGATGCGGGGCAGGACGGTCATGGTCGCTCGCGGTGGTGAGAGGGGGTGGGACGGTGGGAGGGGCGGTCTGGCGCGCCGCGCTCGGCGGTCAGCGGACGACCTTGATGCCGAAGTGGCCGCCGAACTGTTGCCCCAGGCCGAAGCCGATGGCCGAGTGCAGGTGTGCGTACATCTCCATGCCGCGGGCGCACACCAGCGGGCCGAGGTCGAGGACGTCCCGCCAGCCGTAGGACGTCAGCAACCCGGTCGTCTGCTGCTTCGCGTCGGCGTGGTCACCGGCGACGAACATGGTGTGGTTCCCGTCGCCGACCGTCTGCGGGTCCACCACGGTGGCCTGCTCCTGGGTGACGAAGGACTTCACCACCTTGGTGTCGGGCAGGGCGCGTTGGATCCGCTCGCCGAGGCTGTCGGTGTCGCACGGGTCCAGTTTGGGCATCACGCCCCACGGCGTCGGCCAGGGGTGTTCGCTGTTGTGCTGGTAGACGAACGGCACGGCGTAGTCGATCAGGGTCTTGTCCCTGAGGACGTCGGCGAGGGGGGTGAGGGCGGCGACCGCGTTGTGGCCGTCGATGCCGTTGACGACCAGCCCGTCGGCGGCGGCCGCGGCCTCGCCGAAGGTCAGCAGCGTGACGCCGGGGTGCTCGGCGAGGAACTGCTGGAAGGGCGGGTTGCCCATCATGTCTGGCTCGGTGCGGGCCAGCGTGGCCTGCGGATCGCGGGTGCCGACGGCCACCTCGTGGCCCAGCTCCAGCAGCTTGGCGATGTGGGAGCGGGCGCCGCCACCGGTGCCGAGAACAGCGATCTTCATGAGAAATCCCTCCGGATGCAAAGCGTGTTGTTCCGTTGCGCTGCGTCATGTCATGCCATGTCGCGTGATGTCCCGTGCGGACTCCGCCCACGGTAGGAGGGATTCCGGACAGCCCCTGTCCTTTGACGCCGGCATCATGGAATTCATGACGAGCGACATGACCGGCCGCATGCTGCGGCTGCTGTCCCTGCTCCAGACGCGGAGAGAGTGGTCCGGCCTCGACCTCGCCGAGCGACTGTCGGTGACCGTGCGTACCGTCCGCCGCGACATCGACCGGCTGCGCGCGCTCGGCTACCCCGTCGACAGCGCCCGCGGGCACGCCGGCGGTTACCGCCTGGCCTCCGGCAGCGACCTGCCTCCCCTGCTGTTGGACGACGAGGAGGCGGTCGCCATCGCCGTCGCCCTGCGCACCGCCGCCGGCGGGCTGACGGGGATCGAAGAGACCGCCCTGCGTGCCTTGGCCAAACTGGAACAGGTGCTACCCCGTCGCCTGCGCGGCCAAGTCACCGCCCTCCAGTCATCCGTTGCGGGCATCGCGTGGGAGTCCCGCGGGCCACGCGCCGACCCGGGCCTGCTCGCGACCCTCGCCGTGGCCTGTCGCGATCACGAGGTCGTCACCTTCGACTACCGCACCCGCCACGGCGGCGCGGCCCGGCGCCGGGTGGAGCCCTGTCATCTGGTGGCGTCGGGCGACCTCTGGTACCTCCTCGCGCACGACCTCGACAAGAAGGACTGGCGTCTCTTCCGCCTCGACCGCATCGCCGACGCCACGCCAACCGGGCGGCGCGTTCCGCCGCGCCCCGTCCCCGGTGGCGACCCCGCCGCCTACGTCGCGAGCCGACTGTCCGCCGCCCCCACCCGCTACCGTGCCGTCGCCACCGTGCACGCCCCCGCCGCACACGTCCGCGCCCACACCCGCGGCCTGGCCACCCGCATCCGGGCCGTCGACGAGCGCACCTGCCGCGTCGACGCCTCCGACGACACCCTGCCGCGCATCGCCCAGACCCTCGCCTGCCTGGACTCCCCGTACACCCTGGACGCCGACCCCGAAGTCCTCGCCCATCTGCGTGACGTCGCCCACCGCACCCTGCGCGCCACGGGTTAACTGGCCCATGGGTCAGGGGTGTTGGCGGTGCAGGGATACGCGACTCCAGTGTTCGCGACCCAACTCGGCCTGTGCAAGTGAGGGTTGGGGGTGGTGGGCTGATCGTCGGCTCCGCCCTTGGTGACGGCGAGGCTCGGAAGCGCAAATGCGTTGGCTCCTCCGGTCGGCTTCCCTACGCTTCCGGCATGGCAACCGCGCTCCGCTTGGCGGAGATCACCCCCGACAACTTCGACGCCGCCATCGCCCTGGAAGTGCGCCCTGGCCAGGGGCACTTGGTCGCCCCGGTTGTCAAGTCCCTCGCCGAGGCGTATCCGCATCCCGGCGTTGCCTGGCCCCGGTTGATCTTCGACGGTGACCGGCTCGTCGGCTTCCTGATGGCCTTCTTCGACATCGACTTCGCCGGCGATGGCACCACCGACATCCGCTCCGGGCTGTGGCGCCTGAACATCGCGGCCGGCGAACAGGGCCGCGGCTACGGCCGGTTCGCCGTCCGCGCGGTGGCCGCCGAGATCAAGCGCCGTGGCGGCGGCCGCCTGACGGCCAGTTGGCATCCCGGCGACGACGGCCCCGAGGACTTCTACCTCCGCCTGGGATTCCGGCTGACCGGGGAGATGAGCGGAGACCAACGCGTCGGCGAACTGGAGCTTGCCTGACCTCGCCCGGGCCGGGAGACGACCGGAGCCTGGACCTCTCACCCGGCAGCAGCAGGTATGGAGAAGGCCGTTCCTCGGCCCCGGCGTTGGCCTGGATGTGGATGTGGCGCTCGTCGAGGCCGCACAGGATCGCGTCGTGGCCGGCCTCGCGGAGGTGAGGAGCCGGTTCCCGTCGGCCTGTCGAAGAACGTTCACAGCCCGTCGAGGTCGCTGGGCCCTTAGTTGAACCTGTCAGCGAAGATGAGCGGTCGGTGGCTGCGGCGGCGGCCGTCGGTGGCGAGGTAGACGTGGGCGGTGCCGGGTGGCGGTGTGGTCCTCCACCGCTGGACGGCGCAATCGAGGTGGGAGGTCTCGGCGTCACCGGCCGCCGAGTCGCGGTGGTACCGCCGTACGGGGTCGCGGAGCCCGGCACGGACGGACCCGGGACGTCGCCTCCTGGAGGCCACTGCGGAGGGCATCCCGGTGGTCGTGCAGGGGGCGTTGCCGCCTTGGCTTACCGCGCCTGCGGGCGTGGCGGAATGCCGAGGTCGTCCAGTAGGGCACGAACGCGGCGTTCGATCTCCTCGCGGATGGGTCGGACGGCGTCAACTCCCCGGCCGGCGGGGTCGTCGAGCTGCCAGTCCAGGTACTTCTTACCGGGGAAGACGGGGCAGGCGTCGCCGCACCCCATGGTGATCACCGCGTCGGCGGCTTGCACCGCCTCGGTGGTCAGTACCTTCGGGACCTGAGCGGACAGGTCGATCCCCTTCTCGGCCATCGCCTCGACCACGGCCGGGTTGACGGTGTCGGCGGGAGCGGAACCGGCGGAGCGGACCTCGACCCGGTCGCCGCCGAGGTGGGTGAGGAAGGCGGCGGCCATCTGGGAGCGTCCGGCGTTGTGGACGCAGACGAACAGCACCGACGGCTTGCGGGAGTTAGTCACGTGCGGGCTCTTTCAGGCCGGCCGGCTCGGCGGCCGGGTGGAGGGCGTTGTCGGGGAAGAAGCGGCGGGCGGCCAGCGCGACGTAGACCAGGCCGATCAGGACCGGGACCTCGATGAGGGGGCCGACGACGCCGGCCAGGGCCTGGCCGGAGGTCGCGCCGAAGGTGGCGATGGCGACGGCGATGGCGAGTTCGAAGTTGTTGCCGGCCGCGGTGAACGACAGCGTCGTCGCCCGCGGGTAGTCCAGGCCGACGGCCTTGCCCAGGGCCATCGACCCGGCCCACATCAGGGCGAAGTACACCAGCAGCGGCAGCGCGATCCGCGCGACGTCCAGCGGGCGGGAGGTGATCGCGTCCCCCTGGAGGGCGAAGAGCACGACGATCGTGAACAACAGCCCCCACAGGGCGAACGGGCCGATCCGGGGGACCAGTTGCGTCTCGTACCAGGTGCGGTCCTTGGCCTTCTCGCCCAGGCGCCGGGTGAGGAACCCCGCGAGCAGGGGGATGCCGAGGAAGATCAGTACGCTGCGGGCGATCTCCCACACCGAGACGTTCAGCCCGGTCTGTTCCAGGCCGAGCCAGCCGGGCAGGACCGAGAGGTAGAACCAACCCAGCAGGCTGAACGCCAGGACCTGGAAGACGGAGTTGAGCGCGACGAGGACGGCGGCGGCCTCGCGGTCGCCGCAGGCCAGGTCGTTCCAGATGATGACCATGGCGATGCAGCGGGCCAGGCCGACGATGATCAACCCGGTCCGGTACTCCGGCAGATCGGGCAGGAAGAGCCAGGCGAGGGCGAACATCACGGCCGGGCCGACGAGCCAGTTGATCGCCAGTGAGGGGATCAACAGGCGGCGGTCGCGGGTGACGGTGTCCAGGCGGTCGTAGCGGACCTTGGCCAGCACCGGGTACATCATCACCAGCAGCCCGAGCGCGATCGGCAGCGAGACGCCGGTGACGGTCACCTTCGCCAGCGCGTCCCCCAGCCCCGGCACCAGGCGTCCAAGGCCGAGGCCGGCGGCCATGGCCAGCAGGATCCACACGGCCAAGAAGCGGTCCAGGAACGACATCTGGGCCGCGACCGGTCCGGCCACCGTTGTGTTCCTCCCGGTCATGAGGTGGCTCCCGCGGGCTTCTGGTCGGTCTTCGGCAGGGGCTGCCCGGTCGGGCGGGTCAGGATGCCGGCGAGGCGGTCGGTCATCTCGGGCAGCAGCCAGTAGTAGACCCACGTCCCACGGCGTTCGCAGTCGATCAGCCCGGCCTGCCGCAGCAGCTTGAGGTGGTGGGAGATCGTCGGCTGCGACAGGTCGAACGCCGGCGTCAGATCGCAGACGCACACCTCGCCGCCGGCCCGGGAGGCGATCATCGACAGCAGCCGCAGCCGCACCGGATCGCCCAGCGCCTTGAAGACCTTCGCCAGCTCGATGGCCTGGCCCTCGTCCATGGGCGCGGTCAGCAGCCCGGGACAGCACTCCTGGGCCTGGCCCAGCACCTCAAGCTCTTGATTCGACATTCCTCTATGTTGACGAACTTCGATCCAAGATGCAAGGTTGCATCGACAAGCATCAATGCAATGTCATGCGATGAGGAGGGCGTCATGTCCCGCGTCCAGCTCGCCCTGAACGTCCCCGATCTTGAGGCGTCGGTGGCGTTCTACTCCAAGCTCTTCGGCGTCGAACCGACCAAGCGCCGCCCCGGCTACGCCAACTTCGCCGTCACCGAGCCGCCGTTGAAGCTCGTCCTGATCGAGGGCGAGCCCGACCAGGAGACCCGCCTGGACCACCTCGGCGTCGAGGTCGCCTCCACCGATCTGGTCACCGCCGCCATCGACCGGCTCAAGGAAGCCGGCCTGGCCACCTTCGAGGAGAACGACACCTCCTGCTGCTACGCCCTCCAGGACAAGGTCTGGGTCCACGGCCCGGGCCGGGAACCCTGGGAGGTCTACGTCGTCAAGGCCGACGCCGACCAGATGGGCAAGGCCCCCGCCCTGGAAGGCGACAACGCCTGCTGCACCGACGGTCAGCCCGCCACCTGAGCCCCACCCGTCCACCACTCCGACGACAACCACCAACCGGCAGCGGCGGGCTGCGGTGAGTCCGAGGGAGGCCAGGGAGTTGTGGGGATCTCGTGCTCAGCCCAGGCCGTCCGCGCCCACTGCGGTGGCCGATTCGTCGAGGACGGGGGCGGTGACGGGCTGGGGTTGCCGTCGAGTTCGAGGACCGGGGCGGCCTCCTTGTACCAGGACCCGATCACGGCGTTGCCCCAGAAGTCACGACGGCCTCCTCGCCAAGGAACGCGCCCCCTACGACGGCCGCGCGGTGTTCCCGGAACTCACCGGGACCGGCCGCGCGGCGATCGGCGCCGCGTTCCGCGCGCACAACGCACGCGAGGGTGCCTGGGCCGGCTCCCTCAGCGAGACGGAACAGCACACCCTCATCGAGCTGCTGGACAAGCTGACCGCCCACTCGCCCCACTTCGACGCCCGGTACCGCGCCCGACGGGGCACGCCTCGAAGGTCCCAACGCGCCCCAGCGCTACGGGACATCGTCCTCCGTGACGACGAAACTGGCCAGGATCCGCTTGCCCTGGCCGGTCCAGTCGGGCTCCACGCTGAGCGCCCCGTCGTACCAGGCGGCCAGCTCCCGCACGGTGCCCAACCCCGTGCCCGGTGTTGCGGATTCCATGGCCGGAAGCCGGGGGTCATGGTCGGCCACCGCCACGACCAGATGTCCGACCCCCCGCTCCACCGTGACCTCCGCCGTGGGTGACTTCTCCGCGGCGTGCCGCAGGACGTTGGCCACCAACTCGCTCACCACCAGCAGCGCCGCGTCCGACAGTGACGATCCGGTGGCTATCCCGCACCGGGCCAGTCGCGTTGCCGTCCCCTCCCGGGCGCGGAGCACCGCCCCGGGTCCGGTGAGCAGCGTGAACGTGTCCTGCCGCTGCGACGGCCGGGCGTCCTGACCGTCGGTCACCGGGGCGTCGTGCGGGCTGCCCCACGGCGGAAACCAGTCTGCGTGAATCACGAAGCCCTCGTCGGCGTGGGCCCCGCGGTGCCGTGCCGCGTCAGAGGGGCGGCGTGCCCGACGAGCATCGTGTCTCCTCCACTCATGGGTGATGGCGCTTCATGGCAACCGGTGACTTGCAGAACCCTGCAAGTGTATGGGGGGTGGGAGCCGCCCTGTATTGGCCGGATGAGGAATTGCAAAATTTCGCAATCAGTTGGATGCTGTTCGGCCTGGAGATACCGAAATGCCGTGTCGCCGTGCCCGTAGGCAGCCGCGGGCGCGGCCTTGCCGAGTGACGTCCCCAACGGGCGTCATGGGGGAAACCCGAGGAGCCATGTCCGTTCCGCTGTACCAGGCCAAGGCCGAGTTCTTCCGGATGCTCGGCCATCCCGTGCGGATACGGGTGTTGGAGCTGTTGCAGGACGGGCCGAAGCCGGTGCGGGACCTGCTCGCCGAGATCGAGGTGGAACCCTCGGGCCTCTCCCAGCAGTTGGCGGTGCTGCGCCGCTCCGGGATCGTCACCGCGACGCGGGAGGGCCCGACGGTCGTCTACGAACTGGCCGGCGGGGACGTCGCGGACCTGATGAGGGCGGCGCGCCGGATCCTGACCGAAATGCTGGCCGGCCGGAACGCGTTGCTGACCGAGCTGCGGGACGCCGGTAGCGCGACGCGATGACGACATCCCGGACCGGCCGGTCGATCACCGGCCGCCAACCCGCCGGCGCGGAGGCGTGATGCTCACACCCCTGGCAACGCTGCCCTACCGGCACGTGCTCACGCTGCCCACCGAGCCGTCCGCCGTGCGGATAGCCCGCGAAACCGCCGAGCTGACCCTGAACGGATGGGGCATCGGCCTGCAACACCCCTCGATCGACCCGGCGTTGCTGATCCTGAGCGAGCTGGTCACCAACAGCATCCGGCACGCCGCCGCACACTCCCCGCAGGTCACGGTGATCTACGGGGCCGGCCGGGACCGCCTGGTCCTCGCCGTCCATGACACCCATCCCTACCGGCCGCCCTTGGACGGGACCGTTGCCAGCACCCGCGCCGGCGGCGGACTGGCCACGGTCATGGAACTCGTCCTCGGCCTCGGCGGCACGGCGGTCGTCCGTGCGGACGTCATGGTCGGCGGCAAGAGCATCTGGATCACCCTGCCCCTCTGACCCCGCCCCTCTACTCCGACAGGCCGCCCGCGCAAGGGAGTTCACATGACCATCGAATGGCGCTACACCGTCGAGGAGGACCTCGGCGTGCTGTCCGTCGCCGGGTACCTGGGCCCGGACGCGGCCCGTCGCTTCACCGGTGCGATCGGCTGGGTGCTGGCCCGCGGCACCGGTCCGGTCATCGTCGACCTGGGCGAACTGCGCAGTTGCTCCAGCGAGGGGCAGTTGGCCATCGCCGAGGCCGCCCGCCAGCTTGCCGCGGCGGGCCGCGCCCTGGAACTGGCCGCGATCCCCGCCGACGGCTCCCTCGTCCCGGCCGGCGACGGCTCGCCCCTCCCGATCCATGCCGACCTGGCCGCCGCGCGCGCGGCCCACGATGCGCCGCAGCGCGACGAGCCCGAGGCGGAGCGCGCAGCACGCCGGGAACGTCACGAGTGGCGCACCACCGGGTGGCCCGCCCCGAAGGACCGGCCGGCGTAGCCCCGACGGCGAGCGGTGCGCGGCAGCCACGGCCCGGCCCCTTTCCCGTCCGGCTTGCCGCGAGGCGGCCGGTCATCGCGCCGACGGCCGCGCCAAGTCCGCGATGCGCTGTATCAGTTCGGGATAGGCCCAGCCGGCCCCGGTGGCGGCGAGCGGCAGCAGGCTCGTCGCCGTCAGGCCGGGAAGCGCGTTGACTTCGATGCACATCGGCGCGCCGTGACCGTCGCAGCGGACGTCGGTGCGCGAGTACGCATCGGCGCCGAAGCCCAGGGCCCGGTGCGCGCGGACGGCCATGTCCTGTAGCCGGCGCGCGAAGCCGTCCGGCACCCGGGCCGGGCACACCTCGCTGACCCCACCCGGCTGGTACTTCGCCGCGTAGTCGAACAGGGGAGTCGTCAGCTCGATCTCGACCACGGGGAGCGCCCGGCTGCCGATGACGCCCACGGTGAACTCCCGCCCCGGGAGGAACGGTTCCACCATGAGCTCCTCGCCGGCGTGCGCGTCGGCGAGGAGCTCCAGTTCGGGGAGCGAGTCGACCCGGTGGACCGACACGCTCGAACCGCCCGCCACCGGCTTGACCACCACCGGTCCGGCGGCCACCAGTTCCCGTGCGGCCCGCGGCACCTCCCGCGTCCCGGGCCGCCACGGCACCCGGTTGGCCACCGGCAGACCGGCCGCGTCCAACACCGCCTGCGCCCGCGCCTTGTGCCAGGCCGCGGCGCAGGCGGCGCTGTCGGCACCGGTGAACGGCAGCCGCGCCCTCTCCAGCAGCGCCTGCACATGCCCGTCCTCGCCCCAGCCGCCGTGCAGCGCCAGGAACACCAGCTCCGCACCGCGCAGCAGTTCCAGGACCGGACCGCCGGTCAGGGCCGCGTGCATGCGGTGCTGCAACCGTTGCCGGTCGGCCGGGGACGGTGGTTCCTTCCCGACCGCGATCTCCTCGACGGCGGCGCCGGGTTGCAGCGGCCCGGCGAGTACCGGTACGCCGGCGGCCGGATCGACGAGCGTCACCTCGTGCCCCCGGTCCAGCAACGCCCGGGCCACCGACCGGCCCGAAGCGTGGGAGACGTCTCGCTCCGCGCTCTCTCCGCCGCACAGGATCACCACACGCATGTCTGAGTCCGCCGCTCCGTTCCGTCCCGACTGCTGCCTCGTCAGCCGAGTTCCTGACCCGCCATCACGGCAGGCATCGTAGGCACAGCGCCTTGGGTTTTCCAAGCTTGCACTTGGAAAACCCAAGGCGTGGGGGGTGTGTCGACCCATTGCTAGGGTTTGCCACCGCTGAGGTCTTCGTCGCTGAAGCCGGCGGCTCGACGCGGCGCGGCCCGGCCGGCTTCGATCCTGCCGCTTCCGCGTACGAGGATGGACTGCATGACCTTCACGAGTGGGTGGGCGCGTAGCCTCGCGGCCCGATGGGCGGGACCGTGCGGGTGTGCCGAGGGAGTGACGGCGCGATGAGCACACCGCTGTACCGGCTGAAGGCCGAGTTCTTCAAGACGCTCGGCCACCCCGTGCGCATCCGCGTCCTGGAGCTGCTGAGTCAGCGCGAGCACGCGGTGGCCGAGATGCTGCCGGAAGTGGGCGTCGAACCCGCGAACCTCTCCCAGCAGTTGGCGGTCCTGCGCAGGATGAACCTGGTCACGACCCGCAAGGAGGGCTCGACCGTCTACTACTCGCTGACCAGCCCGCACGTTGCCGAGCTGCTGCGGGTGGCGCGGACGATCCTGTCCGGGGTGCTGGCCGGGCAGGCGGAGCTGCTGGCCGACCTCCAGGGCGGGCAGGGCGAGCCGTCGTCCCGGCGGTAGGCGGCCAGGAGGTCAGCGGGCCAGCTCCTTGGTGATGCGGTCGAGCATGAACGCCGAGGAGTCGTGGGCACGTTCCTCCCGGGCGAAGACGCAGGCCCCAGCTCAAGCCTCGCGCTTAACCCTGTGACCAGAGCCGGCAGTGGTGGTCGGTGAGGAAGTCCGCGCGGTGGATGCCGCCCGGCCCGGTGTTGAACTGCTGGACGTAGGGGGCGGTGTCGCCGGTCGACATCCGCGGCCAGCGCGGCAGGTCCCGGGCGTTCGGCGCGCCGGTGTGCGCGAAGGCCGTCCAGTAGTCGACCATCTGCCCGGCCAGTGCGTCCTGCGCGGCGGTGAAGCGGGCGTGCCGGCCGCCGAGGTCGAAGAGGTAGGGGAGCTCGGTGGCGTGCGCGGCGCCCAACGGGAGTTGCGGCGACTCGGGGTAGCCGACGTTGGGTGCCTGACGGTCCGCGAACTCGTAGGCGTAGGTGGGGGTTTGACGGGCCAGTAGCCGGTCGGTGGCGAGGGTCGGGCAGGCGAAGACCCGGTCGGTGTTGAGCGCCGCCCAGGCCAGTGCGGGGGTGCCGTAGGTGGCGGGGGAGTAGACCGTCGCCCACTGCCGGGCGCGGTCGCCGAAGGTGTCCCGCAGCAGGGCGCGGTAGGAGTCGGCGGTGATCGGCTGCTGGTGTTGCAGGGTGGCGACGAAGGCCCGCATCTCGTCGCGGGTGTGGCCCTGGAGGACGGGGACCTTGTGGAACCGGCCCTGGCGCAGCGCGGTCACCGGGCGCTGCGGCACCAGCGGGGTGCCGTAGGAGACCTGTTGGAAGTCCGTGTTGGCGCTCAGGAGGGCGGCGGCGGGCTTGCCGCGCAGGCACGACAGGGCCCGGGCAGGTTGTGCGCAACCCAGCTTGGCGGCGTCCTGACGGCCCGCGGACTGGAGATCCGCCGATGAGATCCAGGGGGAGAAGTGATCGACCCCCGGATAGACGGCGTTCTTGCCGAAATCGACCGCGCAGGCGCCGCTTTGGACGATCGCCTTGGCGAACAACCCGGCCGCGCTCGGCGACGTGAGCTGGGTGCAGGTGCTCATTCCGCCGGCCGATTCCCCGGCGAGGGTGACATTGTGCCGGTCGCCGCCGAAGGAGCCGGCGTTGCGCTGCACCCAGCGCAGCGCCGCCTGTTGATCGGCCAGTCCGAAGTCGCCCGAGCCGGGCAGGCCCGGATAGCCGAAGTTGCCGAAGATCCCCAGCCGGTAGTTGACCGTCACCACGACGACCTGGCCGCGCACGGCCATCCGGTGCGCGTCATAGCTGCTGCCGGTGCCGGTGAGGAATCCGCCGCCGTGCAGCCAGACCACGACCGGCAGCGGACGGTGTCGATCGGTGCGCGGGACGGTCACGTTCAGATACAGACAGTCCTCGTTCGTACTGCCGCCGCGGACCTCCCCGTTGGGCGTCTGCGGGCAGGCGCTGCCGAGGCGATCGGCGTCCCGCACGCCCGACCACGGTCGGACCGGGGCGGGCGACCGCCACCGCAGCGGGCCCACGGGCGGCGCGGCATACGGGACCCCGGCGAACGTCCGGTAGTCCCCGTGGTCGACGCCGCGCACCGAGCCCGCATCGGTGGCCACGACCGGCCGCTCCGGCGGGCCCGGGGGCGCCGCCGCGACGGCGGACGATCCCAGGCAGGTGGCCCCGGCCAGCCCGGCGGCAAGTACGAACGGAACGAGGCGACGCGAGGTGAACCTCATTTCTCCTCCGTTGAGTCGAGTAGTGGCCGACCCTTTTCGAACTCCGTCGGCCGCTGGTGTTTCCCTGCGAAGTGCTCACGTCCCAGCCTCGCCGCCCGGCCGAACTCCCGGTAGGGCCAAGCCTCATCGACCTCGGCATGACATTTGTCCCGGGTGCGCGGTGCGGGCGGCGTCCCGAAGCCGCCGCGACAGTCTTGTACGGCCGTCTCCTCCGCTGATGTAATCGCCGACGACATCAGCGGAGGAGAAGCCCGATGCACATACCCCGGTTCCCGGAGCCCGCCGCCACCGGCACCGTCGCGATCCGCGCCAGCCCGGCCGAGGCGTACGCGGTCATCGGCGATCCGACCGTCATGGTCCGCTTCGCCGAAGAGGCGTACCGCGCCCGCTGGTTGGACGGCGCCACCGGTCCCACCGTGGGCGCGCGCTTCCAGGGCTGGAACCGCAACGGCCTGCGCCGATGGGCCACCCGCTGCCGCGTCACCGACGCCGAACCGGCCCAGCGCTTCGCCTACGAGGTGACGGCGACGCCGCTCGCCCTGCCCATCTCGCGCTGGCAGTACGACATCGAGCCAACCGGGGACGGCTGCACGGTCACCGAGACCAACTGGATGCGGGTGCCGCTGTGGTTCATCCCCGCCGCCGTCCTCATCACCGGCGTGCTCGACCGCAGGTCGGCCAACGGCACCCACATCGGCACCACGCTCGAACGCCTCAAGACCCATCTGGAGTCGGTGCCGAGCCCGCGCCCAACAGCCCCGTGACGCACCGACGTTGGCGTCGGCATCGGTGCCGGCGTCGGGACGCCCCGGTCGAGCGGAAGGAGCGTGCGCATGGAGCTGGAGCTTCGGCACCTGAGGGTGCTGTGTGCGATCGCCGACGTCGGGAGCGTGGGGCGGGCCGCGGTGGAGCTGGGCTACTCACAGCCGGCGATGAGCACCCAACTCCGACGCATCGAGCGGCACTTCGGGGCGCCGCTGTTCGAGCGGAACGCGTCGGGCGTGGAGCTGACCCCGTACGGTACGGAGGTCCTGGCGCAGGCCCGCGACGTACTGGCCCGGGCGGACGCCATCGGGCGCCGGCCGGGCGGGAACGCGGCCGGATCGCGCCGGCTGCTCCGCCTGGCGGCGACCAACTCACCGGTCCTGTCCGGGATGGTGGCCCGGCTGCGGAGCCGCCTGCCCGATGTCGCGCTCACGGTGAGCAGCGTGTACGCGTCGTCGGAGATCGTCCGGCTGCTGGAGGACGGGGCGGTGGACGCGGCGATCGCGGCCGACTACCCGGGGTTGGAACTGCGCCACTCGGCCGCGGTGGCGCACCGCGGCATCGTCACCGAGCCGTCCTTCCTCGCGCTGTCGGCGCGGCACCGGCTCAGGCACCGGGTGGAGGTGGGGCTCGCGGAGCTGGCCGACAGTGCCTGGTTCGTGACGCCGGACGACGGGGCGGGCTGGCCCGGGGTGTTCTACGCGGCCTGCGAGTCGGCCGGGTTCGCCCCGGCCGCGGTGCACGAATTCCTCGGCGATCAGCTCCAGTTGCAGAGCATGATCGCGGAGAGTCTCGGGGTGGCGGTCGTGCAGGCGACGCTCCGGCCGATTCCCGGCGTCGTCGTCAAGCCACTGATCGGTACGCCGCTGTGGTGCCGCTATGTGTTGGCCTGGCGACGGGAGAGCCTGGCCGACGAGTGCGCCGACACCCTGGTCGGCGCGGCCTCCGCGGCGTACCGCGCGCTGATCGCACAGTCACCGCACCTGCGGAGCTGGGCGTCCCGGACCTGGAGCCTGGCCAGGCCGTAGGGGCGACGGACGGGCCCGGGGCGCCGTCCCACGGGCTGTTATGGCCAGGCGGTCCCGGGTGCTATGCCACGCGTCGTTGTCGGCGGGAGGAGTGTCTTGAGAAGGTGACGATCACGCCTCGGCCTCTTCCGGGGCGCCTGTCGTCCACGAAGGAGCAGGGATGCGCTCTCGCTTCACCTGGCCCAGATGTGTGATCGGCGGCCTGGCCGCCTGCGCGACGATCGCCGGTTTCACGGCGACGCCGGCGCTCGCCACGCCCTCGCCCACGACCGACTCCAAGTCCGTTGCGCAGCAGGGTACTTATCGCACCGTGCCGCACTTCCCCCCGTCCCCGAAAGCCCCCTCGCCCACCGGTCCGGCCCTTGGCTCCGGTGAACGTTCCGTGGTCCAGGGCCGGCCGGTCGGCTCCGCCCGGCTCCGCCCGCTCAGCGCGAAGAATCCCCCCACTTCTTCGACTTCGGCGGCGGAGCACAAGGGCGGCCATCGCCCCGCCCCGGCCTCGTGCAGCCCGGGCGACTTCGGCGGCCGCACCGGAGCCGACCTGGTCACCGCGGTCAAGGCCGCGACCACGGAGTGCGTCAACTCGCTCTTCTCGCTCACCGGCAAGGACGCGCACGACGTGTTCCGCGAGGAGCAGATGGTCACCCTCGCCAACGCCTTCAAGGACGGGGCGTCGTCGTACGCCGGCGACAACTCCACCAACGTGTGGCAAGTCGTGCTCTTCCTGCGCGCCGGCTACTACGTGCAGTACAACCACCCCTCCGACGTGGGCCCGTACGGCCAGAACCTGGCCGCGGCCACCCAGGGCGGGCTGGACGCCTTCTTCGCCAACTCCCACTCGGCGGACGTCTCTTCGGGGAACGGCGACGTGCTCGGTGAGGCCCTGGTCCTGTCCGACAGCGCCAACGAACAGGGCCGCTACCTGAGCGTCTACCAGCGGATGCTCAAGGGCTACAACAGCTCCTACGACGCCATCCCCAGCATGCTGGCGGCCGTCAACGACACCTACACCCCGCTCTGGCGCGGAAACTGGAACGAGGCGTACGTCAAGGCGGTGACGGCCGACCCGAGCATCGTCGACACGCTCAACTCCTTCGCGCTGGACCACCGCGACCTGCTGGGCACCGACAAGTCCTACCTGGACTCCAACGCCGGTATGAACGTGGGGCGTTACGTGGAACACCAGCCGCTCCAGGCCAAGGTCCGGCCGCTCATCAAGGGCCTGTTGGACGCCTCGAAGATCACCGGTCCGACGGCGTCCCTGTGGGTCACGGTCGCCAGCCAGGTCGACGCCTACGACAAGGCCGACTGCGCCTCCTACGGAGTGTGCGACCTGCCCGGCCAACTCACCAAGGCGGCACTCCCGATCACCCACCCCTGCGACCAGACGCACACCATCAAGGCGCAGGCCCTGACCGCCGCCGACCTCGACGCCGCCTGCACCAGTCTGCTGCGCCAGGACCCGTACTTCCACCAACTGGTGAGGGACAACGGCCCGATACCCGACCAACACGAGTCGACCGTCCAACTCGTCGTCTTCGGCAGCCGCAACGACTACCAGACCTACGCCGGGGCGATCTACGGCGTCGATACCAACAACGGCGGTATCACCCTGGTCGGCGACCCGACCAAAGCCGACAACCAGCCGATGTCGATCATGTACCAGAGGGACACCGACAACGGCTTCCCCGCCCGGATCTGGAACCTCAACCACGAGTACACCCACTACCTCGACGCCCGCGACGACATGAAGGGCGACTTCAACCAGCAGACCACGGTCCCGGACGTCTGGTGGATCGAGGGGCTCGCCGAGTACGTCTCGTACGGCTACCGGGGCGTCACCGACGACGAGGCGGTGCGCCAGGCCGGCCAACACGCCTACAAACTCAGCACGTTGTTCCAGACCACCTACGCCAACAGCAACGAGACCCGCACCTACCCGTGGGGCTACCTCGCGGTCCGCTACATGTTCGAGAAGCACCCGCAGGACGTCGCCACCATGCTGGGGCACTTCAGGACCGGCGACTACGCGGGCGGCTACGCCGTCTACAACCGCGACATCGGCACCCGTTACGACGCCGACTTCGACGCCTGGCTGACGGCCTGCGCGTCCGGCGGTTGCACCGCCAAACAGGCACGCTGACGATCGACGGCGACGCGCCCCGCTGACCGGGACCCGACCGCCCGTCGCGCCGTACCTCGTGACCGTCGCACCACCCTCCGCCCCCGCACCGGCCGCGCGCCGATGCGGGGGCGGAGGTGCGCGGGGCGCCAACGGCAGCCGGTTGGACCCCGGCAGGCGCAGGAGCGCCCTCGCATACACCGGCGTCCCAGCCGCCACGTCGCACAGCCGGCTCAAAAGTGCGCCCTCCCGTGCACACACGCGCCCCCTCTTTGCACGGATTGCGCAACTGCGCAAGATTGTCGAGGGGCGATTACCGGCCTACTGTTGCTGCCGCCGTGGTGCTCGGGAAGACCGGTGTGAGACCGGAGCGGCCCTCGCCACTGTGATCGGGAAGTCCTCGCGTCATCCCCGCCGGGAACGGCGGGTGCCACTGGGCAGCTCATTGCCCGGGAAGGCGGCCGCGCGGACATTGGACCCGTAAGCCAGGAGACCGGCCACGGCACCGCACAACGACCCATCCACGAGGTGCTGGAGAGGCTGCCTGATATGCCCCTGTTGCAAAATTCCCCCACGCCATCCACCACCGCATCCACCCTCCCGCAGCGCTGGCAGCGGCAGGACTGGATACGCACCGGTGTCCTGTTCGCGGTGATCGCCGCCATGCACCTGGTGGCCTTCGTCATCCTGGCCGCCATGGTGGCGCCGCACCACTACACCGTCGGCAAGCAGGTCTTCGGCGTCGGACTCGGCATCACCGCCTACACGTTGGGGATGCGGCACGCGTTCGACGCCGACCACATCGCCGCCATCGACAACACCACCCGCAAGCTGATGGCCGACGGCCAGCGCCCCGTCTCGGTGGGCTTCTGGTTCGCCATCGGCCACTCCACCATCGTGCTGGTCCTGGCGGGCCTGATCGCCGCCGGCGCGAAGGTCGCCGGTACCCTCGCGAACGACAACTCCGGTACCCGCGTCACCCTCGGTGCCATCAGCACCACCGTCTCCGGCGCCTTCCTCTACCTGATCGCCGCCCTCAACCTCGTCGCGCTGGCCGGGATTTACCGGGTATTCAAGGCCATGCGCGCCGGGCAGTTCGAGGAGCACGAGTTGGAGAAGCACCTCGCCAGCCGCGGCTTCATGAACCGCATCCTGGGCCGGCTGACCAGGTCCATCCGACGCCCCGGCCAGATGTATCCGGTCGGCGTGCTGTTCGGCCTCGGCTTCGACACCGCGACCGAGGTCACCCTGATGGTCATGGCCGGTTCCGGCGCCGCCGCAGGGCTGCCCTGGTACGCGATCCTCTGCCTGCCGCTGCTGTTCGCGGCCGGAATGAGCCTCTTCGACACGCTCGACGGCACCTTCATGAACTTCGCCTACCACTGGGCGTTCACCAACCCGGTGCGCAAGGTCTACTACAACCTCACCATCACCGGCCTGTCCATCGCCGTCGCCTTCCTCATCGGCACCATCGAGCTGGTCGGCGTGTTGCACGACAACCTCGGCTGGCGGGACGGGCTCACCGACTGGATCTCCTCCATCGACCTCAACAACGTCGGCTACCTCATCGTCGGACTGTTCGTCGTCGTCTGGGCCTGCGCCCTGACCTACTGGCGCCTGGCCAAGCTGGAACACCGCTGGGGCCAGAAGGCGGACGGGGCCGACAGGATCGGCGGAGCCGACGACCCGAACGAAGCCGCCCCGGCCAACGAGACCGGCTGACCGCCGGCGCGGCCCGCCTTGTCCCCGCCGGATCCTGTCCGGCGCCCGAGCCCGCACCCCCGGCCGCACGTCGCCGGCATCCCAACCCCTTCTACCAGTCGGCACGTTGACGACCATCGGAGCCCGTGACCGGGAAACGGTCACGGGCTCCGGCCTGTTCCGGGGCGCCCGGCGTGGCCTGCGTTCGCAGCAGACGCCGCCCGCGCCCTACTGCGTCCGCAGCAGATCAAGAGTCTGCGGACGGGCGACGACAGGCCGGACGTGACGCGGCACGGTGGTGACTGTCCGAGCGGCCGAACGACCGGCATCCGTTGAGGGGTTGAAACCACCGTGCACCCTGGAGAACACCGTGCGGACGCCGTCGGAACCGCCGTCCGGCGTCGGCTGCGGGGCGTGGCGATCGACATCGCCCCGGTCTTCGGATTCACCGTGAGCTTCGCCGTCACGCATCGGTTGGTGGTCGCGCTGGCACTGGCCGTGGCGGCCGCTGCCGGGATCTGCGCCTACCGGATCGCGCGTGCGGAATCCGTGCGGCGCGCGCTCGCCGCGCTCTGCCTGATCTGCGTCGGGGGTGTGCTCGCCGCCCGCACCGGCCAGGCAACGGACTTCTTCCTCCCCGGCCTGGTGCTGCACAGCGTGATGGCCTTGGTGACGCCGGCGCTGCTGCTGTGGGGTTGGCCGCCGATGGGCCTGATGGTCGGGCTGATCACGGGGGAGCGGACCCGATGGCGGCGCTGTGCGGTGCGTCGGCGGGCCTTCACCCGGGGCAACCTGGTGATGTACGCCGGCCACCTGGTGATGTTGGCGATCCAACTCCCGCTGTTCTTCACCGGCCAGACGATCGCGCTCGGCTCGGTCGACGCGTTCGGACCGGTCGTCCTCGCGCTCGGCGCGCTGGTGGGATGGCGCGTCTACCGGCGCTGCGTCGGATCGCACCGCTGCGGCACCCCCGACCCCCTGAGCGCCGAGCCGTTCCCCCACACCCCAACCTCCCACCCCGTGGAAAGGACCTCCCAGCCATGACCGCAACACGACCCGACGTGATGACCCAACCGACCGCGCGGACCTGCCCGTTCGACCCGCCGCCGGAGTACCGCACGCTGCGGGAACAGCGGCCCGTCGCGGAGGCGACCCTGCCCGACGGCATCGCCGGCTGGCTGGTCACCGGGTACGAGGAGGCGCGGGCGGTGCTGGCCGATCCGCGGATGAGCTCCCGGCGCCGTCGCCTGCGGACCGGGAGCGGGCCCGTGGACGACGCCGAGCTGCCGGTGCCCACGCCGGGGAACTTCCTGATGATGGACCCGCCGGAGCACACCCGGCTCCGCCGGCTGCTCACCGGCCAGTTCACCGTGCGGCGGATGCGGCAACTGACCCCCGCGGTGGAGAAGATCGTCGCCGAGCGGTTGGACGCGATGGCCGCCGCCGGGGGCCCGATCGACCTCGTGCAGGCCTTCGCGCTGCCCGTGCCCTCGTTGGTGATCTGCGAACTGCTCGGCGTGCCCTACGCCGACCGGGAGGACTTCCAGCGGGATTCCGCCACCCTCATCCGGCTCGACGCCAGTCTCGACGACGTCCAGCGGGCCCACCAGGCACTGACCGGCTTCCTCGGCCGACTCGTGCGCGCCAAGCGGGCCGAGCCCGGCGACGACATCCTCAGCGGCCTGGTGCGGACCGGCGAACTGACCGACGAGGAACTGGCCGGCGTCGGGGTGCTGTTGCTGCTCGCCGGGCACGAGACGACGGCCAACATGATCGCGCTCAGCACCATGTGCCTGTTGCGCCACCCCGACCAGTGGGAGGCGCTTCGCAACGACCCGGCGCTGATGGACACGGCCGTCGAGGAGCTGCTGCGCTATCTGAGCGTCATTCAGTACGGGGTGCGCCGCACGGCCCTGGAGGACGTGGAGTTGGGCGGCCACCGGATACCGGCCGGCTCGACGGTGGTGGCCAGTCTGCCGTCCGGAAACCGCGATGCGGCACACTTCACCGGCGACCCCGACCAGTTGGACGTCGGCCGGCCGTACCGCCCCCACCTGGCCTTCGGTCACGGCATTCACCAGTGCCTGGGACAGCAACTGGCCCGGGTGGAGCTGAAGGCGGCCCTCTCCGCGCTGCTCGACCGCTTCCCCGACCTGCGCCTGGCGCTGCCGGCGGAACAGGTCCCGATGCGCCACGACATGCTCGTCTACGGCGTCCACGAGCTCCCGGTGACCTGGTAACCCGCGTCGATCGCGCCGGACAACCACGTCAGACAACCACGTCAGCAGCCACGCCGGAAGTCATGCCAGGCAAGCCAGTTGACCCTTCCGAACCGGTCCGGCAATCCGGCCACGCCACCGCCCACCGCACCGACGACACGACGAGGAAGCCCCGATGAAGATCACCATTGACCAGGACAAGTGCGTGGGCGCCGGGCAGTGCGTGCTGGCCGCCGCCGAGCTCTTCGACCAGCGCGACGAGGACGGCATCGTCGTCCTGCTCGACCCCGCCCCGCCGCAGGAGGCGCTGGCCGAGGTCGAGGACGCCGCCGGCCGCTGCCCCGCGCTGGCCATCGCGGTGCAGCCGTAGGGCCCGCCTCCCACCGCCACGCCCGTGACCTGGTAGCCCACCGGACCCGGTCCGTGGGGCGAGGGCCGCGGATCCGCACCCGGGCCCGACCCCGGGTGCGGAGGGGTGCGTACGGTGAAGGAGTGCACATGATCGACCTGCTCAGAGGATGGTTGCGGGCCCGGCCGCGGGCGGCCGACCTCGCCGCCGCGTTGACCTGCTTCGCCCTGTCCTCCCCGGTGGCGGCCACCACCGCCTACCGACACCACAGCCCGATCGCCTGGACCATCGGCGGCCTGGCGCTCGCCTGCGTGCCGCTGATCGCCCGCACCCGCCGGCCGGTCCCGACCGTCGCGGCGACCCTGGTCGTCAACGTCGCCCAGATCCTCCTGCTGGCCTTCCCCGGCGCCTCGCCCATCGCCACCGGAGTCGCGGTGCACGCGGTGGCCGTGCGGACCGACCGGCGGCGCGCCTGGCGCATCGCCGGATGCGCGGCCGCGGTGCTGCTGGCCGTCTCCGTCGTCCGCGAGCCGGGCCTGGACAACCTCTGGCAGCACCTGGCCGTCATCGCCGGAATGTGCCTGGCTGCGGCCAGCGGCGACGCCGTCCGCAGCCACCACCGACTCCTGGCCTCCGCACTGGAACGCGCCGAACGGGCCGAACACACCAGGGAAGCCGAGGCCCGGCGGCGCGTCACCGAGGAACGCCTGCGCATCGCCAGGGAACTCCACGACGTCGTCGCCCACCACATCACCCTGGTCAACGCCCAGGCGGGCGTCGCCCACCACCTGATGCGCACCGACCCCGACCACGCCTACCAGGCACTGGCACGCATCCGCGACACCAGTCGCACCGCACTGGACGAACTGCGCACCACGGTGGGCCTGCTCCGGTACCGCGACGACCCGGCCGCCCCGCGCGAACCCGCCCCCGGCCTGTCGCACCTCGACGGCCTGCTGGACTCCTTCCACCACGGCGGCCTCCACCTCACCGTCGAACGGGTCGGCCGGCCAACGGAGTTGCCGCCGATCACCGATCTCGCGGCCTACCGCATCATCCAAGAAGCCCTCACCAACACCCGCAAGCACGCGGGCCCCGTCCCCGTCCGGGTCCAACTCCACCACCGCCCCGACGCGCTGCGGATCACCGTCGAGGACGACGGCCGCACCACACCGGAGGCCGGCGACGAGGGCGCCGATTCGGTCCCCGGCACCGGCCACGGCATGATCGGGATGCGCGAGCGCGCCAAGGCCGCCGGCGGCACCCTCACCGCCGGCCCGCGCCCCACCGGCGGCTTCCGCATCCACACCGAACTGCCGCTGCGCGTCGACCGAAAGGCCCCGACCCCATGACGATCCGCGTCCTGCTCGCCGACGACCAGGCACTGTTGCGCGGCACGTTCCGCCTGCTCATCGACTCCACCCCCGACATGGAAGTCGTCGCCGAGGCCGCCACCGGACGCCAGGCCGTCGAACTGGCCCGCAGCCACCGCGTCGACCTCGTCCTGATGGACATCCGCATGCCCGACCTCGACGGCCTCGCCGCAACCAAGCTCATCAGCGACGACGACGACCTCGCGGGCGTGAAGATCCTGGTCCTGACCACCTTCGAGAACGACGAGTACGTCGCCGAGGCGCTCCGCGCCGGCGCCAGCGGCTTCCTCGGCAAGGGCATCAACCCCGACGAACTCCTCAGCGCGATCCGGGTGGTGGCCGCGGGCGACGCCCTGCTCTCCCCGACCGCCACCAAGTCCCTGATCGCCCGCTTCCTGGCGCAACCCGCCCCGCTCGCCCGCGACATCCCCCCGGGCCTGGCCACCCTCACCCCGCGGGAGCGCGAGGCGGTCACCCTGGTCGCCGCCGGCCTGTCCAACGACGAGATGGCCCAACGCCTCTACGTCACCCCGCTCACCGCGAAGACCCACGTCAACCGCGCCATGGCCAAACTCGGCGCCAGGGACCGCGCCCAGCTCGTGGTCATCGCCTACCAGACCGGACTGGCCCGCCCCTGACACCCGACCGCACACCGGGCGGACTGCCGGCCCGCCCGACAGACACCCGGAACGACTTTCGTCGCGGCCCGCCGCGACCAAGGGTGACTGCGGGGCCGACCGACGACGCTCTACCGTGGGCCCGTGATGCGCACAGAACGTACGACCCCCTCGGTACCGACGCGCCTGGCGGCCTGGTTGAGCGCGGTGCCCGGCCGGCTGACGTCCGTGGCCAGGGAGTTCCTCGCCCCCGGCATGTGGAGCCCCTGGCGCATCGTGGGCGAGTCGTTGCTGAGCGTCACGCTCGGCCTCCTGGCCGCGCTGACCCAGGCGCTGCAGGGGCCGTTGAACAACACCGCCTGGATGATCACGGCCGGACTGGCCACCGCGCTGCTGTCCCTGCTGCGCCGGGTGCTGCCCGCCACGACGCTCCTGGCCACCGCCGTCGGCATGGCCGCGTTCTCCGGCCTGGCCCCGCTGCTGCTGATCGCGTCCTGGTCGGCGGGCCGGTGCATCACCTCGGTCGGCAAGGCGGTCGGCACCTTCGCCGCCGCCTACGCCCTGGGCCTCGGGCTGTTCCTGGCACAGGGGACCATCCCGCTCCCGCTGGCCCTGGCCACCGTGGCACCGCTGCTGCTGGTGACGTTGGTCATCCCCGGCCTGATCAGCCGCTACTGGTCGCAGCACCGCACCCTGGCGGACACCCTGCACGAGTACAACGCCCAGATGTTGCGCGAGCGCATGATGATCGCCGGACAGGCGCGGATGCGCGAGCGGCAGCGCATCGCCCAGGACATGCACGACAGCCTCGGCCACCAGCTCACCCTGATCTCCGTCCACGCCGGCGCGCTGGAGGTGGACCGCACGCTGTCCGGGCAGCAGCGGGAGGCCGTCGGCGTGCTGCGCGGGGCATCGGTGGCCGCGCTGCACGAACTGCGCGAAGTGGTGGGGCTGCTGCGCGACCGCGCGGAGAGCGCCGGCCACCCCACCGCTCCCGGCGGCAGCGCGGCCACCGCGGACGAGCACGCCACGGTGCCGTCCCGCGGAGTGGCCGGCATCGACGCCCTGGTGGAGGCGTCCCGGAGTGCGTCGGCGACCGTGGACCTGCGGCGCTCCGGCATGCCTGGCCCGCTCACCCCGGCCGCCGACCACGCGGCGTACCGCATCGTCCAGGAGGGCCTGACCAACGCCCACAAGCACGCGCCGGGCGCCCCGATCACCGTGGAGCTGCGGTACGAGCCGGACGCGCTGATCGTCGAGGTCGCCAACGCCGCGGCACCCGAACCGCCGGCCAACCACCACGACGTGGTGAGCGGCGGCCAGGGACTGACCGGACTGCGGGAACGGACCCGGCTCATCGGCGGCATGGTGCACGCCGGGCCCGCGCCGAACGGCGGCTTCCGACTGGCCGGCGTGCTGCCCTACACCTCCCCGGAAGGCGACGCCCCGCCCCTCTCGCCGGGGGACACCGAGCCGCCCTCCGCCGCCGACTTCCCGGGACGGCTCCCGACAGGCACGGCCGGCGGCGACGTTCCGACCGCCGACGACAGCGGTCTGCCGAAGGAACTGGCCAAGGTCATGGGCCGCAGCACCACCCGCAGTTGCCTGGCCATCGGCTGCGGAGGTCTGGTCCTGGTCCTGCTGCTCCTGGGGGTCGCCGGGGTCCTCGGCGTCGTCTTCCTGGCGGGCGAGACGGGCAAGGCACTCATCGATCGAGAGAAGTACGACGCGTTGAAGGTGGGCCAACCCGAGGCGACGGTCCGGGCCGAGCTGCCGTCCGGCACCTCGATCCTGACGACCGGACTGACCAAGGGCGCACCGCCGGTACCCCAGGGGGCCACGTGCGCCACGTTCATGTCGTCCGAGGACAGCACCAGTTGGAACTCCGATCCGGTCTTCCGGTTCTGCTTCCGGGACGGCAAGCTGATCGAGAAGAAGTCCTTCGACGTCACGCGCTGAGGGCCCGGCCGGGAGCCGCACGGGCCCCGCTCTCTCCTGCGCGGTCGCCGGTCAGGCATGATGCCAGGATGGCCGCAGCGAACAACGCTCCCAACCGCGCAGGAGAGCCGTGATCAGGGTCCTTGTCACCGACGACGAGCAGCTCATCCGGGCAGGCATCAGGATGATCCTGACCTCGGCCGACGACATCGACGTGGTCGCCGAGGCCGCCAACGGTCGCGAGGCGATCGAACTGGCCCGCTCCCAACGGATCGACGTGGCCCTGCTCGACATCCAGATGCCGGTCATGGACGGGCTCACCGCCCTCGCCGAACTGCGCCGGACGGTCCCCGACACCCGCGTCCTGATCCTCACCACCTTCGGCGCGCAGGACAACGTGCTGAACGCGCTGACCGAGGGCAGCGCGGGCTTCCTCCTGAAGGACTCGGCGCCCACGGAACTCATCCGCGCGGTGCGCGCCGCCGCGGCCGGCGAGGCGTACCTCTCGCCCGGCGCCACCCGCCACGTCGTGGACTCACTCGCCACCGGCCGGACGGCCCGCACGAACCAGGCCCGCCGCCGACTGGAAACCCTCACCCCACGCGAACTGGAGGTCCTGTCACTGCTGGGCATGGGCCTGTCCAACGCCGACGCCGGCCAACGTCTCCACATGAGCGAGGCGACGGTCAAGACCTATGTGAGCCGCATCCTCGCCAAGCTGGGGTGCGAGAACCGCGTCCAGGCCGCCCTACTGGCCCGCGACGCGGGCATCGGCGACTGACCCGCAACGCGCCCCGGTTGTCCGTCGGACAGCAACCGGCCCGTGTCGATCGTCCGAGGAGCCTCACCCCTCGGGGTAGTCGGTACCGACCGTGAGGTGACGCCAGGCATCCATCGTGTCCCTGAGGGAATCGAGCCGGGCCGTCATGACATCGAGGGCGACTCTCCCCAACAGCAGCCGCAGCGGCGGCTCTTCGGCCTCGACGACGCGCAGGACCGCCTCGGCCGCGCGGGCCGGGTCGCCGGGCTGGTGGCCGTACGTGGCCAGGGTGCTGGCGCGCCGCGCGCCGGCGGTCGCGGCGTAGTCGTCGATGTGCTGCGCGGACTGCCGCATGGACGGGCCGGACCAGTTGGTGCGGAAGGCGGCCGGCTCGACCAGGGTGACCTTGATGCCCAGTGGCCCGACCTCGGCGGCGAGGGACTCGGAGAGCCCTTCCACGGCGAACTTGGTGGCGTGGTAGTAGCCGGTGGCGCCGAAGGCGACCAGACCGCCGAGCGAGGAGATGTTGACGATGTGGCCGGCGCGGCTGGCGCGCATGCCCGGGAGCACGGCGCGGGTGACGTCGACCAGGCCGAAGACGTTGGTGTCGAACAGCTCGCGGATCTGCTCGTCCTCGCCCTCCTCGACGGCGGCGAGGTACCCGTAACCGGCGTTGTTGACCAGCACGTCGATGCGCCCGAACGCCGCCTCCGCCTGCTCGACCGCCGCTCGGACCTGGTCGGGTCGGGTGACGTCGAGCGCCAACGACAGGGCCCGGTCGGCGTGTTCGGCGACGATGTCGGAGACCGTTTCGGGGTCGCGGGCGGTGACGACGGCCCGGTGGCCGCGGGCGAGAACGGCGGTGGCCAGTGCCCGGCCCAGACCGGTGGAGCAGCCGGTGATGAACCAGACGGGAGACTGGGGGACAGTCATGTAGCGGACTCCTGGGGGGATGGGTATGTGCGGATGGCTTGATCGCTGCGGGGCCTGCCGGGAGGCTGGGAGCTGCCGCCTCACCGATCGCGGGGAGGAGCTGCGTTCTCGGACGGTGTCGGCTCCGGATGCGGATCCGGGGTCGGCGCGTTGGCGGCGGCCAGGCTTCCCAGCAGGGCGAGGGCCTGTTCCGAGGGGCTGTCCGGGGCTGCCTGGTAGATGACCAGTTGCTGGCCGGGCGCGCGGTTGACGGTCAACGACTCGTATTCCAGGGTCAGTTCGCCCACCAGCGGATGCCGGAAGCGTTTGGTCTCGTGGGTCTTCTGGCGGATGTCGTGACGGGCCCACAGGCGACTGAACTCCACGCTGTGCAGGGACAGTTCGCCCACCGTCCGGACCAACTCCGGGTCGTCTTCCGCGGCGCCCGCTGCCCCGCGCAGCCCCGCCACGGTGTTGACGGCCACCCGTTCCCAGTCCGGATAGAACGTCCGCGCGTCGGGGTCGAGGAACACCAGGCGCACCAGATCGTCGCTGTAGGTGTGGCCGGCGAACAGCGCACGCCCCAGGGGGTTGTGGGCCAGTACGGTCAGACGGCTTCCCAGGACCACGGCCGGCGTGTGGTGCCACCCCTCCATCATCCGCAGCAGAGCCGGGCTGACCCGGTCCGACCGTTGCCGGGAGCGGCCCCGGGCCCGGATCGGTCGCGCCAGTTGGTGCAGATGCGCCATCGCGTCGTCATCCAGGCGCAGTGCCTCGCCGAGCGCGTCGACCACCTGAGCGGACGGGTTGCGTTCGCGTCCCTGTTCCAACCGCACGTAGTAGTCGATGCTGACCCCGGCCAGCATCGCCACCTCCTCCCGGCGCAGGCCCGCCACCCGGCGCCGGCCGGTGGCCGACAGCCCTGAGTCCCCGGGGCTGACCAGTGCGCGACGGGCACGCAGAAACTCCCCGAGCGGGTTCGCTTTCTCCATGACCGCAACCCTGACATGCCCGAACGGCCCGGGACAGCCCGGAAGGTGGCCGTGGGACTCCTACGATCCCGCCTCTCGGGAGAGACATTGCCTGGCGGCCCCGCGGCCCCTGCCGCACCCTCGACGACATGACTTCACCCTCATCCCACACCGCGACCAGCAACGGCCACCACGCCCCTCACCTCACCGATCGGATCGCGGTCGTCACGGGCGCCTCCAGCGGCATCGGCGCCGCCACCGCCCGTCGACTGGCCGCGGCCGGCGCCTCCGTCGCCCTGCTCGGGCGTCGCGAAGCCCGCCTGACAGCCCTGGCCGAACGGCTCCGCCCCACCACCCCCGGTGCCGTCCTGCCGGTGGCCGTCGACCTCGCGGACCCCGAGGCCACCGCCGCGGCCGCCCGTACCATCACCACGACCCTGGGCCCCGTCGACCTCGTCGTGGCCAACGCCGGAGTGATGCTCGGCGCCCCCTTCGAGGCCGGCCGCACCGACGAATGGGACCGCATGATCGACATCAACCTGCGCGGCCTGCTGCACACGGCGCGCGCCTTCACCGACGACCTCCTCGCCGCCGCGGCCCGGGGCCGCCCCGCGGACTTGGTGCACGTCGGCTCCGTCGCCGGCCACGCCCTCTACCCCAACTGGTCGGTCTACTGCGCCACCAAGTCCGCCGTGGCCCAACTGACCCGCAACCTGCGCGCCGAACTGGGACCGCGCGGCGTCCGCGTGCGCAACGTCGAACCGGGCGTCACCGCAACGGAGTTGGGCTCGGACATGCAGGACCCCGACATGCGGACGGCCCTCACGCGCATGCGGACCGACCTGCACCCCCTGTCGGCCGACGACATCGCCGAGACCATCGCCTTCTCGGTCTCCGCACCCCCACACGTCAACATCGCCGAACTGGTCGTCGTCCCGGTACGACAGGGCTGACCCACCACGGGGCGTGTAGTCGGGGATCGATCCGCTGCGCGGAGAGGTAACTGCGCAGGCGCCGCCGATGACGTGTACGTCGGGGCGGGACGTTCATCGGCGGAGGACGTTGACGCGTTCGCCGCCCAGCAGGGGGGCGCCGAGGGGGCCTCGGACGTGTGGGGATACCCAAACGGGGCGGTGTCCCTGACGGGAGGGTAGCCATTGGTTGCGCCAGTGTCCGCGGACGAGCCACCGGTGGTGGTAGTTCCGTCGACGGTCCGGGACGGGGGGCGGCTGGGGATCGCTTGTGGCGTGCCGGAGTTGGACGTAGCGAATGCTGGTGGGGGTGGTCGGGTCGTGGCGTCTGATGCGGCGTAGCGCCGAGCGGGGCGCCTGGGCGGGCGATTCGCGGGTGAGGGTCTGTCCCATCAACAGCCAGGTGGCCATGAGAGTGCGTTCCACGCCGGCATGCCACTGGTGGCCCCGGGAGTCTTCCCATTCCGTTGCGGCGAGCCAGTGGGGGAGCCGGCCGTAGGGGAGGAAGCTGGAGGCTATCCGTTCGAGCGCGGGGAGTTGGGCGCGCAGGTGGTTCGCGGGGGTGTCGGAGAGACGTTCCTGCTCGCTGACGCGTTCGTCCGTCAGCCCCCAGTGGATGACTTCGGTGCCTGGTCCGTGGGGCGACCAGGACACGGCACGGACCGGCACGCGCAGCGGTCCCACCTCGTACACGGAGCACGGGACTTCCCAGACCAGCAGGCCGCACTCGGCGGGGAGTTCGTGGTGGTGCAGCCGGTAGGCGGGGAGCTTTCGGCCGGCGGCTACGGCCAACTCGGTCAGGTCTGCGGCCACGTAGTACATCTCGGCGGCGCGTAGTCCCATGGCCGCGCGGTGCGCGAGGGCGGCGGCACTGCCGTACGGGTCGGCGGAGTATTCCCGGGGCAGTCCGGCGGTGCCGAGGCCGACGAAGCTCCGGCCCCAGTGGGCCGCCCCCTCCTCGGCGAGCCAGGCAGCCAGTTCGGCCCGGATTTCAGGTACGTCGCAGGCGCGTGGGCGGGTGCTGTTGCCTGTGCGCGGAGCGGTGCTGCCGCCCGTCATGCGGTCACTTCCCGGCCACCGTCGGCGGCGCGGCTGGTGGCGGTGGTGCCATTCCGGGCGAAGAGCAGGCGGGTGCGCATGCGGAAGACCGGCGTGTGATCCTGGTTGGTGGCGGTGAGGAGAAAGCCGACCACGCCGAGGTGCGGCTTCCTGGCGTGGGGTTGGGCCGATTCCACCTCGGCACGGGCGGACAGGCCGTCGCCGGGGCGCACGGGGTGCAGGAACCGCACCGCGTCCACGCCGTACGAGCCCTGGCAGGCGGAGTGCGCCAGTAAGGTGCGTACGAAACGCCCCAGGACCACCGCTCCGGTGTGCCAGCCACTGGCGACGAGTCCGCCGAAGGGGGACTGGTGTGCCGCGGCTTCGTCGAGGTGGAAGGGCATGGGGTCGTACCGGCGGGCGTAGTCGGTGATGTCGGCGGCGGTCAGGAGCTCGTGGCCGAGGTCGTAAGCGGTACCGGCGGGGAAGTCCTCGAAGTGGTAGTGCATGTGTCCTCCTGCCGGGACTGCGTGGGGAGTTGGTGGTTGGGCTGGACGGGCCCGGGCCGGGTGTTCTGGCGGTAGAGCTGGGCCACGTGGAAGGCGAGATCCATTGACTGGTTGTGGTTGAGGCGGGGGTCGCAGGAGGTTTCGTACCGTTCCGACAGGTCGTGGGGTGCCAGGGCGTCCCCGCCGCCCAGGCATTCGGTGACGGCGCTGCCGGTGAGTTCGATGTGCAGGCCGCCGGGGTGGGTGCCCAGGGTGCGGTGGACGTCGAAGAAGCCGGTCACCTCGTCGAGGATGTCGTCGAGGTGGCGGGTCTTGTGGCCGGTGGGGGCTTGGAAGGTGTTGCCGTGCATGGGGTCGCACAGCCAGGCGACCAGGGCGCCGCTTCGGGTGACCGCTTCGACAACGGGCGGGAGCACCTCGCGGATCCGTTCCTTGCCCATGCGAGTGATGAAGGTCAGCCGTCCCGGTTCGCGGGCCGCGTCCAGGCGTTGGACAAGGGCAAGGGCGTCCTGCGGGGTGGTGGTGGGGCCGAGTTTGACGGCGAGGGGATTGGCGATCTCGGCGGCGAAGGCGATGTGCGCGCCCTCAAGGGCGCGGGTGCGTTCGCCGATCCAGAGCAGGTGGGCGGATCCCGCGTAGCGGCGGCCGGTGCGGGGGTCGGCGGTGGTCAGGGCCGATTCGTAGTCCAGCAGGAGGGCCTCGTGACTGACGTAGAACTCCGTCGGTCGGATGCCCGGGCCGGGGTGTTGGGGACCGCACGTGCGGAGGAAGGCGAGTGCGGTCTCGATCTCACCGAGCAGGTGCTCATAGCGTTTCCCGAGGGGCGAACGGAGAACGAACTCGCGGTTCCAGGCGTGTACTTGGTCCAGTCCGGCGTGTCCCGCGGCGGTCAGGGCGCGGATGAGGTTCAGGGTGGCGGCCGACCGCTGGTACATCGTGTTGAGCCGTCGGGGGTCCGGTGTGCGGGCCTGGGCGGTGAACTCCCTGGCGTTGATGCAGTCACCGCGGTACGAGGGCAGAGTGACTCCACCGCGGGTTTCGGTCGGTGCGGAGCGTGGCTTGGCGTACTGGCCGGCGATGCGCCCGACGGTGGTGACCGGGGTCGAGGCCGCGTAGCCGAGGACGGCCGCCATCTGCCGGAGCGTGGCGAGGACGCCGGCGGCCGCCTGGGCGGTGGCGTCCTTGAACGACTCGGCGCAGTCGCCTCCTTGGAGCAGGAAGGCGTTGCCGCGGGCGACCTCGGCGAGGCGTTCGCGGAGCGTGTCGCATTCGTGCGCGAGGACCAGTGGGGGAAGCGTGTGGAGCTGGGCCAGGACCGCTTCCAACGCGACGGGATCGGGCCACGAGGGCTGCTGGGCGGCGGGCAGGCCGCGCCAGGCAGTGGTGCTGGGCCGGTGGTTGGACCAGGTGTTCATCAGTGTGGGAGCCCCTCATCTGCCGGTGTTGCCGTGGGTGGGGGAGCGATGGGAGTGCCGGTGGGATACGAGCCGAGGGCTCGCAGTTCGGGGATGCACAGCCGCAGGTGCCTGGCCACCAGGCGTACAGGGGCATCGTCGAGGTGCCCGCCGAGGTCGATCAACACGGCCGCGGGGCGGGCCGGGAGACCCGGAACAACGCCGACGCGGTGTTGTGGGACGTCCACGCCCGCGGTGCGCAGGGCATCGTCGATCCGAGCGCGCACGCGCGGAAGGTGCCCCGGGACACAGCCGAGCAGAGACGTGCGGGTGGAACGAGGGCGCGGACGGGTCCCGCCTCCGCGCCGGTCCCGTGTCGGCCCGCTGACCAGCACGAAGCGGGTGGTGGCCGTCGCGTCATCGCGGATGCCGCTGGCCAGCGGAAGGAGTCCGTAGTGAGCGGCCGCGGTCCGGGGAGCGAGGGCCGCGTCCCAGTGTCCCAGGGCGACCTGGTGGGCACCGGCCGCGTTCGACGACACCGGCACACGGTGTGCGTGCGGCAGGTGGGTCGCCAACCAGTCGCGCACCTGGGGGAAGGCATGCGGATGTCCGGCAACGGTACCGATCCGCTCGGCCGTTGTGCCGGGGCGGACGAGCAGGCAGAACGCGATGGCCAGGTGCACCTCGCGCTCGATGGTCAGTCCAGGTAGCGGCGCCAGGGCCTGGAGCGTGGCGCCCACCAGGCCGCTGACGGAGTTCTCCAGCGGCAGCATCGCCGCGGCGGCCGCCCCCTTCGTCACCGCAGCCACCGCCTCGTCGGCCGAACGGACGGGGACGAGCCGCGCGTCCGTGTGCTCGGGAAGGGCACGCAGGGCGAGTTCGGTGAAGGTGCCCTCGGGGCCGAGGTAGCACAGGCGTCGAACCGTCGCACCGCGCGTGGCAGGGGCGCCGCGCACCTCGTCCGGCGCCGTGGGAGTGGGGTGCAGGGTGTCCATGGCGATCACGGACTCCAATGTGCGGTGTCGGCACCCGGCGCGACAGTCGCCTCCTCGTTCTAGGCCGCTTGTACTAGGCGGATCGCCATAGGCCATTCGATCAACTACCGGCCCTTCGCCCGCCAGTTGATGCTGGGGTCACCGGCACCTCGTATCTTCGGGAGGCAGCATGCCAGCAGAGTCGGCCCGCTCACTGCTCGTCGTCGGCGACCGCTTTGCGGACTTCGCCCACGCGGTCGGCGCCACCACCTTCTCGGCCTTCGTCCACGCCCTCGACAGCGGGGACTTCGACAGCCCGCGGGAGGAACTGACCGTCCACACCGGACAGGGCATCGGCGCCTACGAATTGGGTTATCTGCGCGAGGCCGCCACGCGGCGCGGCCTGGCGACACTGATCCGCCTGGCGGACCAACCCGCGGAACCGGTCGGCCGCCAGCACGTGCACAAGGCGCGGGCTGACAACGTCCTGGTCGCCGGCCTGGCACAGACCGGCGAGGCGGACTTCGAGGCCGAACTGCGGCTGCACGACCACAACGAGTTGCTCGTCGACGTCCAGGACCGGGTGCATGTCCAAGGCATGGTCGCCATCGAGGCGAGCCGGCAGATGTTCCTGGCCGTCACCGAGGGCCACATCCTCTCCCGCTGGCCGCAGCAGCGCTACTACATCGTCATCAACGACATGAACACCAAGTTCGAGAACTTCCTCTTCCCGGTGCGCGCCAGGTTGCGCCTGCACATCGACAGCATCGATCTGAGCGACCCGGGCAAGGTGCCTCTGCGGGTAACGGTCACGGTCGAGCAGGCCGGACGCAGCGCCGCCACGACGGCGGTGGACATGATCGCCTTCGCGCCCGGCGTGGTGGACGCCAAGGAACTGCGCCGTGCCAAGCACGCGGCGGCGGCCGTCACGGAGCCGGTCGGTGTCTGACGGCAACATCCCCACCGCCCAGGCACCCGCCGCACCTGACCTGGACCAGGAGATCGACCGCCACCGCCGACGCATCGACGAACTCGACGCCCAACTCGCGACCCTGTTCCACCAGCGCCGCGCACACTCCCGACGCATACAGGACCTGCGGACGGACGCCGCCCGCGACCGTCTCGACGGCCGCCGGGAGGAGCGGGTGCGCGCCCGCTACCGGGCGGCGCTCGGCGCGGACGGCGATCAACTGGCCGCGGCGATCCTGTGGTTGTGCCGGGGCGGCGAGCCGGGGGATTGGACGCGACCAGGTGCGGCCGGCAAGGAGCGCACGGCGCACGCGAACGGACCGGAGGTGAAGAGTGGCCCGCATCTATGAGATCGACGGCGTGGCGCCGCGCGTGCACCCTCTGGCCTACGTCCACCCGGACGCCGTCCTGATCGGGGACGTCACCATCGGGCCCGATGCCTATATCGCCCCGCTGGCCAGCCTCCGGGGCGACTTCGGGGCGATCCGCATTGGCGCCGGCGCCAACGTCCAGGACGGTTGCGTACTGCACTGCTTCCCCGACACCACAACCATCGTGGAGGAGGACGGGCACATCGGGCACGGCACCGTGCTGCACGGTTGCCGGATCGGGGCCGGTGCCCTGATCGGCATGAACTCCGTGATCATGGACGGCGCGGTGGTCGGCGAGCGGTCCTTCGTCGCCGCGAACAGCTTCGTCAAGTCCGGCTTCGAGGTGCCCGCCCGCCATCTGGCCCTGGGCAGCCCGGCCCGCACGGCGCGCGAGCTCACCGACGACGAGATGGCCTGGAAGGCCAACGGCACGCGTCTGTACCAGGAGTTGGGGAGGCGCAGCGTCAAGACCCTGCGCCCGGTCCCCGACGACGCCCACCATGCCTGGCCCGCCCTCACCGGCGACGGCGGACAGCGCGTCCAGACCCCACCGGACGGACGCACCGCCGCTGCACACGTACCGCTGAACCAGTACCGCGCCGCGGCCAACGCGGCGCGCGAGGAGGAAAGATGACGGAGCCTCAGCCGACCTTCCGGGTCATCCGGGCCAATGAGACCTCGCTTGACACGCAGCAGTCGCCCGGCGCCCAGCGGATGGCCGCGGTGAGCGCGACGACGACGGACGCCAAGCGGATCTGGTTCGGCCGGGTGACCAATGAGCCCGGCATGAGGTCCGTGCCGCACCACCACGGCGAGGCCGAGACCGCGGGCTATGTCGTCAACGGGCGGATGCGTATCTACCACGGCGAGGGCTTCAAGGAGTATGTCGACCTGGACGAGGGCGACTTCGTCTACCTCCCACCGTACTTCCCGCACATCGAGGCCAATCTCAGTGACACCGCCGAGCTGGTGCTGCTCGCCGCACGCACCCCGGACAACATCGTGGAGAACCTCGACGACCCCGACCAGTTGGACCACTGGCACCCCACGCAGTGACCACCGGCTCCACCTGGCCACTGACCGCCTGATCCGCAGGCAACTTCGCGCGCTCATGCGCATCCGGCAGTCGTGGGCCGCCCGTGATACCCCTCACGGGCGGCCCACGTGCATGCCCGCTCCCGCTGCCCCTCTCAACTCGCCTGGCCTCAGCCCTTGTTGATCCTCTCCTTCCGTCTGAAGCTGGCTTTCTTGTCCCGATTGCCGCACAGGTCCATCGAGCACCACCGCCTGTTGTTCGTTCGGGATTGGTCCAGGAAGATCACCGTGCAGGTCGGCCCCGCACACTCGCGCAGCCGCAGCGCGTCAACGCCCGTGAGCAGCTCCACCGCGTCCCGGGCCAGGGATGCCAGCATGCCCAGTACCGATTCCGTGCCGGCCCAGTCCAGACCGCGACCATCGGCGCTGAGCGCCAGCGGTAGCGGTGCGCGGCGCGCCCATCGGTTGACCGTGGCGGTGTCCTCGGGATGAGGGGCGGTGCCGGCCATCTTGGCGCGGACGGCACGGTAGATGGATTCGCGCAGCGCACGTGCCTGGCGTGCGGTGTGTTCGGTGACCGGCACGGGCGCACCGTCCGGCGGCAACAGGCCGGCCTCGACCCCCCACCGCTTCACGTGGTCGCCGGTCGCGATGCGCTCGATGTCATGGTGTCCGCGTCGCCCCATCGTGCCCGCGAAGTCCAGGCACGGTCGCCCCGAATGGAACGGGAAGTCCAACCGGCGGTCATACAGGTCTGCTTCACCCATGGCCTGCCCTTTCGCTGTGGTTCACACGATGCTGACGCCCCCGACATGCCCGTTCGGACGAGGCTCACACCCTCGCCATGGAACCATCTTAGTAGGTTCCATCTGGTACAGTTTCGTTGGCCAGTGATTCGGCGGCGGACCCGGCCCAGGAGGTCGCAGGGAGCATGTCTATCAATGGAACCCCCTACGTCTTAGCCAGACCCCCGGTCGGCGCATGTGACCCACCATGCGCCCAACCAAGCGATTCTCGACCGAAGTTGACGGAACGTGAGATCCAGGTTCTCACGGCGATCGTCAAAGGGATGTCAAACCGTCGGATCGGGCGCGAGTTGCGGATCTCCGAGCACACCGTCAAGGCCCACATCCGATCGATCTTCCACAAGCTCCGGGTGGTCTCGCGCACCCAGGCCGCCATCATCGGCCTCCAGGCAGGTGTCGTCCCACCGGCCTGATCCCCTACCCGACGCATCCCGAACGCCCGGACCCATCCAGCGGAGCTCCAACTGCCCCCGCTCCTCGGGTCTTTGTCGTCCTGCCGGGCCGGTTCCCCTCTCCAGGGAGCCGGCCCGCTCGGCATTGCCGTCAGGCCACGCCGGCCTTACGTGGCCGCACCCGTCGCCCCGCCCCGACGCGGGCGGAACCAGACCATCACCAACACCGCACCCGCCAACACCACGACGCCCACGGCCCGGTAGCCGTCGCCCATTGCCTGGGTGAAGGCATCGATGACCCGCCCGTGCTCCGTCGCGCTCAGCCGCGACGCGGCGTTCAGCGCCGCCCCCACCGAACCGTGCCCGTGACCGGCCCCTTCACCGCCCTCGACGGACTTCGGCAGACGGCTGGCGAACCGCACGTTCATCACCGTTCCCAGCACGGCCACCCCCAGTGCACTGCCCAGTTCACGGGTGGCGCTGTTGAGCCCGGAGCCCAGGCCTGCCCGATGCGGCGGCAGTGACGAGAGGATCCCAGTGGACATCGGCGGCACGGCCACGCCAGCACCCGCGGCGAAGACCAACAGGTAACACGCATACAGCCAGTACGGCGTGCCGGCACTCGCCGTGGAGAGCAACACCAACGCGAGGACCGTCAGCACCAACCCCGCCGACACCACCACGCGCCTGCCCAGCCGCTCGGTCAGCCGCACGCTGTTGCGCGAGGCCACGAACGTACCGATGGCGTACGGCAGTACCGCAACCCCGGTCAGCAGCGCGGAGAACCCCTTGGCGTACTGCAGGTACTGGGCGTTGGTGTAGAACAGCGCGAACACCGCCACGAACACCACCGTCACCCCGAGCGTCCCTGCGCGCAGCTCACGCAGGGCGAACACCCGCGGGTCCAACATCGGCTCCCGGTGGCGCAGTTCCCACCCGGCGAACCCGACCAGCAGCACCACGGCCGCCACCGCCGAGGACAGCACCGGAGCGGACGTCCAACCCCGCTCCGGTCCCTCGATGATCGCGTACAGCAGCCCGAGCAGCGTCAGGGCCAGCAGCAGCGCGCCCACCGGATCCAACACCATCGGACGTCCCGGGGTACGCGGCGCCCCACGCGCCGCCAGCACCGCAAGGCCGCAGGCCACCACCGCCAACAGCCCGAACAACGCTGGCCACGGGAGGAATTGCAGCACGATCCCACTGCCGAGGTTGCCGGCGACCCCGCCGACCGAGGCCATCGCCGTCCACGTGGCCACCGCCTTGGCGCGGCCCTCCTGGGGGATGACGGCCAACAGCAACGCCAGAGTGGTTGGCAGCACGAAGGCTGCGCCGGCGCCGGTGAGCGCCCTGGCGCCCAGCAGTACGCTCGTGCCCGGCGCCAAGGCCGAGGCCAACGCGCCGATGGCGAACACCACCAGACCGCTGATCAGCGTCCGCTTGCGCCCGAAGCGGTCGCCGACCACCCCGGCCGGGATGAGCAGACAGGCGAAGACGATGGCGTAGGCGTCGACGATCCACAACATGGCCGTTGGTGAGGGGTGCAGGGCACTCGCCGAGAGGCTGGGCAACGCGAGGTTGACGGCGTTGATCGTCGCGAACACCAACACGACCGACCCGTACACGGCCACCGCCAACTGGCGCGAACGGCCGCCGACGCCCCCGCCCGTGGACCGGGCCGAGTCGCCCGACACCGCGGAACCGGTGGCAACGCCCGGCGTGGAGGCGGCGGGTGGCGGTGAGGAACGTTCTGCACCTAAGGGGCTGGCGGGACCGGAAGAACGCCGAAAGGGAAGAGCCGCTGAAGACATGTCTCCATGGTCGAGACGCCGCAGAAGTAAGTCCAGTGACAGAAATGCCCAGGGGTATTAAGCTCAGCTAAATGCTGGATTTTCGTCGCCTCCACGTCCTACACGCCGTAGCGCGAGAGGGCTCCATGACCCGGGCTGCCAAGGCACTCGCCTTCACGCCCTCGGCGGTCTCCCAGCACATCAGCTCCCTGGAACACCAAGCCGGCACCCCCCTCCTGATCCGCCTCAAGCGCGGCGTCCAACTCACGGACGCCGGCCGGCTCTTGGTCGAGCACACCGAGGCCATGCTGCAACGCCTGGCCACCGCCCAACACGAGCTCGACGACCTCATCCACCTACGAGCCGGCCGGCTGCGGATGGCGACGTTCCCCTCCGCCGGAGCGCGCCTCCTCCCAGCGGCCATCACCGCGTTCCGCCGCAGCCACCCCGACGTCGAGCTGACCCTGCACAGCCACTCCTCCGATCGCAGCGTCGAGCTCCTGCGCAGCGGTCAACTCGACCTGGCCGTGCTCTACACCTACGACTTCGCCGACCTCGTCGACCTCACCGGCATCAACGCCGTACCGCTCCTCCAGGACACCATGCACGTCGCACTACCGGCCGGTCATCCGCTCTCCGACCGCAGCGAGGTCAGCGCCGCACAACTACGCGGCGAAGCCTGGATCCAGAACCACGACCCGATGTGCTCACGCATGCTCTCCCACATCTGCGGCCTGGCGGGATTCGCCCCCAAGGTGGTGTTCGACAGCGACGACTACGCCACGGTCAGCCGACTCGTCGAGGCCGGGCTCGGTGTCGCAGCCGTCCCCAGCCTTGCCGTCGACCAGATGACGCACGGGGTTTCGGTCAAGCCGTTCGCCCCACGCACGGCCCGTCAGGTCTACGCCACCACGACCGCCGAGCCGACCCCGGCCGTCCACGCCATGCTCGACATCCTCACCGGCCTGCCGCAGTAACCCGCACCGACGCGACCTGATCCACCCTCACCCATCGGCTTCCAGACCGGTTTCGGGCGCTCATGCCTCATCGGGTGCGGCGGGCGGCATCGCAATGTGCCCTTCGCGCAGCGCCCGTACCGCGGCTTCGGTGCGCGAGGACACATCCATCTTGATGAATATCGACCGGACGTGCACTTTTACCGTCCGCTCGGATATTCCCAACTGGCGACCGATTCCGCGATTCGAAAGCCCCGCAGCAATCCCCTGCGCGACCTCGGCTTCACGTCGGGTCAACTGTGCTGCCGGCGGCCGCCGTTCCTCGGAATTGCCGTCGTCGTCCGCGCCGTCCCAACGTAACGTGCCGCAACTCATAGCAGGATCCCCCATCTGTGCGTCGTCTCCTCCGACCAGCCGGGGTCCCGCCGACACGACACATGGATTCACCCCGCGAAACAATCACCGTACGAAGGCAGCACACGACGAACAATGCTCTGCGCTCGTTCTTAATGCAGAAGTAACAAGTAAACAACGGCAAACCAACCTTCGTGAGCCCCGGGCTTGAGCCGAGCAGCGCGGAGGTCTCTGCGTTGCTGTGACTGGCCGGCCCGGCGTGGCACGACTGGCCGGCCTCATTGTGTACACCCACTGAATTCCCGGAATCCAGAAGCGGAATCAGGAGTAGAAGTAGATACACAAGTGGATTGCGACGGGGGCCTCGGGCGCCAGTTGGCGGCCGAAATGACGTCGTGTTCGTGGCGAAGGTCTTGGCCGCTGAGATCGCCTCGCGCAGCAGGCGGCGTGCCGTTTCCCATTCCGCGGCGCGCCGGTCGGGGACGCTCTGCTCGCCGCATTCGCGACAGCACTCGGCGGCCTGCGCTGGATGCAGGCCGCCGAACTCGTCCGCAACGCGCCGAGCAGGTACCTGGAACTGTCCACGGTCCCTCTCATCTTCGCCGTGCGCGACCGCGGATCAGACGGTGGTGAGGCGTGCGAGCGTGCCGATTTCGAGGGCGGTCCACATGGCGCCGTCCGGTCCTTGGGTGATGCCGTGGGGTTCCGAGGACGGGGTGGGGAGGGGGTGTTCGTCGATGTGGCCGTCGGGGGTGATGCGGCCGATGCGGTTGGCTCCCCACTCGGTGAACCAGCAGGTGCCGTCGGCGTCGGTGGCGATGGCATGGGGGCGTGACCCGCTGTCCGGCAGGGCGAATTCGTCGAGCTTTCCGTCCGGCGCGATCCGGCCGATCCGACCGGCACCGATCTCGACGAACCACATGGCGCCATCGGCGCCCGCGGTGATGCCGACGGGGGCGCTCGCCGGGGTGGGGAGCGGGTGGACGGTGACATCGCCGTCGAGCCCGATGGCGCCGATCGCGTTCGCCTGGTTCATCGTGAACCAGAGGCGGTCGTCCGGGCCGGTGGCGATGGCTGACGGGAAGGCTCCGGTGAGGGGGAGGGGGAACTCGGTGACGTTCCCGTCGGGCGTGATGCGGCCGATCCGGTCGGCGTTGGTTTCGGTGAACCACAGCGCGCCGTCGGGGCCCGTAGTGATCCCGAACGGCCCGGCGTCCGGGGTTGGTAGCGGGAACGAGGTGATGTCTCCGGACGTGGTGATGCGGCCGATCCGGTGGGCGCGGAACTCGGTGAACCACAGGGCGTCGTCCGGCCCCGCGGTGATGAGCGAGGGTCCGCTCGACGCCGATGCGAGTGGGTAGGAGGTGACGGCGCCGTCGGGCGCGAGCCGGCCGATCCGGCCGTGATGGACCAGGGTGAACCACAGGGCGCCGTCTGCTCCGGCGGCGATTCCGTAGGGGCCGGCCGCACCGTCGGAGACGGCGAATTCGGAGATCGAAACGGTCGAGTGATGTGGCATGGGCGGCTTCCTTGAGGGGGGATCGGCGGACACCGGAGGGGCGGCTTCGGGCGTGACTGTGGATGGGGATGCGGATGTGGATGTGGATGTGGATGTGGATGTTATCCGGGCTTGGTGTTGGGGCCTGTTGAATTTCCGGCTCGGTGGCGCGGGGTGACATGGCACGATTGCCTGCGCGGCCGCGTCCGAAGGCGACAGACGGCAGACGGGACGTGCGATCGGGCGGGCAACGGCCGGGAAACAACGGATGGTTGGAGGAGCATCATGAACGACGTGCTGATCACCGGTGCCACCAAGGGCATCGGGTTGGCGATCTCCCAGCGGTTGGCGAAGGCCGGGTACGGAGTCATCGGCATCGCCCGGAGCGCGCCCGACGAGGAGTTCCCCGGGACCTTCCTCCAGTGCGACCTCGCCGATGTCGACGACACCGCCCGCATGGTGGAGGAGGCCACCCGCGGGCGCGCCATCTGTCGGGTCGTCAACAATGCGGGTATCGCCGAGCCCCAGCCCATCGAGGATCTCGACCTGGCGACGTTACAGCGGGTGGTGGACCTGAGCCTGCGCGCTTCGGTCCAGATCGTTCAGGGCCTGGTGCCGGGCATGCGGGCGGAGCGCTTCGGACGGATCGTCAACATCGCCTCGCGGGCGGTGTACGGCGCCAAGGACCGTACGTCCTACGCGGCGGCCAAGAGCGCGCTCGTCGGCTGCACCCGTTCCTGGGCCTTGGAGTTGGCCGCGGACGGCATCACGTCCAACGCGGTGTCGCCCGGCCCCGTCGCGACCGAGTTGTTCCGTCGCGCGCGGCCCGTCGGCAGCGAGGGGGAGCGGAAGGCGATCGCCTCGATCCCGATGGGGCGCCTGGGAACTCCCGAAGACGTCGCCGCGGCCGTCGAGTTCCTGCTGTCCGACGACGCGGGATTCGTCACCGGCCACGTCCTCGACGTCGACGGCGGGAGCAGCCTCGGCGGGCGCTAGCCGACCGTTTCGCTCACGCGGTGATGCGCAGCATGCGTGGGGGATGAGGCGCCGGTTCGGGTAGCCGCAGCGGAGAGCGGCCCGGTGTGATGCTCCCCAGGAGGGTGGCCTGACGGGCGCCCGTGCTGGAGGGGAGGGCGCCGGGCAGCCCGTTGAACGTGAGGAATCCCAGGACGGCGAAGGCCAGGGCCTCCTTGGCGTCGGAGGGGAGGCCGAGGTCGTCGCTGGGGCGGAGTGGTACGGCGGGGAGTTCGCTCGCGAGCATCCGCAGGAGGGTGGGGTTGCGGGTTCCGCCGCCGGAGACGATGAGTTCGGTGACGTGGTGGGCGCGGCAGGCGTCGGCGACGGTGACCGCGGTGAGGCGGGTCAGGGTGGCCAGTACGTCGTCGGGGGTGAGTCCCGGCGTCGCCTGCAGTGCCTGTTGTAGGTAGGGCAGATGGAAGTGTTCCTTGCCGGTGGTCTTGGGGGCGGGCCGGCGGTAGTACGGATCGGACAGGAGGAGGCGGAGCAGGTCGGGGTTGGTCCGGCCGGCGGCGGCCCGGCGTCCGTCCTCGTCGTAGTGCGCCGCGCCGCCGGTGAAGTGGCGGACGGCGGCGTCCAGGAGGGCGTTGGCGGGGCCAGTGTCGAAGGCCAGCGGTTCGGTGTCGGCGGCGACGACGGTGATGTTGGCGATGCCGCCGAGGTTGAGCGCCGCCGGTGTGCCGGGGAGCGCGCGCAGCAGCAGGGTGTCCGTCATGCTGACCAGCGGGGCGCCCTGCCCGCCGGCGGCGACGTCCTTGCTGCGCAGGTCGGAGACGACGGGGAGCCCGGTTCGCTGGGCGATCCAGGCGGGTTGGCCGAGTTGGAGCGTGCCGCGGACGGCCCCGTTCTCCACCCAGTGGTACAGGGTCTGGCCGTGTGAGACGACGAGGTCGGCGGCGTTGGCGCACAGCTCTTGCGAGGCGCGTGCCGCGGCGGACGCGAAGGCGTGTCCCACGCCGGTGTCCAAGGCGCAGATGGTCTGTGCGGTTGTGGGGGCCGGCGGCAGTGTCGCGGCGATGAGGTTCCGCAGGTCGTCCGGGTAGGGGACGGAGAGGTGCCCGCGCGGTCGCAGGCGCAGGATGTCGCCGTCGAGGGTGAGGTCCCCGGCGGCCGCCTCGATGGCGTCGTAGGAGGTGCCTGACATCAGGCCGATTACGCGCATGGCGCCATCGATACACCTTGGGGATTCCGGTTGTCACGGTGCCGCCGACTGCCGTTGCTGCTGATGCCGTGGGCCCGACTACCCTCCCTCTATTCTTTCCATGTATACATGCAAAGTATAGTTGGGGACGTTGCCCGGCGACCCTCGCCATCCGCTCTGGAGAACCCACCGTGCACAAAGGCAGTTTGACGCTTCCGGTCCGGCAGAGAACCGGACTCGACGACGTTCCCGAGGGCCGGAGGGACGAGCGGGATTCGACGAGTGGGCCGGCCACGGGCGCGCGGCTGGCCGCCATCGACGGGCTGCGCCTGGTGGCCGCCCTCGCGGTGGCCGCGTTCCACTACGTGGGCACGACCACCCCGCACTTCTGGGGCGAGAACGACCCCAGGCAGTTCGCTCCGGCGCTGCACGAGATCAGCCGCTACGGCTGGTTGGGCGTCGAGTTCTTCTTCCTGATCAGCGGCTTCGTCATCTGCATGAGTTGCTGGGGACGCACGCCCGTGCAGTTCGCCGTGTCCCGCATCTCCCGGCTGTTCCCGTCGTATTGGTGCGTCGTGCTGATGGTCGTCGGCCTGGTCCTGATCGCCCGGCTCGCTCGTCTCCAGGCTGCCACGCCGATCGACCCCCGGACGATACTGGGAAACCTGACGATGGTCCCGGGGCCGCTGGGGCTCCAGTTGATCGAGGGGGTTGCCTGGACGCTCTGGGTGGAGGCCCGCTTCTACCTGCTCATGGCGGTCATGCTGTTCTTCGGGCTCACCTATCGCCGCATGATCGCCTTCTGCGGCGCCTGGCTCACCCTCGCGGTCGTCGCCCGCGAACTCGACTCGGCCGTACTCGACGAGTTCGCCCTCAGCCAGTACGCGGGCCTCTTCGTCACAGGCATCGCGCTCTACCTGATGCACCGGTTCGGGCAGAACCTGGTGCTGTGGCTGCTGGCCGGTTTCGCCTGGTGCTACCAACTCACCGTGCTCAACGACCGGGTGACGGCGCACGCGGTGCGGCCCGCCGAAGGGGGCGCGCTCTCCTGGGCCGTCTGCGCCGCGGTGCTGACCGCCTTCCTCGCGCTCCTCGCGCTCGCCGGCGTCGGCCCGCTCGCCCGCTGCCGGTCGCGGTGGTTGGTGACCGCCGGCGCGCTGACCTACCCCTTCTACCTGGTGCACCAGAGCATCGGCATACCCGTGGCCAAGGGGCTGTTGCAGAAGGTGCCTGGACTTGGCGTCCTCCCGTCGATGGCCGTGGCGGCCGCGTTCGCCCTGCTGCTCTCGGCCGTCATCCACCGCGTGGTCGACGGTCCCCTCGGGCGCGTGATGCGGCGCCGACTGATGCGTGGGATGAGCCCTCGGAGCCGGCCGGCCGATCCGGAGGGGCGACGCGGCCGCACAATTGGGAGGCCGGGGTGGGGAGTTGGGCAGTAGCGTGTGGCGCATGACTGCTCAGGAAACGCACGCGACCCCGCCCGGCCCGCTCCAGGGGGCCCTCGACCACGAACGCTACTGCGCGGAACTGCTCGCCGAGACCGAACGCCTCCGCGCCGCGCTGCGCGGCGCGGACTTGACCGCGAACGTGCCCACCTGTCCCGACTGGACCCTGGCCGAACTCGCCCGACACATCGGCGGAGCGCACCGCTGGGCCGGGGAACTGGTCGCGTCCCGTGCCACCGACTTCATCTCCTCGGCCGACATGCCTGGCGCTGCCGGGCCGGACGATGACAGTCCCGAGGCGCTCGATGCCTGGCTGGCCGAGGGTGCGGAGCGCACCGTGGCGGCGCTTCGCGAGGCCGGTCCCGACGCTGCCGTCTGGTCCTGGTCCCCGGACCACCGGGCCGGGTTCTGGGCCCGTCGGATGGCTCACGAGACGGTGATCCACCGCGCCGACGCCGCGCTCACCTCCGGTGCCGACTACGTGGTCCCGCCGGAGCTCGCCGCCGACTGCCTGGACGAATGGCTCCAGTTGTGCGCCCTTCCGGAGGCGGCCGGGCGCTGGGTGGAGCACGCCGACGGCGTGTTCGGCCCCGGCCGGACGATCCACCTGCACGCCACCGATGCCCCGGCCGGCCTGCACGCCGAGTGGGTCCTGGACCTGACGGGCGATCGGCTGACCCACCGCCGCGCCCACGAGAAGGCCGCGGTCGCCCTGCGCGGCCCGCTCACCGAGCTGCTGCTGGCCCTGTACCGCCGGCGGTCCGTGGACGACGCCGGGATCGAGGTGCTGGGCGACCGTTCGGTGTTCGACGCCTGGCTGGACTACGCGTCCTTCTCCTGAACCCGGTTGCTGCGAGCCGGAGTTACGTTCTGCCGGCCCGGCTCGCGGCAACACTCGTCGCAACTCGCCTCACGGGGAAGCCAGTTGGCGATAGCGAGCCAGGTGGTGGATTCGGTCAGCCGCGGCGAGAACTCACGCACCGCAAGAACCGGCCCCCGGCAAGATCTCACTGGTGTTGCACGGGCGGGCAGTAACCGGTCTTCGCGCCGATGGTGTTGATCTCGGCGTTGGACCGAGGGTCGCCCGCGTAGTTGATCCGGTCCGTGCACTTCGCCCCGCTCTTCTTGTGGACGCCCGACGCCGCGGTCCTGGCGGAGCCATGGGTCGTCTTCGCCGTGGAGGCCGAGGACTGCGAGGCGTTCGCGGCGGCGGTGCTGGATGAGGTCGAGGACGAGGGCGAGGAGGAGGAAGGCGCGGACGAGGCGTTGCTGTTGCCGCTGGTGCCCTGGCAGGCGGTGAGGCCGAACGCTGCGATGGCGATCACCGTGGCGGCGGCGGCCTTGCGGGCGTGGTGGAGCGTGGTGCGGTGAGACATGCGCTTCCCCCGTTCTCTCGACGTGGTGTGGCGGGTGGGTGAGCACCAGATTGCCGGCCGCTGTTGGTGATCCACCGTTGTCCGGCTAACGCCCCACTAACGTCGGTGGCGGGTCGTTCCGGTCGGCGACACCGTGCGCACCATGTTCACGTCCGTACCGTCCCCACGTGTTGCGTGAACTCGGCGTTCCCTACGGGTATCCAGCACGACTGGCCCGACGAGGACTGCCTGCGCATCCTGCACCACCCTCCGCCGGTCCATGGCGCCCGGCACCCGACTCCTGGTCATCGACGCGGTCCCGCCCGCCGACCGCGCCCCGCACTTGGCGATCGCCCCGGCCGTCGTCATGCTGATGGTCCTCAAGGGCCGGGAACGCACCGCCGCCGAGTGCGGAGGTGCCTGGCGCGGGAGCGCCACCTGCCCGCGCACCCGGCGCGTGTCCGTCACGGGTCGGGTGCGCGCCGGTACGGCGGGAGGCTCGTGCGGTAGGGGAAGTGTTGAAGGGAATGCTGTAGAAGAACAGAGGGGGAAGAGAACCGGTTGGTCCGCAGAGCAGGAGGCGAGGAGCGCATGTCGGATGTTCAGCCCGTGTTGGTGACCGGCGTCGGAGGTGGCGTGGGTGGAGTCGGCCGAACGGTCCTCGATCGGCTGCGTGCCGCGGGGGTGCCTGTCCGGGCGTTGTTGCATCACGACGACGAGCGGGCCGAGGCCCTGCGGGCCATGGAGGGCGTGGACGTGGTCGTCGGCGATCTCGCCCGGGGCGCCGACGTCGTGGCGGCGCTCGACGGTTGCCGCCGGGCCTACTTCGGGATGAGCGTCTCGCCCGCGTACCTGGAGGCCACGGCGACGGTGGCCGCGGCGGCACGCGAGAGCGATCGCCTCGACCTGCTGGTGAACATCTCCCAGATGACGGTCTCTCAGATGGACCTCGGCAGCGTCACCGAGTCCCGTCAGCAGCGCCTGCACTGGCTCGCCGAACAGGTCCTCAACTGGTCGGGAGTCCCCGTCATCCACGTCCGCCCCACCGTGTTCATGGAGAACCCGCTCTTCGCGCGGATCGCCCTCAGTTCGATCCGGCGGGACGGCACGATCCGCCTGCCGTTCGGCTCCGCCCGCACCTCCCCGGTCGCCGCGCGCGACGTGGCGGAGGTCATCGCCCACCTGCTGCTCGATCCCCACCCACCCGTCGGCCGGGTCCTCGAACTGACCGGCGCGCGGTCCCGCGACATGACCGCCATCGCGGCCGAGTTCTCCGCGGCCCTGGGGCGCCCCGTGACCTACGTCGACGTGCCCTACGAGGAGTGGGTGGCACACGACCTCGGCCAACTCGACCTGCCCTCGCATGTGTTCGAGCACATCGCCACGATGGCCCGGCTGCACCGGGAGAACCGCTACGACCGCGTGACGGACGACGTCACCGAACTGCTCGGCCGACCCCCACTGGGCTTCGAGGACGTCCTCCAGGCAACCGAGGATTCGGCCGCTCAGGGCCCGACCGATCAGCAGCACGCCTGACACGTGCCTTGGATGTCGGCGACGAACGTTCATCGAACGGGTCGAATCGCCCTACGACGACCGGGCGTCCCGAGTGCCCGCGCCCCCGCTCGGTTGGGTGGCGAGCCAGGCGCACAGGGCGGTCAAGGGCAGTTCGACCGCGGCGGCCATGAGGACGGCGGTGGCGAGCGCGGGACCGGGGGCGGCGGTGGACAGGTCGAGGTAGACGTCGGCGAGGAGGAGGATTGCCGCGATGGTGGTGGGGGCGGTGTGGCGGGGGTCGGCGCGCCTCAGGCGGGTTCCGGCGGTGAGGAGGGCGGCGGCCTCCAGGGCGTCCAGGGCGATCCAGGGGGCTGCCTGGGCGGGCGGCAGGGTGCCGGCGAGGTAGCCGAGCCAGGGCAGGAGGGCGAGGCCGGCGGCCGTCAGTATGCGGCCCTGCCAGCGGCGGGCCCGCCGGCGGCGCGCGGTGTCGAGGTGCTCTGGCCCGTCGTGCCTGGCGGCGTTGACCGTGCAACTGCCGCTGCTGATAGGTGAGCTGAGGGCTACGAGGGCCATGGTGGGGAAGACGCCTTCCTGACTGAGGGGCCCGACCGTCGGGCTCCCCGACAAGACTGGGTTCCGCGCCGGGCGCAGTCAGTAGCGTGACCGTCAGACGTGGGGTGGCACTAGCTACACCCTCGTTGCGGAAGTTGGCGTGATGGAAGCCGCTGAGCTGGGCGTTTACCGTCGTAGTCATGAACCGATCCGACGGGCGGCCGCGCCGCCTGGCCCGCATACGAACGCAGCTCGCCTTCCTGTGCACGGGCATCCTGCTGCACAGTGCCGCCTTCTTGTTGTGGGTGTGGTTCAGCCTCACCGCCGCCTTCGCTCCCCGCGGGGCCCTGGTCCCGTTGGTCTTCGCCGTCGCGGCCACCACGGGCGTCACCTGGCTCCAGCGCCGCCGCTTCGCCGCGTACGCGGACACCGAGATCCCCCGCACCGCGCCCGTGCAGGGACGCAACGAACTGGAGCGCGCCAGGCACCGACTGGGCACCAGCGCGTACTGGCGCCAGCTCGGCTACCACCAGCTCGCCGGGCCGGTGTTGGGCCTGGTGGAGGCCGTGCTGCTGGCCCTGTGGCTGGGCAGCATCGGCGGCATCTCCTTCTATGCCTGGTACTGGGTGCTGCCGAGGGACTGGTCGTTCACGCAGTGGGCGGACGTCGACGGCTGGCTCTTCGCCGTCGCCGGACTGGCCGTACTGCCCTGGCTGTCGTCGCTGACCGGCGCCGTGATCCGCCTGGAGTCGGTCAGCGCCGTCCGGCTGCTCGGGCCCAGTCGGGCCGAGGAGTTGGAACGGCGGGTGGCGGACCTGGCCGAACGGCGGGCCGAGGCGCTGGCCGCCGCGGACGCCGAGCGCCGGCGCATCGAGCGTGACTTGCACGACGGCGCCCAACAGCGGCTGGTGTCGATGGCGGTCAACCTGGGCCTGGCCCGGACCACCCTCACCGATCTGCCGCCCGAGGCCCGTGCCGTCATCGACGAGGCCCACCGCGCGGCGAAGGAGGCCCTGGACGAGCTCAACCACCTGGTGCGCGGCCTGCACCCGCACGTCCTGGACGACCGCGGCCTGGACGCCGCCCTCTCCGGCATCGCCGCCCGCGCGCCCCTACCCGTCCACGTCACCGTGGACGTCGCCGAGCGCGCCGCGCCCGCGGTGGAGGCGGTGGCCTATTTCGTCGTCTCCGAGGCGTTGACCAACGTCGCCAAGCACGCCCGGGCCAGTCACGCCGAGGTGGTGGCGGAACGGGCCGGTGACACCTTGCGGGTACGCGTCACCGATGATGGTGGGGGAGGGGCCGAACCCTCCGGGGGGACCGGCCTGACCGGGCTCGCGCGGCGCGTGGCCTCGGTGGACGGCACCCTCGCCATCGACAGCCCCCCAGGGGGCCCGACCGTCATCACCGTGGAGTTGCCGTGCACGCTGCCCAGCGCGCTGTGATAGCCGAGGATTCCGTTCTGCTCCGGATCGGACTGGTCAGGGTCCTGGAGACGGCCGGATTCGAGGTGGTCGCCGAGGCCGGCGACGCGGACGGGCTGTTGCGGGCGGTGGAGGAGCACCGCCCGGACATCGCCGTCGTGGACGTCCGTATGCCGCCCGGCTTCACTGACGAGGGAGTGCGGGCGGCCCTGGTCATTCGCCAACAGTGCCCGGACACCGCCGTGTTGATGCTGTCGCAGTACGTCGAGGAACGCTACGCGGCCGAACTGCTCGCGGCCCACACCAGCGGCGTCGGCTACCTCCTCAAGCAACGGGTCGCCGACGTCGAGGAGTTCATCGAGGCGCTCCGCCGGGTCGCGGCGGGCGGCACGGCCCTGGACCCGCAGGTGGTCGCGCAGTTGCTGGTGCGGCGCCCGAGCGACCCGATGGAACGGCTGACCGAGCGCGAGCGCGAGGTACTGGCGCTGATGGCCGAGGGCCGCTCCAACGCCGGGATCGCCGCCCAACTGGTGGTCAGCGAGAGCGCGGTGGCCAAGCACATCAACAACATCCTGGCCAAGCTGGACCTGCCCAAGGCCGACGGCGACCACCGACGGGTGCTCGCCGTGTTGCGCTTCCTGGGAGTGGGCGCGTAGCGACGAACGGGCCGCCTCAGGTCCGAGGACGCGCAGGACTGCCAGTATCCGTCGCTGCTGGTCGCTCAGGGCACTCGCCCGGCCCCGAGGTTTTCCGTATCGGTGCGGGCGCCCGCCGCGGTCAGCAGGGCGGCGGTTTCGTGGTGGGGTCCGTGCGGGCCGTCGTTGGCCCAGGCCAGGGGGGAACGGCCGGTGCCGTGGTCTTCGCGCTGGTTGGGGTCGGCGCCGTGGGCCAGTAGCGTGCGGACCGTCTCGGTGTGGCCCCAGCACGCGGCTGCGCACAGCGGTGTGCCCTCCGCGCCGGGGCCGGCGCTCTCGGTGTCGGGGGAGGCGCCGGCCGCCAGGAGCAGGGCTGCGATCGCGGCCCGGCCGCTCACGGACGCCTCGTAGAGCGGGGTGGTTCCCTCGCTGTTGCGACGGTCCGGGGCGGCGCCAGCCCGCAGTGCCGCCTTGGCGGCGCCGGTGTCGCCGTGCCATATCGCTTGGAAGAGGCGCCGGGATTGCTTCTTCTGGTGTCTGTGGTTCATCAGGGGCGACGTTACTGAACGGGTGTTGGGTGGGGCGAACTGTTTGTATGGATCTGCGCGTTGTTGATGGGTTGTGAGGGGCAGGGCGGGCGTTGTCTAGCGGCACACTCCGGCCGCCGATAGGTCCGGGAGGAGGCGGGACCAGCGTTGGGTGTCGATCACGGTGCAGGTGCGGCGGGCGACGCCGGAGGCGTCGATGTCCCATAGGTGGGCGGTGCGGTCGCTGTTGACGGTGGCCAGGGTGCGGCCGTCGGGGGAGAACCAGGCGCCCATGACGGGGATCGTCGAGCTGGTCAGGACGCCGGCGGGGCGTTGGGAGCGGACGTCCCACAGGCGCGCGGTGTGGTCGGCGGCGGTGGTTACTAGACCGGCCGGGTGGCTCTGCCACGGGGGGAGAGCCGCCCGGCCTCACGATCACGCCGGTCACCTGGCAGTGGACGAGGGCGCCCCGGCGGACCGCCAACAGGCGGGCCGGACCGGGGCGTTGTGTTGCTCGCACCGCTAACTCGCCGTTCCGCAGGGGGGGGTCAGACACCGCCATGGGGCAGCTCGAACCGGACTTCCGGGTTGGCCTTCGAGGGGCCGTCGAGCAACGGTTCCCGAATACCGCGCAGATGCCGGTCGAAGAAGGCGCCGGCGTAGCGCCGCGTGATCTGCGCCGCGCGCCGCCCCGACAGCGACGCGGCAGGATCGTGCACCCCGAGCTGGGCCGCCAGGACGGGCAGGTCGAGGAAGCTGACGTGGTGGGCGCCGGAGACGGTCAACCACCGCTTCCAACCGTCCAGCCGGGCCCACCCCTCGTCCCACGTGCCGTCCTGGCCGGGCCGGTGTTCGGCGTTGCCCAGCAACATGAAGGGCTTGCCCCGAAGCCCGGCGGCAGGGATGGGTACATTGAACGCGCCGTCCATGTTCATGCCCGCCCGCACCCGGCCGTCGGAGGCCATGGTGCGCGCGGTGCTGTCCCCGCCGATGGAGTGCCCCGCCATGCCGATGCGCCTCGGATCGATCAACCACCCGTATTTCCAGGCAGGATGGCGTCCCGTCAGCTCATCGATCACGAAGGACAGGTCCTTGGCCCGGCTCGCGGTGACGATGCCGAGCTGATCCGGCTTGACCGTGTCACAGGCGGTACAGGTGAGCGTGCGCCCGCCGGGGAAGGACGTGCCGACCGCTTCGTAGGCGTGGTCGACGGTCGCGACCACGTACCCATGACTGGCCAGATCCTCGGCGAGCAGGGTGAGGGTGGTGCGCGGCAGCCCGAAGCCGGGCGAGAGCACGACCAGCGGATACCTGCCGGACGCGGGTCGCGCATCGGTACGCGCGTAGGTGCGGGTAGCGCTCAGCGTCCGGGCGGGCACCGTCTTCTCCAAGTGCTGGCTCGCCAGGATCAGTTGGGCCTCCTCGGTGGTCATGTAGGCAGAGGGGTGGCCGCTTCCCCGGTGTGCCGGGTAGTACACGGAGAGCATCAGCTTCCGCGCCCCCGATGAGGGAACCCAGGGATCACGGCGGCTCTTGTCGACGAGGGGCACGACGCTGCGTCCCACCGCATGCGGACCGGTGGGGCGGGGGAGCGCGAGCTGGACGGCCTGCGCGGGCCGGACGGATGGCGGCGCAGCGGCGGTCGTGGCGAAGGCCGTACGGGAGGCGGTATCTGAGGCGGCGGCCGACAGGGGCAGGGACAGGGGCAGGGAGAGGGCGAGCAGTGCGGTCGCCGCGGCACGGTGGAGTTTCCTCATGGAGGCACGATAGGGCGGCGTCTGAGCTGATGGGCCGGCTGGAGCGGGCCCAACTCCCCACTGCGTAGGGGCAGGGCGGCAGGTCTCACCCGGATTCTGGCCAAGACCCCTGCGTAGAGCCGGGAGCCCGCCCGCGCCCCGTTCTCCCGCGGGTACCGAAGACGGACGTGCTTGCCTGGCGGCCTGCCTGGCCAACGCCTAGCGTCGGAGCAGGCCCGTCGGGAATGGACGGACGGGAAGAGGCTGGGCGCACTGCCCTTCGCACGTCGGTGCGCCCAGCCGCCCGCCCCGGGTGCCATGTCATGGCCGGCCCCGTCCGCCTCTCCTCCACCTCCCCGCCGCGGAATCTGTCGCACCGCACGCTTCGCATGTCGAGATGCGCCAACTCCGGCCCGGCGGATGTCCCGCCCGCTCCGGCCGGAGCAAGGTCACGGTGACAACCACAGGCAGTCGTGACACTTGGCAGCCACGGGCGGCAGTCAGAAGCGCCGTCACAAGGGGGAAGGGAAGCCGCCGGCGGAAGCCCTAACCTGGGACTGACTACCGTGGGACTGACCATGTGGACGGTGACGGGCGGGGAGGGACCTTGAACTACCGTGCATCAACTGGGACTTCGGCGGGGCGTCGTGGGGCGTACGGCATCGACGCCCCCTACATTCCGGCGCTGTACGGGGTGGTGGGCGTCGGACTGTTGGGTTGGGGCGTGGTCTCCCTGGCCGTCGATGGCCTCGCCCCCGCGCCCTGGGCGGTCCTCGCCGGCTGCCTGGTACTCGCCGCCGCGGGGTTGTTCCTGTACGTGACCCGGCGCGGCAAGTTCCTCGTCTGGGAGAAGCTCCTCGACGAACTGGCGCTCCGTGGCGACGAAGAGATCCTCGACCTGGGCTGTGGGCGGGGAGCGGTGCTCCTGGCGGCCGCCCGCCGCGTTCCCGACGGCCGGGCCTACGGCGTCGACCTGTGGCGCAGTCAGGACCAAAGCGGCAACCATCCCGCCGTCACCGAACGCAACGCACGGGCGGAAGGCGTCGCCGACCGCGTCGAGCTCCACACGGCCGACATGACCCAACTCCCCTTCGAGGAAGGACGATTCGACGTCGTGATCAGCAGCCTGGCGATCCACAACATCTCCGATCCCACCGGCCGCGCCTCGGCGATCGAGGAGGCGGTACGCGTGCTCAGGCCCGGCGGCCGCCTCGTCATCGCCGATCTCCGCAACACCCGCCAGTACGGCGCCCATCTGCAACGACTCGGATGCTCCGACGTGACCCGCCGCGGCGCGGGGGCACGAATGTGGTGGAGCGGTCCTTGGGTGCCCACCGTGGTTGTCTCCGCCACCAAGCCGAGTTGAGCGCTGCCGATCGCGGGAGTGCTCGGGGCCGCTGACGGCTGCGGCATGGGCGGCGGCCGTCTTCGCCGTGGCGCTGGTCCCTGCGTTGGCTGTTGGCGTTGCCGAGCCGGCGGGTAAGGGCCTGCTGGCGGCCGGTGGTGTGCTGGCCGCAACTGCCGCGGTCTGGCGTCTGGTGCGGGTGTTGCGCCGCTTCGACCTCTCCCGCCGCCAGGGGCGCTGAACTACAACTACCCCGCTCCGGTGCTTCTTGGCGGGAGGCCCGTATCCCTCTTGCCGGATGTCTTCCTCGTGGGCGCGAGTCCGAAAATCACCATCAGGGTGAGTGCGGCGATCCAGCAGAGTGCGGGTTGGAAGTGGGCGGTCGTTGCCAGCAAGACGAGAGCGGCTGACAGTGCCGGAAGAATCCTCCAGGCCAGTCGCCGAGAATGCCGTGTCATGCGCTCCCCCTTCTGTTGGCATGGGCGGTCGTTGTCATGGCGACGCTGGCACGGTGCGCCATCGTTGGTTCAGCCAAAACAGGCCAATTCTTGAGCTTCACGATTGATTCCGCATGAGGCGGAATATTGGTCAGTGCCTGGAGAAAGCGTGAAATTGGCTGGTGCGATGGCTGCCGGGGGCATGTGCGCTGAGATGCTGGTGTACTTTCCGGCAGGGCTCTGTGTCCGGCCGGTGGGACCAGTCCGGTCGGTCCGGCCAGCGCGGCCAGTCCGGCCACCACCCGGTCAGTTCGACCTCGTCGCGCCGAGTTCGCCCAACTGCGTTGAAATGATGGCCAGTTCGTGGCGCGGTGGCATGATGCGACGTCAAGGGTTGTGCGGCAGTCACCTTGGAGTTCCCGATGAACGAAGCCGAGTCGCGGCGCGCGGCGCGCCGGTCCGCCTATGCGATGGTGGGGACCCGGCTGTCCCAGTTCGGTGACCAACGGCTCCGCGACGCGATCGCCGCGGCCCCGTCCCTGGGGGTGGGGATCGGCGGCCGAGCCGCGCAGTTGGACGTCGAAGGGGTGCGCGTCTTCGTCAAACGCATCCCGCTGACCGACCTCGAACTGCGCCCGGAACACCTGCGCTCGACCGCCAACCTCTTTGATCTGCCGCTCTGTTACCAGTACGGGATCGGCTCCGCCGGGTTCGGTGCCTGGCGCGAGCTGGCCGCACACCTGCTGACCACCGGATGGGTCCTGGCGGGCGCGCACGCCGGCTTTCCCCTGCTGTACCACTGGCGGGTGCTGCCCGATGGCCCGCCGGAAGGCTTCGTCGACGAGTTCGGCGGCATCGACGGGGCGGTCGCCCACTGGGAGGGGGAACCCGCCGTGCGCCGCCGGCTGGAGGCCATCGGCCGGGCCTCCGCCAGTCTGGTGCTCTTCCTGGAACACCTGCCGCAGTCCCTCGCCGCCTGGCTCGCCGCCGCCCGCACCGCGGCCCGCACCCCGTCGGAGGCCGGCGCGCACTACCAGTGGGTGGAGGACGAACTGGCCCGGGGGACGGCCTTCATGAGCTCCCGCGGACTGGTGCACTTCGACGCGCACTTCCGCAACCTGCTGACCGACGGCCGGCAGGTGTACTTCGCGGACTTCGGCCTGGCGTTGAGCCGCGACTTCGCGCTCTCGCCCCAGGAGGCCGGGTTCCTGACGGAGCACCTCGACTACGACCGCTACTACGCCCCCTGGCACCTCCTGCGCCACCACGTCCTCCCCGATGTGTGGCAGGGCGGTGCGGGCGAGTGCGCCCTCGGCCCCGAAGTCTTCCTGCGTGCCTGGCTGGCCGGCCGTCGCCCTGGCGTGCCCCCGCGGATCGCCGCCCTGCTCGACCGGCACGCCCGGTCGGCGCTCCTCCTCGACGACTTCCACCGCCGGCTGCTCACCGGGAGCAAGCGGACCCCGTTCCCGGCGGCGGACCTGCGGTGGGCCGTGGGTCAGTGGCGGTAGCGGTCGGCCGGATCGTGCCCGGCGCGGCCGGCAACGGCGCGCCCGCTTCGGGCGCGGCGGCCCAACCACGCACGGAGATGCCCGAGGTGGCGACCGCCTCGACGCCGCCGTCCTGGGCCTGGGCGTACCGCGAGACGTCGGCGGCCGTCATCAGCCCGACGCCCTCGCCCCGCACGCCCGCGTCCCGGCCCAGCTCGGACAGGTGCCGCGCGGGGTCGGTGCGTCGATAGCCGTGGGAGACCTGCGCGTTGAGGACCCAGGCGCGGGCGCCGATGCCCCCGCCGAGGACGGCGGAGCTGATCATCCGCCAGCCGGGGCCCGCGGACCACAGCAGAGCGTTCAGCTCCTCGCCGGCCTCGGTGTACGGAAGTTGGCGCACCGTCAGCAAACGGACGGCCGCGCGCGGCGGCGGGACGACGGCGGACACCAGGCAGGGCTCCTCACGGGACGGACCGGTCGATCGTACGCACTGCCGGTGCGCCCGCTCGCGGCGGGGCGGCGCGGTCCGGGCGTGGGGCATCAGAGCGGGGGATGGCCCGGCAGGGTGTCCAGGACCGCGGCGACGTCGGTGCGGCGGGCGGTCTCCAACAGGGCGCGGGCCATGGCCGAACCGGGCTCCCGGGCGGTGATCACCAGCCCTATCGGAGTGGTGTGGACGGGCTCCACCAAAGGGACCGCCCGCATGCCGTGCGGGACGCCGAAGACATGCAGCCAGGCATGCGGCACGATGCTGGCCCACCGCCCGGTCCTGACATGGGCGAACAGCGAGGCCACCGAGTCCGTCACGACCCTGGGAACCGGTTGCAGACCGCCGTCGGCGAACACCTCGTCCAGCACCCGCCGCCCCTGCATTCGCCTGGTCAACAGGCACAAAGGCAGGCGGGACGCCTCGGCCCAGGTCGCGGTCGAGCGCCGGGCGAGGTCGTCGGCGACGCCGGTCAGCAGCACATACCGCTCGTCGTAGAGGGCGACCGTGTGGAACTGGTCGGACGCCTCCTCGGGCAGGTAGGTGATCCCGGCGTCGATCTCGAAGTTCTGCAGTTGATGGAGGATGTCCTCCGCGCGCAGGTCCGCCACCACGTCCACGGTGGCCAGCGGGTGCGCCGCGCAGAACGGCGCGGTGAGCAGCGAGACGGCGCCCGAGGCGGTCGGCACCGAGCCGATCCGCAGGCGCCCGCTCAGGCCCGTGCGCAGGGCGTCCACCTCGTCCTTGAGGGCGTCCCGGTCGGCCAGGATGCGCTGTGCCCACCGCACGATGCGCTCGCCCTCGGGGGTGAGGCCCTCGTAGGTCCGGCCGCGCCGGACCAGCAACACGTCCAGTTCCTCCTCCAGTTTGCGCAGCGCCTCGGACAGGGCGGGCTGGGAGACGAAGCAGGACTGGGCGGCGCGGGCGAAGTGCCGCTCCCGGGCGAGTGCCACCAGGTATTCGAGTTGGCGGAACAACATCACTCTCTCCCGGGAGTCAGGGGGTCAACGGAGCCGCTCGGCCCCCGTGTAGACGTTCATCGACTGGCCCCGGAGAAAGCCTACGAGAGTCAGTCCGCTCTCCTCGGCGAGGTCGACGGCGAGCGAGGAGGGCGCGGAGACGGCGGCCAGCAGCGGGATACCCGCCATCACGGCCTTCTGGACCAGCTCGAACGAGGCCCGTCCGCTCACCATCAACACGGTCCCGCGCAACGGGAGCAGGCCGGCCCGCAGGGCATGACCGACGACCTTGTCCACCGCGTTGTGCCGGCCCACGTCCTCGCGCAGGCACAACAGCTCGCCGTCGGCCCCGAACAACCCGGCGGCGTGCAGGCCGCCCGTCCGGTCGAACACCCGCTGTGCCGCGCGCAGTTGATCGGGCAGCGCCGCCAACGCCGCCGGCGAGGTGCGCAGCGGGTCCCCACCCACCGACCACGGTGCCGTGGTGCGCACCGCGTCCAGACTGGCCTTGCCGCACAGCCCGCACGAAGAGGTGGTGTAGAAGTTGCGCTCCAGCGACGCGTCCGGAGCGGTCACGCCGGGGGAGAGGACGACGTCGACGGTGTTGTAGGTGTTGCCGCCGCCGTCGGCGGTGGCGCCGGCGCAGTAGCGGATGCCCGCCACGTCGGCGGCCCGGTGCACCACGCCCTCGCTCACCAGGAACCCGGCCGCGAGATCGAAGTCGTCGCCGGGGGTGCGCATGGTCACGGTCAGCGGCCGCCCGCCGACCCGGATCTCCATCGGCTCCTCGGCGGCCAGGGTGTCCGGGCGCCGGGTGGGCACCCCCTCCCGCACCCGCAACACCCGCCGTCGTACCGTCACTCGCCCCATGGTCGGCTCCTCCTCCTGTCGTGCGGCGTGCGCCGTCGGTGGCCGTGCGGAATCGGCCCGCGGGCCGGGACGTTCAGGCCGCCCCGACGCGTTCCAGGCGGACCAGCACGCTCTTCGAGGTGGGCGTGTTGCTGAAGTCGGCCACGCTGTCGAGGGGGACCAGGACGTTGGTCTCGGGGTAGTAGGCGGCGGCCGAGCCGCGGGTGGTGGGGTAGGAAACCGCCACGAACCGCTCCGCCCGCCGCTCCACACCGTCGCGCCAGACACTCACCAGGTCCACCACGTCCCGGTCGGCCAGGCCGAGCGCCGCCAGGTCGTCCGGGTTGACGAGCACGACCCGGCGGGCGTTGTGGATGCCGCGGTAGCGGTCGTTCATCGCGTACGGGACGGTGTTCCACTGGTCGTGGGAGCGCAGCGTCTGCAACAGCAGATGCCCCTCGGGGATCTCGGGCATGGTGAACGCGTTGTGGGTGAAGACCGCCTTGCCGCTCGGGGTGCGGAAGACCCGTTCGTTGACGGGGTTGGGCAGGCGGAAGCCGCCGGGCCGGGCCACCCGGGCGTTGAAGTCCTCGAAGCCGGGTATGACGCGGGCGATCCGGTCGCGGACGGTGCCGTAGTCGGCCTCGAACTCCTCCCAGGGGATGGCGGGTTCGGACCCCAACGTCCGGCGCGCCAGCCGGGAGACGATGGCGACCTCGCTGAGCAGGTGCGGTGCGGCGGGCGGCAGCTTGCCGCGGGAGGCGTGCACCTCGCTCATCGAGTCCTCGACCGTGTAGAACTGCTCGCCGGTCGCCTGGACGTCCCGGTCGCTGCGGCCCAACGTGGGCAGGATCAGCGCGGTCTCGCCGCACACCGCGTGCGAGCGGTTGAGCTTGGTGGAGATGTGCGCGGTGAGCCGGCACCGTCGCATCGCGTCCTCGGTGACGGCGCTGTCCGGGGTGGCCCGCACGAAGTTGCCGGCGACGCCGAGGAAGACCGTGGCCCCGCCGTCGCGCATGGCCCGGATGGCGTCCACCGAGTCCAGGCCGTGCCGCTCCGGCGGGGTGAAGCCGAACTCCCGCCCGAGGGCGTCCAGGAACTCCTTCGGCATCCGCTCCCACACGCCCATCGTGCGGTCGCCCTGCACATTGCTGTGGCCACGGACCGGGCACACCCCCGCGCCCGGCCTGCCCACGTTGCCGCGCAGCAGGAGGAAGTTGACGATCTCGCGGATGGTGGGCACGCCGTGCTTGTGTTGGGTCAGGCCCATCGCCCAACACACGATGACCTTCCCGCTCGCCAGGACCTGCTCGTGCACCCGCTCGATCTTCTCGCGGGACAGCCCGGTGGCGGTGCGGACGTCATCCCAGGAGACCGTCCGTGCCTGGGCCGCGAAGTCGGCGTAACCGGTGGTGTGGGCGTCGATGAACGCCCGGTCGAGAACGGTGCCCGGCGCCGCGTCCTCCGCCTCCAACAACAACCGGTTGAGCGCCTGGAACAGGGCCAGGTCACCGCCGGCGCGGATGTGCAGGAACTGGTCGGCGATAGCGGTGCCCCGACCGACCACGCCCCGCGCCTTCTGCGGGTGCTTGAACCGGATCAGGCCGGCCTCGGGAAGCGTGTTGACCGCGATGACCCGGCCGCCGTTGCGCTTGGTCTCCTCCAGCGCGGAGAGCATCCGCGGGTGGTTGGTGCCGGGGTTCTGCCCCACGACGAAGACCAGGTCGGCGGTGTGGATGTCGTCCAACGAGACGCTGCCCTTGCCGATGCCCAACGTCTCCTGGAGCGCGAACCCGCTGGACTCGTGGCACATGTTGGAACAGTCGGGCAGGTTGTTGGTGCCGTAGGCGCGGGCGAACAACTGCAACAGGAACGCGGCCTCGTTGTTGAGCCGCCCCGAGGTGTAGAACAGCGCCTGGTCGGGGGAGTCGAGCCCGCGCAGCTCGTCGGCGAGCAGACCGAGCGCCTCGTCCCAGTCGATCGGCTCGTAGTGGCTCGCACCGGGCCGCTTGACCATCGGCTCGGTCAGGCGCCCCTGTTGGTTGAGCCAGTAGTCCGACGCGCGCCCCAACTCCGCGATCGAGTGCTCGCGGAAGAAGTCCGCGCTGACGCGCCGCCCGGTGGCCTCGTCGTTGATGTGCTTGGCGCCGTTCTCGCAGTACTCGTTGAAGTGCCGCTTCCCCGGACCCGGTTCCGGCCAGGCACAGCCCGGGCAGTCGAAGCCCTTGGCCTGATTGATGTTCAGCAGCGTCAGCGCGGTGCGGCGTACCGATGTCTGGGACAGCGAGTACTGCAGCGCGTGGGTGACCGCGGGCATGCCGGTCGCCCACGTCTTGGGCGAAGTCACCGACAGGTCGTCGACCGGGTCGTCTATCGGGCCCTCATTGCTGCTCATGGTCTGCTCCGTCCCCTTCTGCTGTTCTCCGCGCACGCGGGCACAACCGGGCCGATGAACCATGCCGGGACGCCCCCGAGTTGGGCACCGAAGTCGCGCGCCGGACCGCCGCGCCTGGATTCGTGCCGGGACGTCGACGCTGCCTGGCCGGCCCTGATGAGTCTCCAAGCGCCCGCGGGAGAAGTCAAAGAGGTGTTTCTTGTGAGCTGATAAATCGCGCCTATCGACGTTTCCGTTGAATCCGCGGGGCGAACGGAACGCGATGTGCGGGGGCGGAAGTCTGGCCCGAATCCATCGTCGGCCCCGCGCCGGTGGGTGATGTTGGTGCATCGGTACGGACCTCGCGGGGCATCCTCACCGACGGGCGGGAAGCCGCGCGGGACCGGCCGCCCGGGCACGACGCCTGGTTCCGTCACAGACCCCGCAGGCGGCGGGGCGACCGAGGAGGAGAACGGCGTGCAGCAGGACGCGGGCAACGTCAACGGCAACGGCGAGGAGGAGCGAGCGGTGGTGCCAGGCGGGAGGACCGGCCGGGGCGCCGACACCGACACCCGCTTCCGGCGCTCCGCCGCCTTCCTCGCCGATGAGGCCCTCGGGTTCCTCTACCCCGCGGCCCTCCGCGCGGCGGCCGACGTGGGAGTCGCCGACCACCTCGCCGACGGCCCCCGCACTCCGCCCGAACTCGCCGCCACCACCGGCACGGACGCCCGCAACCTCTACCGGGTACTCCGCCTCCTCGCCACCAGGGGCGTGGTGGCGGAGGACGAACGGGGCCGGTTCGCGTTGACCGAGGCCGGTCAGGCACTCCGCAGCGACGCCCCGCACTCCGCCCGCGCCGCGATCCTGATGCTCACCGACCGCACGATGTGGCTGCCGGGCAACGAGATGAGCCGCTGCCTCACCGACGGCAGCTCCGCGTTCGACGACATCTTCGGCATGCCCTTCTTCGACTACTTCGCCCAGGACGACCGGACCGCCGCCGTCTTCCATGACGGCATGGCCGCGATGTCCGACACGGAGAACGCCCCGCTCGCCGACGCCTACGACTTCCCGACGGCCGGCACGGTCGTTGACGTGGGCGGCGGCCACGGCGGCCTGCTCATGGAAGTGCTGCGCCGCCACCCCGGGTTGGACGGCGTCCTCTACGACCAGCCGCACGTCCTGGCCGGGCACCGCCTGGGCACCGAGGAGGCGATCGCCGGACGGTGGACGCTGGCGGACGGCGACTTCTTCGCCGCCGTGCCCCCGGCCGACGTCCATCTGATCAAGCGCATCCTGCATGACTGGGACGACGAGCGCAGCGCACTCATCCTCGACCACTGCCGCCGCGCGCTGCGCCCGGGCGGCCGGATCCTGGTCCTGGACGCCGTGGTGCCGTCGGGCAACGCGCCCCACCAGGCCAAGGCGTTGGACCTGATGATGATGGCATCGCTCACCGGTCGGGAGCGCACCGAGGCGGACTTCGCCGCGCTCTTCGAGGCGGCCGGCCTGCGCCTGTCCCGCGTGGTGCCCACGCCCACGGTGCTCTCCGTGGTGGAGGCGGTACCGGCCTGACCGACCGGAGCCCGCCCCAACCTCAGGCTCCGCGGGCCTCACTACAGTTAAGGCGCATACACAACGAAATCTCGACCGCACGTTTCACAGTCACCATCCGCTGAGACGGACGGCCCGCGCAGCCGAGACTTGACCAACCCGGCGAACCCCTTCGTCCAACGCGCGACCAGTGCGGTGTGCTCGGCGACGTGTCCGGGAGCAGGCTGCAGAACACGGTGCCCCGGTCCAGGCGGAGCCCGTCGTCCTCGGGGCGTCTGACGGTCGCGGGCCGCCCAGGCACGACAGCGCGGACGCACCGCCCATCGGCAGTGCGTCCGCGTTCAGACCCGTCCGATCTATCAGACCTGTCAGACCTGCTGCCGCGCTTCCGCGCTGCGCGCCATTTCGAGCAGGTCCTCCATCTGCTTGCGGAGCTTCGTCATCTCCGGGGAGGGGTTCTCCCGTTCCAGCTTGCGCATCTTCTCCAACTGCCGCTCGATCTCGGCGGAACTGCCGCCGGCCGAGGCCGAGTCCTCGCCCTCACCGGCCTCGCGCCGCTTGGCCGACTGCAGATCGCTGACGGCCCGCTCCAGGTCCTTGGGCCTGACCATCTTGGCACCAGACGGAGCTTCGAACGCGGGGGCCTCGCCCTTGAGCTTGATGGACAGCGGCAGCTCCCCGTCGACCCTCTTGTCGTCATCGGCGAACTGGGCCAGGTTCAGGGTCAGTTCGGAGACAGTGCCGTCCTGGATGGCGATGTCGAGCGTGATGTCCTTCTCGGGGACGTCCTCGACGCTGTCCTTCAGGGAGCCCAAGGACGGGTTCTTCTCCGCGAGCGGTTCCAACCCCTCGGCCAGGGCCGTCATGGCCTTCTTCGCCGGCACGGTGGCCGTCACGTGATCCGCGCCGCCCTTGCTGCCAGCATCCTTGAGGTCGGCGTTGTCGATGAACGCCTTCTCAAAGGCGTCCATCACCTTCTTCTGGTCCTCGACCTTGAGTTGGGTAGCGGGGCCAGTGCCGGGACCGGGCTGCTTCTTCTTCGCGAACTCCTCGAAGTCCTTGACGTCGTACGCCACCCACTGCCCGCTCATCATCTCCTTGAGGGGTGACGGCAACTTGTCCAGCTCGCCCTGCTGGCGCGTGAGGTTCGCGCTGCCCTGAGGGGTCAGCTTGGCGAGGCGCTGGAAGTCCATGCGCTGGTACATCGTCTTGCCGTCGGAGCGGACGTCCACGACGGGCTGCCCACCATCCACCGCGAACGCGTATCCGCCCGGAACGTGGGCGTTGGCCTCCGGGGCCTTGAAGGCGTCCTTGACCGGCTTGTCTGGGGCCGTCCACACGGAGAGTCGGAGGCCGGCCATGATCTTGGCGTAGTCGCGCTGGAAGCCCTTGGTGCTCTTCAGCGCGGACCAGATCTGCTGCTCGTTCGCCGAGATCCGGAACTCCGCGGTGAGCGCCTTCCGTTCACCCAGTTTCTGGAATCCCTGCTGGACCTTGGTGCCTGCGCTGATCTTCTCGAACGGGCCGCATGCGGCGACCGCGGTGGATATCAGGGCCACACAGCCGATGGCGGCCAAGCCCTGGCGGTTGATGGAGATGCTTCTGCTCCTGTTCGGTGCGATTGGTACCGGTAGAGGAGACCAGAGTGGAAGCAGAAAGGTTGTACGCGCCAGCGAATTTTGTCCGGCGCGCGGCGCACTGCACTGGCGCTGCCCCGACGCACGTTGAACTCCCCCCGTATCGACGCGATCATCCGCAGGCACCTACCGCCCCCACATGCGCATGCCTGGCACCTCGATCGGGTTCGCCCACTGGCCGGTGCCACTGCGGCCAAGCAGTGCTTTCCGTACGCGGTCCGCCTGTCACTCGGCTTGATCGGTACGCCGGTCTCTTCTGGCAGCAAGAGGACACGTTCTACGACGACCCCACGGCGTCCGCCGACAATGCCACGAGGAACGCGGTGGCGGCCCAGGGCGGCCCGCTGTACGCCAACGACCCGGACCCGAGCCTGCCACGGGATGAGTGGAACCGTGCCCTGGCCGAGCACGACGCGTACGACTACCTGCTGAACCAGACGGTAGAGCCGATGGGCGCCGACAACGCCCGGATCTTCCTGGAATCGGGAGGCTTCCCCAAGTCGGCGCCGGAGCCGGACACTGCCGAGTTCCGCATCGCCGTCGAGAACCTCAAGAACCGCTTCGCCGCGTGTACATGGCGCGATCCGATCGACCCCGACAAGGTCCTCGGCAACGAGGTGGGCACCGCGGCCGAGGAGTGGCAGCAGGAGATCACCTCACAGGCCGCACAGCGCAACCAGATTCTGGACGCCAACACCAACGCGACCAAGGCTCTTGCTTCCGGAGCCAAGACCCTCGGCAACATGCTGGGCAACTCCTGGGTGGCCGACCATGTCGCCAGATGGCAGTCCTACTGGTCACCCGACGGGGCCGGCAGCAACAAGCCCACCAAGCCCGACGCGCCGCAGTTCGACAAGGCCAAGAAGAGCCTGGCCAATGCCCAGTCGGTGACGAAGTCTCAGCTGATCCTGTTGAAGCAACAGGCAGCCGCGGCAAAGCGGGCCGTCACCACCACCGACACCGCCGAACAGGCCGCCTACTCCATCGCCGACACCAACGGAGCCCCGCGCGGCCGTGGGTTGCTGGTAGCCCAGCAAAAGGCACAGGTCACCCATGGCACGGCCGCCGCGCTGGACGCCATGGTCATCGCCGCGCAGACCGCCGAGGCGGCCACGCACGCTTCGGCCTCCGACAGCGCGACGATCGCGCAGCGCGCGCTGGCACAAGCCGCCCGGTCGAAGGCGGAGTTCCGCAAAGAGGCAGCGCAGTTCGCCGAGCAGCAGGCGAAAGCCTCCGCCGCCTCCGCCAAGGAACACCGCGACAACGCGAAAAAGGACAAAGAGACCGCCGAAAGCAAGCTGCAAGAGGCACTCAAGGCCGAGGCCGACGCCAAGGCCGCCGCGGCCGATGCACACGCCAAGCGGCTGACAGCGGAGGCCGAAGAAAAGACCGCCAAGGCACAGAAGGAGAGAGCCGACGCGAAGAAGGCGGAAGCCGCCGAGCACAAACGCAACGCCCAGGGCTACCAGTCCACGGCGGAAGAAGCCAAGAAGAAGGCTGATGCTGCGGCAACCACCGCCTCTCAAAAACGTGAAGCAGCGAAGGCAGCCCGCGACAATGCCAAGGCCAAGCGGGATGACGCCTGGGACGCCGAACAGAAGGCGGATGCCGCACGCGCCAAAGCGGACGCCAAGGATGCCTACGCCGACGCGCACGACGCCGACGACAACGCCACCGACACCCGCGCCGCAGCCGACGCCGCAGACCGCGCAGCCGACACCGCCGAATCAGCGGCCAAGCCGGCACGCAGTGAAGCCAACGCGGCCACGCAGGCCGCAGCGGACGCGGATGCCGCAGCCACTCGTGCCGAAGCCGCCGCAACCAGGGCCCGAGCTGCTTCCGACGCGGCCCAGGCCGACAAGCTCAAGGCCGACGCCGCGGTAAGGACGGCCACCAGCGCCGCCGCGGACGCCATCACCGCATCCCAGCACGCCGCCGCCGAGGCCAACGCCGCCGTCAAGGACGCCGACGAGGCCGAGCAGCACGCCAAAGACGCCAAGTCCCATGCTGACGAGGCGCAGAAGGAGACCAACAGGGCCAGGGCAGCAGCGGCAGAGGCCGCCGGCTTCGCTTATGCCACCGCCCAGGCAGCCGCCGACGCCCGCCAGGCGGCTGTGCAGGTCGCCAAGCCGGCCAACGACGCCATCCAACTGGGCTCGCCCTACGCCACCACCGACTCCGCGGCCCCGCTGGTGGTGCTCTCCGGCCAGGGTTCGAAGACCATCGCCGAGCAACAGGCCGCAGTGGCAGAGGCACACGCCAAGAACGCCAAGAAGGAAGCGGTCCTCGCCCAGAGCCTTGCCGACAAGGCCGCCCAAGACACCAAGACCGCCTACCAAAGTGCCGCCAACGCCGCCAACTACGCGTCAGAAGCCCGTGGTTACGCCAACGAAGCACTCAACTACTCGGCCGACGCCGCTGACGCCGCGTCCAAGGCCGCGCAGTCACTGACGCGCACGATCGCATACGACCGGCAGGCCACCGAGGACGCCGCGGCGGCCGACGCAGCAGCCAGCCGGGCGGAGGGCTACGCCAAGGACGCCCGCGACTCCGCCGACGAAGCGGCCCGCGACGCCGAAGCAGCCCGCCGGGCCGCTGACGCGGCGGAACGGGCCGCCAACAAGCGCGGCGGGCCTGGGGCTGCGTATCGCGGCCGGTGTGGCGGAGCGAGCCAAGATCGCCCGGGGCGCTCTCGACCCCAAGCTGCTGGACAAGCTCCAGAACGCCGGAACGAACTTCAGCAGGGCGGACACGATCTGGATCGCCGAGTTCTCCAAGCCCGGTGTGCCCCTTGCCTGGTTGGAGAAGGGCGACGTTCACACCGGGCTGATCCACATCATGTTCCGGCACGCTGGAGAGTTCGCGACCGCGGGGGTCAGAGTTGAGGACATCCCGGCCCTCGTGAAGACGGCACTGACCGAGGGCACGCGGGTCGGTACCCAGGGAGCCGGCAGGACGATCTACGAGGTCACCTTCCAGGGCAAGACCCAGCGTCTGGCCATTAGCGTGGGCGACAACGGATATGTGATCGGAGCCAATCCCGTATGACAGCCGAACAACCGCGCCCCGTGCTCGTGCAGGCCCAGGGCGAGCCGTCCCCGCTGTACGAGCCCGAGGACCCCGCCGCTTACGACGACCTCGGCGCCTACACCCGCACCGTCCCGCTGGACGACGAGCGGCTGGCCCTCCCGGCTGACTTGGCGGACGCACTGCGTACCTGGTCGCTACGCCGCCCGGCGGGGGGTTTCACCTCTCGCCCGGACCTGCGCAAGCACGTCAAGCAGGGGCTGGCGACCGCCCAGCGGCTAGCCCGGCGACTCGGGTCGAACTGGTCCGTGCGCTACTGGGACGAGCGCCACCAGACCGCGAAGTGGCTGTGCTGGGGCTGCGACCGACTGCACTGGGAGCGCGACGACCACGACACGCCCCCTCATCCAGTCGACGTCACGGTCGAGGGCGAGTATGCGTTCGGTCCGCTGCGAGCCGAAGGATTCGGGGACTTCTTCCCGGACGACCCCGCTGCCGCGCTGGACCTGTCCGACAACCTCATCGCCGACCTGTACACGTGGGCGAAGAGCATCGACACCACACTGAACCTGGACCTGCGGGACCGGGAGGAGGGCAAGTACGACGCCGAGTGGGAGCGGCTGTTCCAGGAGGGGATGGACCTGGCGAAGCGGCTCGCACACGAACTGGGTCCCGCCCGGACCGTGACCTACAAGGGCCTGGCCAATGGAGGCCTGGCCGCACTGACGTCGGTCACTTGGCAGGGGGACCGGCAACTGTAACGCTCGCGCTCCGTGCACCATGGGTCCCGCACTCACCTGAGTGCGGGACCGCTCCGCCTTCCTGGCGCAGTCGCCGCAGTTCTACAAGCAGATGGCGATCTCGGCCGGCATCGAGAAGGTCTTCGAGGTCGGCCCGGTCTTCCGCGCCGAGCCGTCGTTCACCTCCCGGCACGCGACCGAGTTCACCGGGGTCGACGTCGAACTGGCCTGGATCGACGGCGTCGAGGACGTGATGGCGTTCGAGGAGCAGATGCTCGCCCACGCCATCGCCAAGGTCGCCGACGTACATGGTGAGGCGATCGCCGAGCACTTCGGCGTCGAGGTCACCGTCCCCACGACACCTTTTCCGCGCATCACCATGGCCGAGGCGCACGAGATCCTGCGCAAGGGCGGCTGGGACCCGGCGGGAATCAAGGAGGACCTGGACCCGGAGGGCGAGCGGAGCATCTCGGCTCACATCCGGCAGGCCACCGGGCACGAGTTCGTGTTCATCACCCACTACCCGGTGGGAATCCGGCCCTTCTACCACATGCGGCCCGCCGACGACCCGAGCGTGACCTTGAGCTTCGACCTTCTGTGGAAAGGGCTGGAGGTCACCACCGTCGCGCAGCGTGAGCACCGGTACGAGGTGCTGCTCAAGTAGGCCGCCGAGAAGGACATGAGCCCCGAGCCGATGCAGGACTACCTGAACGCGTTCCGCTTCGGCTGCCCGCCACTCGGTGGGCTCGGCATGGGACTGGGGCGGGTGCTGATGGTGCTGCTCGGCCTGGACTCCATTCGCGAGGCCACGTTCCTCTTCCGCGGCCCGAACCGGCTCACTCCGTAGTCGGCCGTGGAGTGCGTCCCACGACACGGGCGAGCGCCTCGTGTCGTGGGACGACGTCTCAGTAGCGGACGCGGCGCAGGTCATGCGTCCACGTCTCGTCGGAATGCTTGTCCCAGTAGGTCCGTCACACCAACTCCCGTTCGGAGAAGCGTCCTTGGTGGCCAGGCCGCCGTGGGAGAGGGTGACGCTCATGGCGAGGGCCGACACGGTGGTGACCCGGTGGGACGTTAGCGCGTGACTCCATAATTGACCTCTCGGCCCCATGGTGACGGGCTACCGGTCGACCAGCGCATGCTTGGGGGCCTCGCCGGTGGTCTCGCCGATGACTGCCGCAACGACGTCGATGGCTGCCGGCGGCCCCCGCTGGCGCGGATAACGAGGTGCCGGCAGCTCGCGACCGACCCGGAGCGGAACACCCCTGTGTCGGCGGGGGGAACGAAACCTGGATCAACTTGCACCGCCAGTACGACGGATCCCCCCCCCGCGATCGCGGGAGGATCCGGTAACGACGAGTGTCGCGGGTTCGAGTGTGCGGACCGGTGAAGGGCTTCTGGCCTCCGCCGCCCGGGATACGCAGACGTCGGTAGCCTTCCAGGCGGATGTCCGGGTTCTTGACATCGTGGACGATCCGGAACGACTCCCTGCAACGTCCCTTGCGCTTGAACCTCGGGAGCCCATGGGAGGGCGTCTCCCAGCCAGGCAGTCCAACCAGTTCTTCCACGCGGTGTCGGCGTCTTCGAAAGCGGTGTAGTACGCCCGGTTGTTGACGCTCTCCCACCAGGGATAAGGAGCTTTGCGTCTCTCGCCTTTGCGGAGCGGACCGATGAAGCCGGTTCCCTTGGTCTCCCGGAAGAACGCCTGTGTCCTGATCCGGGTCGGGATGCTCACCTTCGGCGCCTTCTTATTCGCTTCGGTCTTGGGCATGTCGGCCGAGACCAGGGCGTCGCGGCCGGCATGCCACTGCTGGAAGACGGTCACCTTCATCCCCAGCGCGAAGTTGAACCCGCACCGGGACGGTTGGCATGCCGCTCAAGGACAGCAGCCTGGTCGGGAGTTGGATCGAGAGCGAACCGATGGGCTCGAACGATTTCCATGGACATCTGACATCGTCTCGTAGGCCACTGACAATCGCCTTTGGTTGATGAGCGGGCAGTCGCAACCACGGCAGTCACAACCGTTGGTGACGCTGACGACCTGAGGGACGCCGAGTGGCCGGATAGCGCCCACCGGCAAGATCGGCTGTCAGTGCCGTGTGTCATCGTCGCCACCTGTGAGCCGGTCAGGACTGTTAGTGGCTCGCGACGTGATGGAGAACAAGGCCGAGGGGGCGCGCATGGCTGGCGACGGCTTCGACGTAGACACCGACCAACTCAAGTCCGCAGCGCCGACGTTCCACCACGAGTCCGCTGCACTGGAGCGAGCGACGACCAAGCTTCGGCACGCGCTGGACGGGTTGGGGGAGCCGTGGGGTGGTGACGAGCAGGGCAAGAAGTTCGAGCACGTCTACGCGCCGCATCGGGCGCAGATTGAGAAGGCCGCCGGGGCGCTGGTGAAGGGGCTGTCGAGCATCACCAAGGCCATGAACGACATGGCGGCCAACCACGAGGAGGTGGACCGGTCGGCCAAGTCCGGTTTCAAGGAGGGTGCTTGATGGGGGCTGCGGACAAGGCGAAGGAGATCGTCCAGGACTTAACCGGGATGTGGTTTCCGGAGGGAGACGAGGACGAACTCAGAGAGGCTGCCCGCGCCTGGCGGACCTTCGCCGACGAGGTCGAGGACTGCACGTCTGCCTGCCACAAGAAGGCCCAGGACGTCATCGACAACAACAAGGGCGCCGGCATTGAGGTGTTCGGTGCGTTCTGGAAGAAGTATCACGGCGGCGGGAAGGGCTACCTCGATGATGTCGCCACGGCCGCACGGGACATGGCCAAGGCGCTGGACAAGTTCGCCGACCAGACCGCCGAGGCGAAGAAGAAGATCGAGCACGAGTTGGAGATTGCCGGGGCGGTCTTGGTCGCCGGTACGGCGCTGGCCGTCTTCACCGGTGGCATCAGCGAAGTCGCCGCCGCGGGAGCCACCGCGACGCTTGAGGCGGCTGCGGCTGCTGCGGGCGTTGCCGTTTCAGCCACCATTACCGAGATCGCCGGTACCGTCCTGGCCACCGCGGCGATCGGTGGTATCGAGGCCATCACGGTGGACGTGGTCGTCGCCCAAGGTGGTAGGAACCTGCTCGGTGACCAACACGGCATCAACCTCGCTGAGATCAAGGACGCTGGTGTCACCGGTGTACTCCTGGGCGGAGCCCTCGGAGGGGCTGCTCGCGGCGCCAAAGCCGTGGCCGAGGGCGGTGGCGTCAAGAATGTCCTGGGCGGGATGAAGCTGGAGGACTTGGGCAACCTCAACATCCCGCTGGCTGGCCCGCGTGTGGTGATGGCAGGTGAAGGGCCCGTCGGTCCGACAGGGCAGCCCTTGTTGAGGAACGCCCAAGGTGGCACTGGCGGTTCGCAAAGTTCCACCGGAGAATGGGCGGCGAACGCCAACCTGAAGGGGGCTGCGGCAGGAAAGACCATCAGGCGGCCGAACTCGCGGCACAGTCCCGGTGGGGCTGCACGCGGCGAGATCAAACCTAAGAACACGGTCATTCTCCGCGGTTACGAAAAGGAAGTGGACAGAGACCTTGCAGGCATCGCCGATGGCAAGGCGGACCTCGTAGGGAATGGGAATGAGTACGAGATTAACGGCCGTAGGTACGGCATCGAAGCTAACGGCACATCGTTCCCGATCTCCGGCCCCGGGTTCGTTGAGCTTGATCGAAACGAGTACGCTGCACTTCAGCAGATAGCGAAAGCTAAAGGTGACCTAGGTGCTGCCCCTCAGTTGACCAAGGCTCCTCGCTTCGTGAACAATCCCGAATCCGTCCAGAAGGCACTCAAAATCTACAACGGGGAATACGCGCCGTGACCTACAACCTCTTGACCGTCAACCAGCTCCTTCCAGGAGAGATTGCGGAGGCCCTGGCAACTTGCTTCAGGGTGCCCGTGGAATCCGTGGACGTAGCCGATGCAGACGGAGACCAGGACGCCAGGAACTGGGACGCAGCCGTGCTGTGTGACTACTCCCAACTGCGCGGGGATCTCGCCCTTTCCCTGGACATCGATATCCAGAACTGGGTGCCGGAGCGGCCCGCAGAAGCGGACCTTGCGCTTGCGCTGTCCATCAAGTCAGGGTCTGTTGTGCTCTACCCCGCGGAGGAAAAAATCCCGAGCGCGTACTGGGCCGTGACACCCGAACCTTTGGTTACGCGTGCTCGCCTGGTCCAGTCTGACGAGGAAGTTGTGCACTTTAGGGTCGATGCGGTCGAGGAGCCAGTCGCAGGGCTCCCCAACGCGCAGGTAATGCAACTCCCGGAGATCCTTGCGGCGCAGACCATCCCGACGCCCGCCACGGGCCAGTTCGTGGCTGTCGTAGAAAAGCTCCGTGAATCTCACGACGCTGAAGCGAGCGGCCAGCTCGAAGACAAGCCAGGAACCCTCATCTATGAGGTCCGCACATCGCTCTTCCTCTGGGAAAGGATGGTGCGGCGCATGGAGTCCGGGTGGCGACCAGGTGGAAAGTACCCAATCGACTTGTATCGCAAAGACCTTGCCCTTCGCGATGAGTTGGCCCAACTGGTCAAGATCGCCCCACCGGTGACCAGGGAAGCTCTGGCAGATTCAATTCAGAAGCTGGACGATGTTCTCGCACGTTGCACCGTCCAAGACGAAGACGGACTCGTCATCGGCCGCCCCTCTGGAGCACATACGGAACAGGCTGAACGTGGATGGTGGTGGCGCCGCCGGCCTGACCCGATGCCCTGGGCAGCCGGATAGCGCCACGCGGCTACCGACCGCACGTTGAAGCGGCGGAGCGCGGACAATCTGACAACGCCGGTGTGGGCGTCGGTGTGGGCCAGCGGCGGGCCAGGTAGGCGCAGAGCACGAGTTGGAGGGTGTGGTAGAGCATCAGGGGGAGCACGGTGATGCCGATCCGGTCCGGCGGGAACAGCACGGTGGCCATCGGCAACCCGCTGGCCAGGCTCTTGTTGGAGCCGCAGAAGACGGCGGTGACCCGGTCGGCGCGGGGCAGGCCGATCAGGCGGGCGGTGCCGTGGGCGGCGGAGAGCGCGAAGGCGAGCAGCAGCGCGCAGACCACGGCCAGGAGCAGCAGTTGGGGCGGCGGAACGCGGTGCCAGATTCCGGACGTGACGCCCCGGCTGAATGCGGAGTAGACCACGAGCAGGATCGAGCCGCGGTCGCAGAGGGTGGTCAGCATCCGGTGCCTGCCGAGCCAGTCGGCGATCCAGCGGCGCGCTGCCTGGCCGGCCAGGAAGGGCAGGAGGAGTTGGACGGCGATGTCGGTGAGTTGGGACGGCGTGATGGGGGCGTCGCCGGGGCTGGCGCCGGTCTGTCGGAGCAGGGTGACGGCGAGCAACGGGGTCAGGATGACGCCGAGGACGGTGGAGAAGGACGCCGAGCAGATGGCGGCGGCCACATTGCCGCGGGCCATCGAGGTGAAGGCGATGGAGGACTGGACCGTGGAGGGGAGCACGGTCAAGAACAGGACGGCGGCGGCCAGTTCGGGGCCGAGCACGGCGTGCGGTAGCAGCCCGGCCGCCAGACCGACGGCCGGGAACGCGACGAAGGTGAGGGCCAGGACGGGGAGGTGCAGTCGCCAGTGCCGCACGCCGTCGAGGGCGGCCTGTGGGGAGAGCCGGGCGCCGTAGAGGAAGAAGAGCAGTCCGACCGCCAGGCGGGCGGCGAGCGAGACGCCGTCGGCGGCCGCGCCGTCGGCCGGGACGAGGGCGGCCAGGCCGATGACGCAGAACAGCGCGACGATGTACCAGTCGACGCGGCGCAGGACCCGGCGGGTGGGGTGGTCGGGAGCGGGACGCGGCACGGTTCCTCCGGCAGAAGGGGAGGGGAGCGGTGCGGGGCAGGCAGGGGAAGGGGCAGGGGCCGTGTCGGGTGACCGGTTCCGATACCGACCGGTACCGGGGGAGCGACACGGCCCCTGCGCAGGTGCTGCGGTGCTGCCGTCGGGCGTCAGTGTGCGGCGTTCGCCGGGACCCGGTCGTGATGACGGCTGATGTTCTGCTCCAGCAGCGCCAGGCACTCGTTGACGCCGACCGCGCCCGAACGGTGCTCCGGCAGTCGGCCGTCAGCCTGCTTCAGATCGCCCAGTGCCTGGTCGATGGCGGTCTGCGCGGCGAAGAGGCAAGGAGTGCTGTAGATGGCGACGTCGACGCCGAGTTGGTCGAGCTCGGTGAGCGACAGTCGCGGTGACTTGCCGCCGGCGATCTGGTTGAACAGCAGTGGCTTGTCGCCGATGACGCGGCGTACCTTGTGGATCCAGTCGACGCTGCGGACGCCGTCCACCAGGATCACATCCGCTTCGGTCGCGGCCAATGCCTTGGCCCGGCGCAGGATTTCCTCCTCCTCGGTGGCGTCGGTGCGGGCGACGACGAGCAGGTCCCGCCGTGCCTGGAGGACCATGTCGAGCTTGGCCAGGTACTCCTCCAACGGTAGGACCTGTTTGCCGTCGACGTGGCCGCAGCGACGGGGACGCTGCTGGTCCTCCAGGATCACGCCGGAGGCGCCGGCGGCCTCCAACTGCTGGACGACGTGGCACGCGGTCTCCGGGTCGACGTAGCCGTCGTCGATGTCGACCAGCAAGTGCTGTTGGGGGAAGGCCAGTCGGAGCCGTTGTACGAAGGCGACGATGTCGGGCCAGGCGATGAAGCCGATGTCCGGTAGGCCGTAGTGGGACGCGGCGAAGCCGAAGCCGGAGATGAACATCCCGTCGTAGTGACGCGCCGCCAAAGACGCGGAGAACATGTCGAAGACGCCGATCAGCGGGGTGGTGCCGTCCGCCTGGATCGCGGCTCTTAACCGGTTGGGGTGGTTCACGGTACCCTCCGATGTGTGGTCGCGTGGGTTGCGCGTCGCGCCTGACCCGTTGCCTGCCAGAGCTGGTGGTCGATGCGATGCGTCACGGGCCGAACCGACCGGGGGCATGCTGGAGCAGCATGCCCCCGGTTCTGTGATGTCTGGGCCGGCTCGTGCGGAGTGCGGTTGTTGCGCCCCGCGAGAGCAGGCTAGGAAAAGAAAAGGTCATGTGACAACCATGGATTGGTAATACTCCCTGGTAGGCGTCGCTTTTGAGCCGTTCCTCGCGCAGCCGTTCGCCCGGTCCGAACTGCCCTGAACGGCAGGGCCGTTGGAGCCCGACAGGGCGCCGACGAGCCGCGACGCCCGGCCCGGGCCCAGGCGTCAGCCCACTCCGTCGCACACCGTGCGCAGGTCAACGTCCCACGCCAGTTGGCTGACCAACGTGTCGTCGCCCGGGCGTGGGGAACTCGGTGCCTGGCCGGTGCGGGCCGGATTGCGGGTGCCGCGGGAGATCTGCCCGCTGACCGTGATGTTGTGCTCCACGCGCGGGCGGCGGCACGCCTCGTAGAGGGCGAACGCGCCGTCCGAATCGGGCGCGTCCCGCAGGGACTTGGCGAGGATGACGGCGTCCTCCAACGCCATCGAGGCCCCCTGACCCGTCGCCGGCGAGGCCGCGTGCGCGGCGTCACCGATGAGCAGCGTCCGTCCGGAGCGCCAACGGGTGCCCGGCGGCAGCTCGGTGGCGTTGGTGGCCATGATGGCGTCGGTCGAGGCCGCGACGATCTCCGTGGCGGGCGAGGCGTCCTTCCGCAGCACGTCGAGGAGTTGCGCGCGCCAACGGGACGGGGTGGGGTGCGCCAGTTCCCCGGCGGGGATCGCCTCGCCGGCGACCCGGGCGAACCAGTAGGTCTCCCCGTCCGGCGAGACCGCGTAACCGAAGGTGCCGACGCTGTTCCGCACCATGGTGATGTGGCCGGTGTCCTCCGCCACCGGGGCGTTGCGCGTGTAGCCGTAGAAGACGCACTGCCCCGCGTAGGCGGGCTCCGCGCCGGGGGCGAGGGAACGCCGGACGGTCGAGCTGAGGCCGTCCGCGCCGATGAGCAGATCTCCTGTCGCGGCGCTGCCGTCGGTGAACCGCGCGGTCACCTCGTCGGGGCCGTCCGCCACGGACACCAGTCGCGCGCCGTGCCGGACCTCGATGCCCCGGCGGACCACCTCGCCCTGCAGGGCGGCGTTCAACTCGCCGCGGCGCAGACACCGGTACTGGAGCAGCGCGTCGCCGGCCTGGCCCATGGGCGCCTGCGCCACCTCGGTGCCCCGGTCGTCGAGCAGGCGCATCGAGGACAGCGGGAAGCCGATCCCGGTGACCGCATCCGAGGCGTCGAGCTGTGCCACGGCGCGCATCCCGTTGCTCGCCAGGGTCAGGAACGCCCCGATGTCCTCGGCGGAGTTGGGATGCGCCTCGTGCACGCTGACGTCGAAGCCCGCCTTGTGCAGGGCCAACGCCGTCGCCGAACCGGCGATCCCGCCACCGATGACCACTATGCGTGTCACGTTCCACTCCGCTCGTCTGCCTGGGTCCCGTCGGGCGACCTACCGGATCAATGATGGACCCTGGCCCGCCCGGGCCGGACGGATCGGACGCGGACGGGACGCATGCGCCCGCCTCCTCTGGCCCGGGCTCAGACGGCGGTGCGGCCGCCGTCCACGGGCAGTACCGCACCCTGGACGAAGCCGGCCGCGTCGCTGGCCAAGTAGGCGATCGCCTCGGCGATTTCCTCCGGCGCGGCCGGACGCCCGGCCGGGGCCTGCGCGGCCAGGGCGTCGAGGGCCTCGCCCATGCCGACGGTGCTCTCCGTACGGGTCGGCCCCGGCTCCACGGCGTTGACCCGCACGCCGTGGGGGCCGAACTCGGCGGCCCACGCCTTGGTCAACAGGTTCAGTGCGGCCTTGCTCGACCCGTACAGCGCCATCCCCACGACGCCGTACTCGGCAACCATGGTGCTGACGTTCACGACCGCCCCGTGCCCCCGCTCCGTCATCGCCGGGGCAAGGGCCGCCATCAGGTGGAACGGTGCCTTCACGTTCAGGTCGTAGACGGTGTCCACATCGGACTGCGACGCCTCCGCCGTGGGCCCGAACGGATAGACACCGGCGTTGTTGACGAGGATGTCCACCCGGCCATCGCCCAGGGCGAGGGCCTGCCCGGCCAACTGCCGTACCGCCTCCGCGGTGCGCAGGTCGGCGGCGACGAAGTCCGCCCTGCCGCCGCGGTCACGGATGCCGGCGACCACGGCGTCGCCGCGGGCCCGGTCCCGGCCCGCGACCAGCACGTGAGCACCCCGCTCGGCGAGCAGCGCGGCGGTGGCGGCACCGATGCCGCTGGTCGCCCCGGTCACCAGGGCCACGCGTCCGACGAGTTCGAAAGAAGTCATGAGTGTCGTTCTCCGTTGAGAGGATGGAGTTGCGGGGTTGGCGGGGAAGGAGCGGGGAGCCGCGTCCGGCGCCTCCGCCACCCCAGCCCGTCCATCCATCCCATCGGTGGTTCCTCGGGCGTCCATGAGGGAGAGACACACCGGGAGGCGCACCGCAGACCGTCACAGTCCGGCTCCTCGGAAGGGGCCGGACTGTGACGATCGGTCGCACTGTGCCGTTGGGTTGTCATGCGGTGGACGGCCGTCTGACGGCTACGGCGTCACCGGGTCCTCACCATGTCGCACGCGGTTCCGCGGCGTCCTACTTGGTGAAGGCCGCGGTGCCGTTGGGGGTGCCGAGGCCGGTCGGGCCGTCGTAGCCGGTGCCCGCCGTGCAGAGGTACGACGGGGAGCAGGTGCCGTTGGCGCCGCTGGTGACGTCGTTCAGTGCGGAGGCGTGGCTGTAGGGGTACGAGGCCGGGGTGTCGCCCGAACCCGGCGTGCCGGCGAGGGCGTAGACGCCGGCGATGAACGGGGAGGACGCGCTGGTGCCGCCGTAGACGTTCCAGCCGGTGGCCTGGTAGCTGTCGTAGACCGCGAGGCCGGTGGCCGGGTCGGCGACCGACGCGACGTCGGCGACGGTGCGGTTGGCGCAGCCGGTGTCCTGCTGCCAGGCCGGCTTGGCGTCGTACTGGGAGCAGCCGGAGCCGGCGCCGTTGCCGCCCGCGCTGGAGCCCCACACGCTCTCGCTCCACCCGCGGGAGCTGCTGTCCTGCTGGAGCGAGGTGCCGCCGACGGCGGTGACGTACTTGGAGGCCGCCGGGTACTCGACGCCGTAGCCGCTGTCACCGGAGCTGACCGTGATGGCGACGCCGGGGTGGTTGAAGTACTGCTCGTCGGAGGAGGTGTCCGTGGAGTCCTCGCCGCCGCCGTAGCTGTTGGAGACGAACTTGGCGCCCATGGTGACGGCGCGGTTCACCGCGGTGCCCAGGTCGCTCATGTTGGCGCTGTTGGCCTCGACGAGCAGGATGTGGCAGGAGGGGCAGGCCGCGCTGACCATGTCGACGTCGAGGGAGATCTCGCCGGCCCAACCGGAGTCCGCCGCGGGGTAGTTGGTGCCGCCGTTCTGGTCGACCTTCTGGAAGCAGCCGTTGGCGGTGCTGCACTCGGGCAGGCCGTACTGGGAGCGGTAGGTCGCCAGGTCCTGCTCGGCGTTGGGGTCGTCGTTGGCGTCGACGATGGCCACGGTCTGGCCGGAGCCGCCTGACTGGGGAAGGTTGTACGCGCTCTGCAGGTCACTGGGCCCGAAGCCGGAGGGCGCGGCGTCCGGGCGCAGGGAGAGCTGCGGCTTGATGTCCGTGCGGGCCACCGCGTTGCAGGCCATGTATCCGGGCTTCGTCGGATGCGCACACAGCCGGTGGGTGGGGACCTTGGCGTGGGGCGCCGCCACGGTGGGCGACGCGTGGGCCGCGGGCGCCGCGGTGGCGGCGTTGGACGGGGCGGCGGCGATCATGCCGCCGATGACGAGGGTTGCTGCCGACAGCAGGACCGGGACGGCGCGGTGCGCCAGTCCCTGCGTGCCTGCGGATCTGCCCTTTCGTAGCGAACGCAAGGGAATGACCTCCGTGGGGAAGGGACCGGCAGTCAGTGCCTGGGGACGGGGACGCCTTCGTGGTCCTGCTCCGCATGCTCTTCACAGGAGGGGGCTGTCAAGCACATGACATATCGACAAGGGGCGTCGACATGGCACATCGATATGACACGGCGTGAAGCGCTTGCGGATCGTGCGGATGTGGCGTCCTGTCAGGGGTGCACCGGCCTGCCGGTGATGAGTTGCGCACGTGCACTCAGCGATGCCACCCCAGTGAGTGGTGGCGTATGTGAAAAATAATGAACTCTGCGTCAAGGAGACACCGAGCTACGGCAAAGGCTTTCCCTCGGTACGGCGAACGGCCAGTGGGCTGACGGGGGTTGACCCACTGGCCGCCTCGCCGGTTGTCTCACTCGGGGGCGGATGGCGGCCGCGGGCGGCCCGCGGAGAGGGAACGGGCGGGGGGAGGCGCCCTCCGGAGCGCGCGCTCGCGTCGGGGACTCACTCCGCGGTGCCTGGGCCGGCGGCTCCGATCCGGATGATCACCGTCCGCGCTGTCGCTCACTCCCCGGTGCGAGTCACTAACAGGTCGCCGTCCGGTTGTTCATCAAGTCGCTGCCAGTCAATTCCGCATATTGGGGCCGTAATGAGCGCCGAAAGGCCCGAAGTCACTGCGGATACCGTGCATTTCGCGGTTTCCGTAGGTGGCCTCGGGCCTCTGGTGTATCGGCGCCGGGTCAGGCGTGGGCGAGGCGGCCGCCGGAGGAGGGCGGACCGGGATTCGTCAGGCCCGGCCGGAGCCCTTCTCGAAGTCGGCGGTGAATGCCTTTTCGATGCCGTTGATGACCGCGGTGTCGCTGACGATGAGGCCGAGTTCGCGGTTGTGGTTGAGGGAGTTGGAGGAGAAGTTCTCCGAGCCGGCGAACACCTTGGCGGCGGAGGTGCCGTAGTCGGAGACGATGGCCTTGGCGTGGATGTAGTAGCCGGTGGAGCTCGAATACGTCTTCACCTTGCCGCCCGCTGCGGTGACTTTCTTGAGCTGCTTGCTGTACTTCGAGCGCTGGTTCTCCGCGACGACGCGAACGGTGACGCCGCGCTTCGCGTCCGCGACGACGGCTTTCACCAATGCGGCGTCGCCGAACTCCTCCTGCTGGACGTCGAGGGAGTGCTTCGCTCCCTTGATGAGGGCCAGTAGATGGCTTTGCGAGTCGGTGGGCGACCAGACCAGGTCGGTGCCGTCGGACGGGGTGACGGAGGTCTTCGCGAAGTCGGCGTCGAAGACCTTCTCGATCGCATTGACGTCGGCCTTGTCGGTGTCGAAGACACCGTAGTCACGCGAGGTCGCGTAGTACTTCGTGTCGAAATTGCCGGTGCTGATGTACGACTTGACGCCGTCGACGGTGATCGTCTTCTGGTGCGTGTAGACGTAGTCCGAGGAGGAGTACGTCACCCCGGCGCCGGCCGCGGACAGCGCCTTGTAGGCGGCGCCGTCGATGGACGCGTGCTGGGAGTCGAACACCACGCGGACCTTGACGCCCGCTTTCTGCTTCTTGACGAGGTCGTTGACGAGCGTGGTGTCACGAAGCTCGTAGATGGTCACGTCGATCGACTTCTTCGCCGAGTTGACGAAGTCGTAGATCGGGCCTTCCTTTTGGTCCGGGAGGATCACCAAGGAGAACGGGCTCGCGGCGTGGGCGGTGGCGGGCACGAAGGCACCTACCGCGGCCAAGGCGCCTGCGCACAGGACGGGTATGAAACGGCGGGTGGGGCTCACCGGATTCTCCTCTGACGTAGTGGGGGGGCGCGCAACGCGCGTAGCGCACCCCAGTAAGGCACAGCCCCGAGACCCGCTGAAGCCCAGTTAGGTGAAGAGAAGGGAAGTGTTGTGCAAAGCGTTGCGTGTTCGAATGTGGAGCAACTGCCATAAAATTTCGGGGGTTTAAAGATCGTCTTTCATTTGCGCTGGTGCGGGGTCCGGATTTGCGGAGGTCGTGTCCTCTCGCGAGTTCAGTGATGATTCACCGTCAGTTTGCCTATCTGGTCCCCTTGTCGCGCTCTTGCCCGTTCGCCCGTGTGCCGCCGCGGAGTGTGTCGTGGAGCCGGCGGCTCGGGTGTGGCCGCGGGTGGCAGTCGATCTGGGCGGGGTGGCGTCGGAGCATGACCGGCTTAGAGAAAGACGTTTGAGGCGATCGCGCGACTGGAGCGGGAGCGGTTTGTGGCGGTCATCGCGCGGAATGTTGACGCTCTGTCAGAAATATGTCATCCGGAGTTGCTCTCCACCCACACCAATGGTGCTACCGACACCTACGCGTCGTATCTGCGCACACTGCGTGAGTCCCCTCGACGGGGCCTCCCGGCGGATCGGGGTGCGACGTCAACCCTGGCGCCGGGAGGCCCTGTTGCCGGCAGGTGGACGAGGGGGCGGCGCCAGCGTTGGATGGCGATCACTTCGAGGACGAGTCCCGGCGCCCCCGGTAAAGAAGGCATGACCCGGCCGCAGCTCCCCGGAGCGGGGGGAGCAACGGCCGGGTCGGGGCGCGTCGTTGGGCGGGGCGGTTACCGTTCCGCGGTGGCTTCCAGGGGGCTCAGGGTGGCTGCTCGACGGGCGGGGAGGGCCGCGGCGACCGCTCCGATGGCCAGGGAGAGCAGGCACACCAGGGCCAGGGTTCCCGAGGGGAGCGCGAGCGAGTACGTCGTGAGCGCGCCGTTGGCCAGGGCGCCGACCGCCCAGGCGCCGAACACCCCGCCGACCAGGCCGAGCAGCGTGCCGAACGCGGCGACGGTGACCGCCTCAATGCGGATCATCCGTCGGATGCCGACGCGGTCCATGCCGATGGCGCGCAGCACGCCGATCTCGCGGGTGCGCTCCGACACCGACATGGCCAGGGTGTTGATGATGCCGAGCGTGGCGATCACGGCGCCGATGGCGAGCAGCCCGTACATCAGGGTGAGCAGGTTGCCCACGGTGCCGGCGGCCTCGTGGACGAGCTGGTTCCGGTCCTGGACCTTCAGCAGCGGGTTGTTGCCGACGGCGGTGCGCAGCCGGCCCTCCATCTCCTTGGACACCGTGCCGTGGTCGGTGCGGACCAGGACGCGCTGGACGGAGTCGGGCACGAAGCTGTGGGCCTGGACCTCCGCGCGGTAGCCGAGCGCGGCGCCGGCGACCGGGTTGTCGTCGTAGACGCCGGTCACGGTGTACGGCTTGACGTTCTCGCTGCGGCCGATGCTCGCGTTGAGCCGGCTGCCCGCGCTCAGGCCGTTGTGCTCGGCGAGGGTGCGGGACACGGCGATGCGGCCCGGTCCGAGGTCCTTCGCGGAACCGCTGACGAAGCGGAGCCTCAGGACGTCGGCCACGGCGGCCGGGTCGACGCCGGAGATCGGCTGGGTCATGCCGCCGAGGAACAGGGTGGAGTCCGCGATCGCGGTGGCGGTGCGCACCCCGGAGGCGTCGGTGAGCCGTCGCGCGGCGGCCGCGTCGATGGTGGTCGTGGTGGCGCCGGCGCTGATCACGTAGTCGGCGCCGAGGCCGGAGGCGGCCTGGCGGTCGAGGGCCTGCCCGGTGGAGTTGCCGATGACGGCGAGGCCGGAGACCAGAGCGGTGGTGACCAGCAGGGCGGAGGCGGTGGCCGCGGTGCGTCGCGGGTCGCGCAGCGCGTTCTCCCGTGCGAGGCGGCCGACGATGCCGAAGCGGCCGGTCAGCCGTCCCAGGAGGCGGATCACCGGGACGGCCAGCAGTGGCGCCAGCACGATCAGGGCGGCGCCGAGGAGCGCGCAACCGAGGAGCGCGTCCTGGAGGTTGCTCTCGGAGGCGTCCTTCGCCCCGGTGAGCGACACCAACAGGCCCGCGCCGAGCGCCAACAGGACGAGCCCCACCAGGCCGCGTATCCGGGAGCGGGCGGCGGAGGGCGGCTGCTCGGCCGTGCGCAGTGCCTCGACCGGCGCGATCCTGGCCGCCTGACGGGACGGCAGCCACGCGGCGAGCACGGTGACGCCGACGCCCACGGCGAGCGCGGCGGCGATCGGTTGGAAGCCGATGACCAGCGGGCCGCTGGGCAGCGGGCCGGCCGAGGCGCTCAGGACATGTGGCAGCGCCATGGCGATGCCCAGGCCGAGCACGAACCCGACCACCGATGCGGCGAGGCCGACCAGGGCGGCCTCCCACAGGACGGAGCGGACCACCTGGCGGCGGGACGCGCCGATCGCCCGCAGCAGCGCGATCTCACGGGTGCGCCGGTTCACCAGCATCGTGAAGGTGTTGACGATCAGGAACGAGCCGATGAACAGCGAGACCCCGGCGAAGATCATCGGCATCTTCTGGTAGCCCCGGGTCAACCGGTCGACGTTGGTGGCCTGTTGGGCCGCCTGGGCGGTGGCGGTGGTGGCCTCGGCGCGGTCGGCCGGCAGCACGGTCGTGACCCGTTGGGAGAGCTCGGCCTGACTGGTGCCGGGCGCGGCCGACAGGTCGATGCCCGTGTAGTGGCCGGGGGAGGCGAACAGCCGCTGGGCGGTCGCCTTGTCGAACAGGGTGAGGGTCCCGCCGGCGGTCACCCGCGGGTCCTTGGTGGAGACGATGCCGACGAGCCGCTTGGACAGCACCGGGCCGTCGGTGGCGAACCTGACCCTGTCGCCGATGCCGAACCCACCAGTGGCGGCGGTGCCGGCGTCCATGGCCAACTCGTCGCCGCTGCGCGGGGCGTGGCCCTTCAGCAGCGGATAGCGGTCGTCCTTGCCGTCCGCGCCGGGCACGTAGGCCGCGGCCAGGTTCGACCAGGTCCTGCCAGCCCGCAACGGGCTGCCGTCCTTGGCGGACAGGGTGGCGGAGCCGTCGGCCAACGGGCGCACGGTGTTGACGCCCGGCACCTTGGCCAACTTCCGTACCAGCGCGTCGTCCAGGGCGGTGGTGCGTTGGTCGGTCGCGTTGCTCGACGGGGCGAACTTCGGGTCCACGCTGACCGCGATGTCGGCGAAGTTCTTGGAGGCGGCGGCGCGGAACGCGGCGGCGGAGGAGTCGGCGAAGACGAGGGTGCCGGAGACGAAGGCGACGCCGAGGCAGACCGCGAGCACGGTCATCAGCAGACGGGCTTTGTGCGCAAGGACGTTGCGCAGGGCTGTTCGCAGCATGGAGGCAGTTCCAGGGGCGTTGGGGAGAGGGAGAGGGGGCGGGTGGGGCCGGGGCCCGTCGCGCCGGCGGCGGTGCGCGGCGCGGGGCGAACGACCGGCGGCACCCGGTCGGTTCAGCGAGTGCGGCCCTGGGCCTCGAACCGGAGCATCCGGTCGAGCACCGCGTCCGCGGTCGGTTCGAGCAACTCGTCCACGAGCCGGCCGTCCGCCAGGAACACCACCCGGTCCGCGTGCGCGGCGGCCACCGGATCGTGGGTGACCATCACCACCGTCTGCCCCAACTCCCGTACGGAGTCGCGCAGGAAGCCCAGGATCTCGGCGCCGGACCGGGAGTCGAGGTTGCCGGTCGGCTCGTCGGCGAACACGATCTCGGGGCGCGAGACCAGGGCCCGGGCCACCGCGACCCGCTGCTGCTGGCCGCCGGAGAGCTCGCTGGGGCGGTGGGTGAGGCGACCGGCCAGGCCCACCGTGTTGACGACCGCCTCCAACCAGGCGCCCTCCGGCTGGCGACCGGCGAGCAACAGCGGCAGCAGGATGTTCTCCCGCGCGGTGAGGGTGGGCAGCAGGTTGAAGCCCTGGAAGACGAACCCCACCTTGTCCCGCCGCAGCGCGGTCAGTTGCTTGTCCGAGAGGGCGCCGAGCTCGGTGCCGCCGATCCGCGTCGAGCCCGTGCTGATCTTGTCCAGACCGGCCATGCAGTGCATCAGCGTGGACTTGCCGGAGCCGGAGGGGCCCATCACGGCGGTGAACCGGCCCCGTGCGAACTCGACGGACACCGAGTCCAGCGCGGTCACCTCCGTCTCACCCCTCCCGTACACCTTGGTCAGGCCCGTGGCGCGGGCGGCCGGTTCGGTGGCGTGGGAGCCGGGGGTGGGGAACGTCTGTGACATGAGAACTCCGCCTGGGTGTGACGGTCCGCCGAGGGTGCGGCGGACCGGAGGAACACCACCATCCTCACCGCTTTCACCTGCACAAACATCGCTCTGGAGGCGGGAGTTGGGCTCTGCCGGAGGGGAGAGGCGGCGGGCTTTTCCCTGCCCTTGGACAGACCTCGTGGGGGAGGCGTCTCTGCCGTTGGACAGAGACGGCCCGCCAACGGGCCGTCAACGGCAACGGGTCGCCAACGGGCGCCGGGCGAGCACGACGAGTCGGCCGCGGGGCGAGGCCAGCCCCGGCCTCAGGAGGTCAGGCCCGCCCGGTGGGCGAGGACCGCCGCCTGCACCCGGCTCGTCGAACCGGTCTTCTCCAGGATCGCGCCGACGTGCGTCTTCACGGTGCCGACCCCGATCCCGAGCCGCTGGGCGATGTCCTGGTTGGACAGGCCCTCGCCGAGCATCGCGAGGACCTCCCGCTCCCGGGAGGTGAGCCGGTCGATCCGGTCGTCCCCGGCCGTGGGGGCGACGGTCCCGGCCCCGCCGCGCAGCATCCGCGCGATCACCGAGCCGGTGACGCCGGGGGAGAGCACGGCATCGCCTGCAGCGGCCGCCCGCACCGCGCGGATCAGCTCCTGCGGGCCCTCGTCCTTCAGCAGGAAACCCGAGGCGCCGGCCCCCAGCGCCCGGACCACGTTGTCCTCGTCGCCGAAGGTCGTCAACATCACCACGCGCGGCGCCGGTTCCAGGGCCAGCAGCGGCTCGATCGCGCTCAGCCCGTCGCACACCGGCATCCGGATGTCCACCAGCGCCACATCGGGGCGCTGCGCGGCGGCCTCCGCCACGGCCTGCTGCCCGTCGGCGGCCTCGGCGACGACGTCGATGTCGTCGGCGTGCCGGAGGATCAGCCGGACGCCGTGCCGGACCATCTCCTCGTCGTCGGCGAGCAGGACACGGATCGGCCGGGCGGGCTCGGTCATCGGGGGGTCTCCCAGGGGGCGGCGTCCCGAACCGACGGGACGGTGAAGCGGTCGATGGCGATGAGGCGGTGCGCGGCGTCGAAGCAGTAGCGGGTCACCGGGAAGCCGCCGGGGCGGGCCCCGTGGGCGTCGCCGAGCGGGTAGATGCAGCCGACCGTGCCGGCCGGGCGGGGCGGTTCGTGGCCGGTGGCCGCGGCCCGAATGGCGGGGAAGTCCGCCACGCCCTGCTTGGCCAGGTCCTGGAACGGCATTCCTACGTAGGGCGGTTGGGGAGGCGAGGGCACGCCCCGGGGGTGGCCGACGAAGACGAACCCGATCCCGAGGACCATCAGCACCCCCAGTCCGGCCAGCCCGAAGACGAGCGTCAGCGCCTCGGCGGTCCGGCGGGCGCGCTGCACGGAGTCGTCGCGCGCGTCGGCACCGGGCGCGGGCGCGGCGGGCGCGGCGCCGGGCCGTTCACCGGCGACGATCTCGCCGGGCTCGGCCGGCACGACGGCCGCCACCTCGAACCCGCCGGACGGTAGGGCGGTGGCGTCGAACTCGCCGCCGAGCAGTTCCACCCGCTCCCGCAGGCCCGCCAGGCCGCGACCGGTGCCCACGTCCCCGGCGGCGACCGACGGCGCAGGGGGAGCGCCGTTGCGGACCGTCACCCGCACCGTCTCGGCATCGTGCACGACCCGGACGGTGACATGCGCGGTGGCCGCGTACCGGTGCACATTGGTCAGCGCCTCCCGCACCACCCGGTGCACCGCTCGCCGGACCCGCTGCGGGCGGTCCGCGAGATCGGCGCCCTGCCAGGCGAGTTGGACGGCGATGCCCCCGTCGCGGGACTCCGCGACCAGTGCCTCGATGCCCGCGCGGGTACCGGTCGCGTCGGTGAGCGCGTCCGGCCCGGTGTCCCGGCCGAGCGGCCCGAGCACCCCGAGCGCCTGCCGCAACTCGCGCATCGCGTCCCCGGTCGTGCGGCGCACCAGGACCGCTTCCTCGCGCAGTTCCGGATCGGCCTTCTCCAAGGCCAGCTCCAGCCCGCCGGCGTGCAGCGAGACCAGGCTGAGCCGGTGGCCCACCATGTCGTGCATCTCGGCGGCGATCCGGGACCGTTCCTGGACCCGGGCCTCGCTGTCGACCAGCCGCCTGGCCCGTTCCGCCGCGTCGCCGCGCTCCCGCAACGCCCGGACCAGCCGGCTCTGCTGCCCGTACACGGTGCCGACCAGGCCCGGCACGATCACCGCGGTGACCGCCAGGACCAGGCCCAGCGCCACCCCGTACGGGATCGAACCGGGGCCCAGCCAGGGCGCCGTCGCCGTCGCGGCGACCACGGAGAGCAGACCGGTGGCACCGAGGAGGCGGGTCCGCCGGCGGGTCCGGACGGTGCGGCGGGTCACGCTGTACGCGGCCGCCGCGGTGACCGGGCCCAGGCACGGCAGCGCCCCGGTCAGCGCCGCGAGCGCCAGCAGCGCGGTGCCCGGGAAGCGACGGCGCAACGGGAAGAGCACGGCCCCGGCGGGGACCGCCAGCAGGTGGTAGCCGGGGTGCGGCAGGTAGTCGAGACGCGCCACCACCGCGAACAGCGCCAGCGCCCCCAGCGCCGCACCCACCGACTCCACCGCGGGCCCGCGCGAGAACGCGGCGGACCGGTGACCGGCGAAACGGCGGAAACGACTGGTGAGCGACACGCTCTCCAGTATCGGCGCCCCCTGACCACGCCGCCGTGAACCCCACGGCCGATCCCGGCTCTACCGAAAGACAGAGGCGCGCCGGCCACTCCCGGATCTCTTCCGGGGTTCCCGCTAGGCCCCGGCCGGGCGGCGCGGATCGCGGCGCATCGCCCACAACACCGGCCCGCCCTCCGGCAGGTGCAGCTCCGCACGCACCGTGAAGCCGAAGTGCTCGTAGAAGGACAGGTTGTCCGGCTTGGAGGACTCCAGATAGGCGGGCAGGCCCTCCGCGTCGGCCTTGGCCAGCCCCGAGCGGAGCAGGGCGGCCCCGTGGCCCCGGCCCTGGGCGGCCGGGTCGGCACCGATCACCGCCAGGTACCAGTGCGGTTCCTGGGGCGCGTGTGCGGCGGCCGCCTCGACGGTGTCCCGGAACAGCGGCGCCCGGTCGCCGAGGAGCTCCACCAGCTCCGCGATGGTCTCCGCGTCCGGAACGGCCTTGGCCCGCGCCTCCGGCGGGACCCAGAAGGCGGCCGCCGCCGCGGTCCGCTCGCACACGCAGTGCCGGAGGTACTGCCGGGTGAAGAGGGTGGTGAAGTAGCGGCCCAGGTTCGTCGCGCGCGAGGCGTCGTCGGTGAAGAACCACCGCATCATCGGGTCGTCGTCGAAGGCGCGGGCCAAGGTGCGACCGATCAGCGGAGCGTCGTCGATCGTCGCCGCCGTCGGGGTGTTCGTTGTCGACATACAGGTGATTCTGTACCCGGGTGATCTTCGATGGCGCGGCGGGGTCCGCTCCGCGTGCGGGCCATCGGGCTTGCTGGTGGCGGGAGTTGGGGGTGAACGCGGCGGCGGGGTCGGCGGCGGACCGTGGCGATGGGCCCGGCGGAGCCCGCGGTGACCGGCCGCCCGGCGCTGCGCCTCAGACGGAGCCGCGGTGCCGCCACCGCCGGAAGGGGTGGCGCGGAACCCGCACCGCGACCCGGCTGAAGTCCATCTGGCCGGCCAGCTCCACGTGCAGGACGGTCGACTCCGTCGGGCCGGCCCGGCGCGGAATGGTGACCTTGCCGTAGCGCACCGCGAGGGCGTCGGCGTGCACGGCGATTTCCGGGCGCGTCACCAGGCGCAGGAGTCCGCCGCGCATGTCCATGTCGATGCGCAGGGTGTCCCGCGTGAGTACGGCCTCGGTGAAGTCGAGCGTCACCTCCGACCAGGACGACAGGATCTCCACCCGTCGCGGCACCGTCCAGCGGCTGTCGCGGCGGAAGGAGCCGCCCTCCTGGTCGATGCGGAGCACGTCCGCCAGGTCCGCCGCGCCGTCGTCGAGTGCGGTGCCCTTCGTGGCCGGCAGGTCGGTCGTGAGCGCGGCGAGCTCACCGAGCGTCCGCGCGCCCAACGCGGATTCCAGGCGCTCGTCCAGCTCGACGGCGGTCAGCCGGCCGTCGCCCGCCGCGATGCGCAGGAGGTCCACGGTGCGGTCCCGGTCCGCGTGCGAGGCCCGCAACGCGGGCGCCGCGCTCGGGCGTTGGGGCCGACCCGTGGTCGAGGTCTCACCCGGCATGTCTCTCTCCCTGATCGGTGAGGTGTGATCCGTGATGCGCGATCTGTGGTGCGGGATCTGTGGCGCGTCATCCGTTGTTCGCGGACTTACGTTATATCGCGTTGCAGTCGCGAGCCAAGACGGCTGACGCCTTTCGGCCGGAGGCGGAGAGTCGGTGGTCTTGGGCGGCGACCAGCCCCGTGGCACGATCGGGCGGGTGACCAGCAGACCCACCACGGCGCAGCACCTGAGCGATCTCGCGCGCCTGCGCCGAGTCCGTGACCGGATCGACCGGGAGTACGACCGCCCGCTGAACGTCGAGGCGCTCGCCCGCGGCGTGCACATGTCGGCCGGGCACCTCAGCCGCCAATTCCGGCTCGCCTACGGTGAGTCGCCGTACTCCTACCTCATGACGCGGCGCATCGAGCGCGCGATGGCGCTGCTGCGGCGCGGTGATCTCAGCGTCACCGAGGTCTGCTTCGCGGTCGGCTGTGCGTCGTTGGGCACCTTCAGCACCCGCTTCACCGAGCTCGTCGGGATACCGCCCAGCACCTACCGGCGCCGGGCGGCGCAGACCACGGAGGGCCTCCCGCCGTGCGTGGCGAGGCAGGTGACCAGGCCGATCAGGAACCGGGAGGCACCGGCCGCCGACCCCGATTAGCGTGATTGCCATGAACATCACCATCGACACGAGCGTCCTCCCGCACACCGACCCGGACGCCTCGCTGGCCTTCTACCGCGACGTCCTCGGCTTCGAGGTCCGCAGCGACGTCGGACGGGGCCCGATGCGTTGGATCACGGTCGGCCCCGCCGGCCAGCCCGACACCTGCCTCCTCCTCGCGCCGCCGGCCGCCGACCCCGGCGTCACCGACGAGGAGCGCCGCACGATCGCCGAGATGATGGCCAAGGGCACCTACGGCTGGATCCTCCTGGCCACCAAAGACCTCGACGGCCTCTTCGAGCGCCTCCAGGCCAGCGACGCCGAGGTCATCCAGGAACCGACCGACCAGCCCTACGGCGTCCGCGACTGCGCCTTCCGCGACCCGGCCGGCAACCAGATCCGCATCAAGGAAGTGCGCTGAGTCCCACGAGTTGCCCAACTTCCCCGAGCGTCCCGAGCCCTCTGGGCCTCCTGAGTCCCCTGAATCAAGTGGCGCGTGGCGAGAGCGGGCGGGCAGACTCCTGTCCGTAGTGAACAAGGGACAGGGACAGGGGCGGGACATGGCGAACAGCGCACTCCTCGTGATGGACGTTCAGCGGGACATCGTGGACGCCGTCGACGACGGCTCCGGGTATCTGCCGCGGTTGCGCAAGGCGATCGACGGCGCCCGGTCCGCCAACCTCCCCGTGATCTACGTGGTGATCGGGCTGCGTCCGGACAGCCCGGAGGTCAGCCCGCGCAACCGGGTGCTCACCGCCATAGCCCGGGACGGTCTGTACCGGGAGGGGGACCCCGGCACCGAGATCCATGACGCCGTCGCGCCCCGGGAGGGCGACGTCGTGGTCACCAAGAGGCGGGCGAGCGCGTTCTCGGGAAGCGATCTCGACCTGGTCCTCAGGGGGCGCGGCATCGACAGTCTGGTGCTCACCGGCCTGGCCACCAGCGGCGTGGTGCTGCACACCCTGTGCCAGGCCGCCGACCTGGACTTCGGCCTCACCGTGCTGACGGATGCCTGTCTCGACACCGACCCCGAGCTGCATCGGGCCCTCACCGACAAGCTGTTCCCGCGGTGGGCGGATGTCGTGACCGTCGATGACTGGTTGCGGGGCATCGCGTGAGGCGGCGCGGCTCAGACGGTGGGGTGGTCGGGGACAACCACCGGTCCCTGGTCGAGAGTTGGCGGTAGTCGCGTTCCGCCGGCGACGTGTCGTTGGAACCCGGCGTCGGTGCGCAGGAGTTCGGCGTACGTTCCGGTGGCGTGGGCCGTTCCGCCGTCGAGCATGACGATGGAGTCGGCCGTCTCGATGGTGGTCATCCGGTGCGCGATGACGAGCAGGGCGCACTCCCGCCGGAGGTTGTGCAGGGTGACCGTCAGGGCGGCCTCGTTGGCGGGGTCGAGGTGGGCGGTGGGCTCGTCCATCAGCAGCAGTCGGGGGCGGGCCAGGATCGCCCGGGCGATGGCGAGCCGTTGGCGTTCGCCGCTCGACAGGCGCGCGCCCCGTTCGCCGATCCCGGTGTCCAACCCGGCCGGGAGGTGGCGGACCCGCTGGGCGAGGTTGACGAGGTCGAGGACCCGCCACAGGGCGTCGTCGTCGGTGGTGACGTCGGGCGCGGCGTAGCAGAGGTTCTCCCGCAACGTGCCGTGCAGCATCGGACAGTCCTGCTCGACCCAGCCGATCCGCGAGCGCCAGGCGTCGAGCCCGAGGTCCGCGACCGCGTGCCCGTCGATGCGGAGGTCGCCGCTCCACGGCTCGTAGAACCGGTTGACGAGCGCGAAGGTGGTGGACTTGCCGGCTCCGGACGGGCCGACCAGGGCGACGAGGGCGTGCGGCGGGACGGTCAGCGACAGCCCCTGGAGCACCGGAGTGTCGGGGGTGTATCCGAACCGCAGGTCGCGGAGCTCCAACGCCGGGGCCGCGGGGGCGTGGTGGGACGGTTGCCGACGCGGCGTGCCGCGGCCCGCCGGCGCGAGGGCGCGGTCCTCGGTGGGGAACGAGTAGACCTCCTCGATGCGTTCGATGGCGCCCTTCGCCCTGCTCACCGAGGCGACGCCCTCGATCAACTCGGTGACGGGGCCACCGAGTTGATTGGCGTAGAGCAGGATCGCCACCAACGCGCCGAGCGAGAGCGCCCCCTCGTCCACGCGGGCCGCGCCGACCAACAGGACCAGGACGAAGGCCGCGTTGATGGCCATCTGGGCCACGGGCGCGATCGTCGCGGTGAGCCTGGCGCTGTGCAGCGCCTCCTCGTAGGCGTGTTGGGCCAGCCCGGTCAGGTGGTCGATCTCGCGCCGTTCGGCGCGGTTGGCACGGACCGTGCGCAGGCCCGACAGGGCGCGTTCCAACCCCGCCGAGATCGCCCCGACGGCGGTCTGGAGCCGCATCGACACCCGACCGATCCGCGTCGACAGCACCTTGATCACGATGCTGCCGACGAGCAGCACGCTCAGGATGAGCAACATCAGTACCGGATCGATCACGAACATCGCGCCGACACTGCCCAGCGCGATGCAGAGGTTGGTGGCGAGTTGGACGGAGACGTGCGTCAGCGCCTCCCGCAGGACGACCACGTCCGTGGAGGCGCGCGCCATGAGGTCGCCCACGCGCAGCCGGTCGAAGGCGTCCATCCGAATCCGCAACAGGCGCTCGAACAGCCTGGTGCGGGTGTCCAACACGAACCGCTCGCCGGCCCGTTCCAACAGGAAGGCGGCGCCGGAACCGATCAGTGCCTGGCACAGCAACAGCAGGACCAGGCACGCCACCGGCAGGAACAGCGGCCGGTGCGCGGTGAGGGCGTCAACCACCCCCTTGGCGGCCAGTGGTTGGGCGACGCCGACCGCGGCCGCGACCAGGGTGAGGAGCAGGGCGGCGCTCAACGAACGGCGCTGCCCCCGGGTCAACGTCCACAGTTGTCGAAGCATCGAGCGCACCGCTCCCTCTCCGGACCGACCGGGCTCAGGACGCCTCCACCAGTCCGGACGACCGGAGTTGGTCGGTCATCGCCGTCAGGTCCTCGCGTGCCTGGTCCAACCCGATGCCGAACCGTTCCGCGAACTCCTCGGCCACCTGGTCGGTGGTGCGGCCGTCGAGCAGGCGTTGGAGCGCATAGGCGCCGGTCTGGTTGAGCTGCCAGTAGTGTCCGGTGCGCTGGCTCATCAGCACCGCGCCGTCGTCGGTGTCGGTGGCGAGCGTGTGGCTGGTCAGGCTGAGCTTCATGGGGCGACGTTCCTCCGTGAGATGGCCCTAGCGGGCCGCGTGCTTGGGAATCGTGGGGGCGACGGTGAGCAGCGGCCGGTAGTAGCCGTCGGGGTACGGTTCGTCGATCACCTGGCCGTCCGCCTCGATCCAGGCGTGGGCGGCGAACGGCGTGGTGCGCACGCCGGTCTGCCAGGTGGGCCACGTCCCCTTGACGCGGCACAACACGGCCGCGGCGATGGACCGTTGGAGACAGTTGTGGACCGCGCAGCGCAGGCTCACCGCGACCACCGCGGCGCGGGCCGCGGAAGCCTGCGCGGCACTGCTCGGACGGGCACCGACGCGCAAGCCCTGGAGCACGACGCGCAGATAGCGGGGCGGCAGCGCGGCCAGCGGCCGGGCGAGGGCCACCGCGGCCAGCGGCAACACCCGCCGATGCAGGGGCAGTTGGACGCGCGGCGGCAGCGCGCACGGGGGGCTGGTCACAGGGTCTCCTCGGGATCGGACACACGGGGACGAGGGGTGGCGCCGCTGTGGGCGAGGCCGGCGGTCGCCGACGACCGGCCACCGGAGCGGGCCGCGATCTCCCGCAACCACAGCTCGGCGCCCAGCGTCGCTTCCAACTGTGCGGACCAGACATCGGAGCTGCGCGGCGGCGTGCCCAAGGTGGTCCGGAACTTCGCCACGTCGATCAGCCCGCGGCGCGCCAACTGCGAGTCCGCGAACAGCTCCAACAGGTCCGGCACGTGGTCCTGCATGGCGCGGTCGACGGACTCCTCGCAGTACCCCTTGGTGGACCGGTCGAGGACCACATCGGGCACCAGACCCCGCATCGCCTCGGCCAACACCGGCTTGTACCGCCAGGGGGTGTAGCGCTCGTGGGGCTGGATCGACAGCACCGCCTCCACCACCCGGTCATCCAGGTACGGCAGTTCCAGGCGCAACCCCTCGACCGCGTACTCGCGGCACAGCAACCGCAACACGGGCCCGGCGCTGCGCAGCGCGGTGAGCGCCTCGTGCTGCCCGCGGTCCGGGGCCAGGGGGGCGATCCCCGCCGCCACGCCGTGGAAGAGCCGCTGCGTGGTCCGCACCGCGTCCCCGGTGGCCCATGGCGTCGCCGGCAGCCGCGCCCCCCACCCCAGGGCCGGGACCGGACTGTCCGGCGCGGGGCGCGCGAGCTGATCGGCACACCGCCGCCACCACGTGCCGAGGTCCTCCCCGCGCAACAGCTCGGACAGGCTGGCCCCCAACGGCCAGCGGGACAGCGCCCGGTGGGCGCGCAGTTGACGCCAGGCGGTCACCGGGCTGCGCCGCAACAGCGTGTGCAGATAGGCGGCGCTGCCGGTGAACAACTCGTCGGCGCCGTGCCCGGCCAGATGCCATGTGGCACCGTGCTCGACCAACAGTCGGATACCGGTGCGGACGGCGTTCATCCCCCGGGTGGTGGCCCGCGGCGCCTCCGTGTCGGAAGTCCAGTACGGCGGGGAGAACACCGGCGGCGCGCTGCTCTCCGGCATGGTCAGGTGCTCGGCGTGCTCCAGGGAGCGCGCGGCCCGCTCCGCGTAGAACGGGTCGTCGTTGATCGCGCTGCCGCCGGTCCACCGGAAGGTCAACAGGTCGGGGCGGTGCTCGGCGGCCAGGAAGCACAGCGACGTGGAGTCCATGCCGCCCGACAGGTCCGCCGACAGCCTGCCCTGTCGGGGCTGCCGCAGGGCCACCGCCTCCCGCAGTCGCTCGCGCACCTGATCGACGCCCTCGGTCAGGGACAGGTGCGGCTCCGGCGGCTGCCACCAACGCACCGTGCGCGTCGAGCCGTTGCCGGGCAGCACGAGATAGGAGTCCGCCGGCACCTGTTCCACGCCGCGCCACCAACTGCGTTCGCTCAACGGTGCGAAGAACATGCCGGAGGTCACGCTCGCCGCGAGCAGCTCCTCGTCCGGCTCCGCGCCGATGATCCCGGCCAACACGTCGGCCCGGTCACCGGCGATCGGCACCTCGTCCAGACAGGCGGTGAACACGCAACGGGACCCGGTGACGGTCCCCTGGAACCGCACCTGGCCGTCGACCGACGCCAGCAGGTGTGCGCTGCCGGGCAGTTGACGGGCCAGTCGGTCCAGGTCCGGCAGGGTGCGCACCTGGGAGATGAGCGTGGACAGGCGCTCCGACGTGACGGAGACCGTGCCGAACACCGCAACGCGCGCTGGGCCCGCGTCCGCCACCACCAGGTCCGCCGGGTCCCACGAGCCGGCCAACCACGGTCGCCCGGAAGCATGGGTCACCATCTGCGGTGCCGCGGACTCGACTTGGCGATGGGCCCAGGCTCCGCCCGGGGAGTCCGGGAAGACCACGAGGTTGTTGTCGTTGGGGGATTGCAATGCCTCACCACCAGGTATCAGGGCGACTTCCGCGCCGCCGGCGCGGCCGCCGGAGCACCGTCCATCACTGACGGAGATCGCGCAACTGCACACAGTTGAGATCACGCCATGACTGGCGTGACGGAACGGATCGACCGGCGCTCGCTCCGATGCCCTTCAGGCCGGGCGACTTGGCGCCGGCGGCGCACCCCCTACGCCACCCCTATATGCCAAGTCCGTGCTGCGTACAGGGAGATATTGAGCCGCGCGTTCTGCCGCGCCCCGCCATCCCTCCGAACGAAGGCGGTCGCGACCCGCGGTGACTCTTACCGCAGGTAAGAAAGCGTCTTGTATTGGCTTGAGTTGCTATACGTGAGTAGACACTCTGGTGGGAACCCGCTTACATGAATCGGCGCCACTTCGGAATCCACCGAGATGGATAGGAGAAAGTCATGTCCAAGAAGCAGCTTCCCGAGCGTTACATGCCGCCGGCTGCCGCCAAGGTCGGCCAGTTCAACAAGGACACCGACGGCACGATCCACACGAAGAAGGACGCCACGACCATCGGCTTCAAGAAGGCCCAGTAGTCGCGGTAGTGGCCTCTGGCTGATTGCCGGAAAAGAGATCGTACCCGGCCCTGCATCGGACCATTCCCTCGCATTCTTGTGCGACGGAGCGGGACGGCTGAAGCCCCCGGCGCGGGGCCGGGCATCGCTCGACAACTCTCCCTCCCTTGGGTTCTTTATAGGGCGGAAGTGAACGCGGCCTTCAACTCCCGGACGCGTGCGGCACGGTGACGTGCCGCGCCACCGCCGGGAGCGGGAGGCCGCCCTTCCGTGCGCCTATCGTGGCCTCCGTCCCAGGTCAATGCCCCGTTGAAGGCGGGGCGGTGCTGGCCGCCGGCCCGATGTCGGCCCTCCTCTCTCGTTAACTTCCCCGCCCGCGCGCATGTTCCGGCCGAGCGGCCGAAAACCCCTATCCAATCCGACAGTTGACCGAAGAGTCGGATTTCCTTCCGCTCCTCTGTCGGGGGCGCCTCGGCTCGGTCGATGCCTCCCGTGGCGCCCCGAAGGGGTCGCAGAATTCACCGGAGCGTAATGGTTTCGTTGGCCCCGGACTGCCGGAGGCGAACTCGCGGGATCCGGTTAAGGGGGCGATATCTTCAAGGGTGGGCGAGGCGAAACGTGCGGATTTCGTTGGGGGTTCATCGAAAACGCGGCGGGTGTGCAACTCGAAAATGCCCCCGCGCTCGAACGCCGCCCGTGGTCTTTGCGCCACGCGCGGGCGCGAACCCGTTGTTTCGGGCCGGCACTTGTCTCGCTCGGCCGTTCGTGCAAAGCGCTTCGAAGGGCGCGTTCTGCGGGACTGGTCGCGGGTGCGCCGGTCGTCTCATCGGACGCTTTTGCTAGTTCGAATAATTGGGCATCGCACGGGCGATTGGGTGCAGGTGTTTGACGTGGATACCGTGCCGTAACCGTCCTTCGCGGACGCCAGGCAACGCATGGGCCGCGCGCCTGAGCCCTGCCACGGCCGAGCCGGCACCGCGCCGGGTTGATACCGCACTGCCTGGTACCGCACCGGGTTGCCTGGCAACTGACGCTCCCCGTCCGTGCGTTCCTCCCTCCCCGCACCCTCCGTTGTCGGACCCTCGCTCTAGACTCGCTCTCCTAGGGCTCGTTCCCGGGGAGTTGGAGGGGGTGTCCATGAGCGGGGAGTGGTCTGCCGGCGGTGGGTTGCCACCGGTGGCTGCGGCGCGTACGGCCGAGGCGCGGCGCAGCGGGACGTGGTCCTCGGCGCTGTCGACGGGTGAGTTCGCCGCGCTCAGATCGGTGGGCTTCGAGCCGGTCGGGCAGGTGCTGGGCTCGGCCGTGTACCGCGTGGCGGGCGGCGGGACCAACTGGCGCTACTACGACTGCGGCTACGGGTCAGCGGGGTGGTCCGGGCGCGGTTCCGGGCCGGCGCCGGTCGCCGTATCGGGGCAGGGCGCCGCCTCCAAGGCGCTGGTCGACGTGCTGATGGCGGCGCGCCATGCGGCGCTCGCGCGGATGACGGCGGAGTGCACGGCGTTGGGCGGGGACGGTGTGGTGGCCGCGGACCTGACGATGGCCCCGTTCCCCTCGGCGCCCCACTGCTTCGAATTCCAGGTGATCGGCACCGCCGTCCGGGCACAGGGGGACGTGCGGCCGAAGCGCCCCTTCACCACGCACCTGGACGGCCAGGGGTTCGCCAAGCTGATCGACGCGGGGTGGGTGCCGGTCGACCTCCTGGTGGGGCTCGCCATCGGCTCCCGGCACGACGACTGGACCACCCGGCGGCAGAACTGGTTCGCGGCCGGCAATCAGGAGGTCACCGGCTGGAGCCAGTTGGTCGCGCTGACCCGTCATGACGCCCGCCAACGGATCGGCGAGCAGGCATGGCACGCCGGAGCGGACGGCGTGGTGCTGGGCGACAACCGACTGCGGGTCTGGCACGAGGACTGCGTCCGGGCGCGCCGGCGCAACAAGGACTCCGACCAGAAGGACCACGTCGCCGAGGCCACCCTGATAGGCACCTCGGTGGCCGCCTTCACCGTGCGCCGGGAGGCGCAGCCGCGCACCCTGACCGTGATGCCACTGGATCCCGACCGGCGCCGTGCGCGTTCCACGTGACGGCGATCCGCGTGACGAGCTGCCCGCCAACGCAAGGGCCGCCCCCGTCCGCCGCCGTGACCAGTCACCCGGCACCCTTCGCTCCACACCAACCGCCCATCATCACCTCACCACCAGACACTTTCCCGAGGGGGACCGCTGATGACCGCCACCGACCCGACCGCCCAGGGCGTACCGGCCGATGCGATGCGGCGGCTGGCCGAACTCCAGCCCGGCCGGCCGGGGGGCTCGCTCTTCACCAGTGACCTGACGGTCAACGAGTTCCTGCTCGTGCGGGAGGCGGGGTTCCGACCGCTCGGCCTGGTCCTGGGCAGTTCGATCTACCACGTGGGCATCCAGCTCGGCCGTTGGGGAAAGAACCAGGAGCTCACCACGTTGAGCCAGGCCATGTATCACGCCCGGGAGTTGGCCATGACCCGGATGGAGGCCGAGGCGGCACAGCTCGGCGCCGACGGCATCGTGGGCGTGCGGCTCTCCGTCGAGGCGCGGGAGTTCGGCAACGACATCGCCGAGTTCATCGCGATCGGCACCGCGGTCAAGGCGGACGCGCCCGCGCCCGGCGGCAACGGGAGCTGGCGCAACGCCAAGGGGCAGCCGTTCACCTCGGACCTGAGCGGACAGGACTTCTGGACCCTGGTCCGGGCCGGATACGCCCCACTGGGCATGGTGATGGGCACCTGCGTGTACCACATCGCCCACCAGAAGATCGGTTCGATGTTCTCCAACATCGGCAAGAACGTGGAGATCGAGCCGTTCACCCAAGCGCTCTACGACGCCCGGGAGTTGGCGATGGAGCGGATGCAGCGGGAGGCGGAGGAACTGCACGCCGAGGGCATCGTGGGGGTGCAGCTCAACTCCCACAACCACCGCTGGGGCGGGCACACCACCGAGTTCTTCGCCATCGGCACGGCCGTGCGGCCGCTGCGCGACGACCACGTCATCGAACGCCCGACGATGGTGCTGAGCCTGGACGGGTAGGTCCGGTCCGCCCCTGACCCGTCGGACAGGCCGCAGCACGCGATCCGTTGGACCCAGACCGAAACGAAAGGCCGCTGTCGATGTCCTCCCACCTCCCCGTGCCGCCCGAGCCCGGCGGCGAACCCGCCTCGGTCGAGCTGCTCGCCGCCGCACTGCGCCGGGACGCCGCCGATCTGGAGGTGTACGCCCAGGTGCTCACCGGGACGCTGGCGGACGCGCTGCCGCCAGGTTCGGTGGCGATCGAGCGCAAGCGCGGCATGGCCGACCGACTGGCCGGCCGGGAAGGCAAGGTGGTGTGCCTGGACGTCGCGCTGGGCGAGCAGCGTCTGGTGCTGAATCTCACCGGCGGCCGCCCGAGCGGCGAGGTGTGCCGGGAGGTGCGGGGGGTGATCCTCTCCCGGCGCCCGGTGGCGCTGGACGAGTGGGTGCGGGAGCTGGCCGAGGCCATCGCCGCCCGCGCCGAGTCCGACGCCCGGGCCCGGGCGGCGCTGGAGCGGCTGCTGTTGGGCGGGTGACACCCACCGCGGGCACACCGGCGCAGGGGGCGGGCCGAGCCACCCCGATGCCCGGGCCGACCCCGTTGGCCAGGCGTCGACTGTGGCGGCGACACCTGACCAAGTGGCATGTCGACCGCCTGCCTTGTTGGCGTGCGCTGGCTTGTCGGCCTGCGCCGACGGCTCGTTGACGGGAGGTCTCGTGACGGCCCGTAGGGTGGGCGTCGTCGAAGGGGGGTGCACAGGTGGACGGATCGGGCGGGCGGCGGCCCACGATGGCGGACGTCGCGCAGCGGGCGGGGGTGTCACGGGCGCTCGTGTCGATCGTCTTCCGCGACCAGCCGGGAGCGAGCGAGGAGACCCGCCGGCGGGTGCTGCGGGTCGCCGACGAGATCGGCTACCGGCCCGACAGCGCCGCCCGGTTGCTGGCGCGCGGGAGCAGCCGCACGCTCGGCGTGATGTTCACCGTGCACCAGACCTTCCACACCGACCTCATCGAGGGCATCTACCCGGAGGCCGAGCGGCTGGGCTACGACGTGCTGCTGTCCGCCGCCACCGAGGAGCGGAGCCAGGCCAAGGCCGTCGAGGCCCTGCTCGGCCACCGTTGCGAGGGCCTGATCCTGCTCGGTCCGGATGCCGAACCCACCTACCTCGGCGGAGTCGGAGGGCACACCGCCACCGTCTCGATCGGCCACCGGACGCCCCACGCGCGCGTCGACGTCGTGCGCAGCGCCGAGGAGAGCGGCGTGCGCCAGGCCATGGACCACCTGGTGGCGTTGGGGCACCGGCGGATCGTGCACATCGACGGCGGCCGTGGCCCCGGCGCGTCCGAACGCAAAAGCTCCTACCGGGACGCGATGGGCCACCACGGGCTGGCGGCCGAACTCCGGATCATCCCCGGTGAGCACACCGAGCGTTCGGGCGTCGAGGCCGGTCGGCTGCTGCTGAACGAGCGCGACGACGGACGGCCGCTGCCGACCGCCGTCCTCGCCGGCAACGACCGTTGCGCCATGGGCTTGTTGATGGCGCTGACGCGGGCGGGTCTCGCGGTCCCGCGGGACATCTCGATCGTCGGCTACGACGACAGTCACCTCTCCCACCTGATGCCGGTCGGCCTCACCACCGTCCGCCAGGACGCCCGACGGCTGGCCGGGCACGCGGTGCGCTGCGCCGTGCAGCGGCTGGTGGGGCCGGAGTCGGCGCCGCGCGAGGCGGTGGTGGAACCGCGGCTGGTGGTCCGCGAGACCAGCGGACCCGCCCCTCAACCGCCGCGCTGAGCCCGGCAGTCGAGCGGCCCCACGACGCCCGCCGCAGCCACGAAACCCCGTACCGCACACCACACCCCGCATACCGCAACCCAGCCGGAGGCAGCCCCGTGAGCAGTCGCGTCACCCTCATCACGCCCGCGATGAGCCGGTCACTGCGGCAGGCCCGTTTTGGCGACGGCGAGGACGGTGACGCGATCGACGACAGTGCGGCCGCCAGGGCCCGTTCGGCCGCCGGATCGCTGCCCCGGGCCGCCCGGGTGCGCACCTCCCCGAGCGCGCGCTGTCACCAGACGGCCGCCGCGCTCGGTCTCGACGGTACGGACGCGGCCGAGTTGAGCGGTCTCAACGTGGGGCGTTGGACGGGCCGGACCCTCGACGAGGTGGGGGCCGCCGAACCGGAGGCCGTGGGCCGTTGGCTCGCCGACCCGGCGTGCGCGCCGCACGGTGGCGAGTCGGTGCGGGAGCTGTGCGGACGCGTCGCGCGCTGGCTGGACGCGCTGCCCGCGGCCGGCCGGACGCTCGCCGTCGTCGAGCCGGAGGTGGTGCGGGCGGCGGTCGTACACGTCCTCGGCCTGCCCGGGCCGGCCTTCTGGCGGCTGGACGTGCCCCCGTTGACGGCCACGGAACTCAGCGGTCGGGCCGGCCGCTGGAACCTGCGGCTCGGCCAGGCCCTGCCCGCGTCATCGTCCCCGTCATCACCTCCGCGCCCGCCGGACACCGCGGCGGAGCGCTGAGCGTCCCGGCCGGTCCGTCCCCGTACCGCACACGCCCGAGAGGGCCCACGGAAATTCCGGGGCCCTCTGGGGCGTCTGCGGTACGGGCGTCAGTTCTCTTGGCGCGGGCGTTAGTTCTCCACGGGGACCGCTCGGCCGGCGGTGACGGCCTCGGCCCGCGGATGCAGCAGCCGCTCGGCCAACTCGCCGAAGAGGAGGCCGAATCCACCCCACAGCACGGCCTGGATGGCCAGTGCGGAGAGCCGGAACCGCCACAGCAGGGTGGCCGGGAAGTCCGTCGGCACCTCGTTGACGGCCGGCAGGACGGCGTAGGCCACCCCGATCACGACGGCGAAGGCCACCACCGCGACGACGGTCGCGTACCAGGTACCCAACCTCGGTGCCAGGCGCCTGCCCAGGATGCTGGCCGCGAGCGCCAGCAACACGCCGAGCAGCATCATCAGGAAGTACAGGGCGGTGCGTTTGCCGATGGTGTCGGGTTCGCCGACGGACGGCGGATTGGCCGGGTACTTCAGGAACGGCACCACGTACACGGCGAGCAGTGCGCAGCCGGACAGCAGCAGCGCGGTCGCCCGGGGGCCGAAGCGGCCGACGCGGCCGAGCGCGAAGGAGAAGGCGAGGGCGGCGATGCCGCCGAAGGCGACCCCGTAGACCAGTACGCCCGTGGCGAGGCCGGCGGTGGACTGGAGGGAGCGGGAGACGACTGCCATCTCGTGCTCGTGGGAGTGGGCGGCCTCGAACCGGATCGCGCTGTCGACGTTGGGCTCACCGAGGAGATAGGCGACGAGCAGCGCGAGCACGCCGGCTGCGAGGCCGGCGAGCATGCCACGGACGAGGAGGTTTCGGACCGTTGTGGAGTTCATGGGCGTGCGGCGTCCCTCGTGTCAGTGGCAGGGGAAGCCGAGCAGGTGGCGGCCGTCGTGCACCCACTCGTGGATGTCCGTGCCGTTGAAGACGGAGGTGGCGCCCTGCTCGGCGCCGACGAAGTAGAGCAGGACGAGCATCAGGATGCCGAAGAAGATCGCCCAGGGGGCTATCGCCTTGAGCGGCAGTTTGGTGGGTACCGCGGGGGAACCGGCGGTCGGCTGGGCGACGGACTGCGCCATGGCAGGGCCTCCTCTGGGAGTTCGCGTCCCATCTCGGTGGTGCACAGGTCGACGGCTGCGGGTCTGACTCACGGGACGCCCAACGCGTTGGACCGTCCCGCTCACAGTGGCGCGACCGTGCCGGATTCCCACCGGCTTCCGCATGCCGTCGTCAACAATCGCGCCGACGATACCGCGTGGCAGGTGCATGGCCAAGATGCGGGTAACCCGACGTGATCTTCCTCTCGCGCAGGGCTACCGGCCGGCTGGCGGGCGGGTAACTCCTGGCCAGTCCGGCACTGTCACCCGCCGCCGCTCACCCCCGCCCGACGATCCGCGGCAGCTCCGCCAGGAGGTGGCGCAGCCGCTCGACGGGCACCCCGCCGCCCTGCGCGACCTCCTTGGAGCCGCCACCACGGCCGTCCAACACCCGCTTGACGAGAGTGGACGCGTTCAACCCGGCGGCCGTGGCGGCGCCGTTGAGGGCGAGTACGAGGGCGCCGTCGTCGCCGGCTACCGCCGCCAGGCCGGGGCGGTCCGTCGGGAGCCGGTCGCGGACGGCCAGGGCCAGGGCGCGCGCATCGGCGGCCGGGCCCGCCGCGGTGGCGGTGACGACCAGGGTGCCGTTGGCGTCCACGCCGGTGGCGGCCAGCTCCGCGGCCCGCGCCGCGGTGGCCACGGCCTTCAGCCGGGCGTTCTCGCGGTCGGCGGCCTTCAACCGGTCCAGCAGGCCGCCGATCTTCTCCGGCAACTCCGCGCGCGGTGACCCCAGTTGCTCGGCGATCCGGGAGACCAGATCGCGTTCGCGGGCCAGGTAGTCGAAGCCCTCGATGCCCACCGCCGCCTCCAGCCGCCGCATGCCGGCGCCGACCGAGGACTCGCCGGTCAGGGCGACCGTGCCGATCTGCGCGGCGTGCTCGACGTGGGTGCCGCCGCACAGTTCGCGCGACCAGGCGCCGCCGATCTCGACCACCCGCACCTGCTCCCCGTACGTCTCGTCGAACAGGGCGAGCGCGCCGATCTCCTTGGCCTCGGGCAGCGTCATCCACCGCACGCCCACCGGCAGGTCCCTGCGCAGCGCCCGGTTGGCGGCCTCCTCGATCTCGCTGCGGACGGTGGGGGAGAGGGCGCCGCGCCAGGGGAAGTCCAGGCGCAGATAGCCGGGCCGGTTGTAGGAGCCGGACTGCAGGGCCGTCGGGCCGAGGATCTCGCGCAGTGCCGCATGCAGGACGTGGGTGCCGGAGTGGGCCTGTCGGGCGCCCAGCCGCCACTCGGGATCGACCGCGGCGACCACCTCGTCGCCGACGGCCAACTCGCCTGCGGTGACCCGGATTTGATGGGCGATCAGCCCCGCCAGCGGCCGCTGCACGTCGAGGACCTCGGCCTCGGCGGAGGCGCCGGAGAGGCGGCCGGCGTCGCTGTCCTGGCCGCCGGACTCGGCGTAGAAGGGGGAGCGGTCCAGGACGACGGTGACGATCTCGCCCTCGCGGGCGACCGGGACCGGGCCGCCCGCGCCGACCACGCCCAGGACCCGGGCCTCGGCGGTCAGGGATTCCCACGCCCGCCAGTCGGTGGGACCGTGCGCGTCCAGCAGCGAGCGGAGCGCCGAAGTGTCAGCCGTGCCACCGGACTTGCGGGCCCGGGCGTCGGCGCGGGCCCGCTCGCGCTGCTCGTTCATCAGGGTGGTGAAGCCCTCGCGGTCGACCTCGACGCCCTGTTCGGCCGCCATCTCCAGGGTGAGGTCGATGGGGAACCCGTAGGTGTCGTGCAGCAGGAACGCCTGCCCGCCCGGCAGGGTGCGCCCGCCCTCCTCCCGTACCCGGGCGACGGCGGTGTCCAGGACGGCGGTGCCCTGCCGCAACGTGGCGCGGAAGGCGTCCTCCTCCCCGCACGCCTGGTCGGAGATCCGCGCATAGGCGTCCGCGACCTCCGGATAGCTGGGGGCCATGCAGTCCCGCGCCACCGCCAGCAGTTCGGGCAGGGCCGGGTCCTGGTAGCCGAGTTGGCGCATCGAGCGGACGGCTCGGCGGAGGATGCGGCGCAGGACGTAGCCGCGGCCCTCGTTGCCGGGCGCGGTGCCGTCGGCGAGCAGCATCAACGCGGTGCGGACGTGGTCGGCGACCACCCGCAGCCGGACGTCCGTCTGGTGCGCCGCGCCGTAGCGGACCCCGGCGAGTTCCGCGGCGCGGTCGAGGACGGGCCGGGTCTCGTCGATCTCGTAGAGGTTGTCCTTGCCCTGGAGGAGGGTGGCCATCCGCTCCAGGCCCATGCCGGTGTCGATGTTGGGGCGGGGCAGCCGGCCGAGGATCGGGTAGCCGGACTTGCCGGCGCCCTCGCCGCGTTCGTCCTGCATGAACACCAGGTTCCAGAACTCCATGTAGCGGTCCTCGTCGACCGCCGGGCCGCCCGCGCGGCCGAGCGCCGGACCCCGGTCGTAGTACAGCTCCGAACACGGACCGCACGGGCCGGGCACGCCCATCGACCAGAAGTTGTCCTCGTCGCCCCGGGCCACGATCCGCTCGTCGGGCAGCCCCGCGAGCGTGCGCCACAGGCCGCGCGCCTCGTCGTCGGAGTGGTGGACGGTCACCCAGATCTTCTCCGGGTCCAGGCCGTAACCCCCGTCCGCGACCGGGGAGGTGGACAGCTCCCAGGCGAAGGCGATGGCCTGCTCCTTGAAGTAGTCCCCGAAGGAGAAGTTCCCGTTCATCTGGAAGAACGAGCCGTGCCGGGTGGTCTTCCCGACCTCCTCGATGTCGAGCGTGCGCACGCACTTCTGCACGCTGGTCGCCCGCGGCCACGGCGGCTCCTGCTCGCCGGTCAGATAGGGCTTGAACGGGACCATGCCGGCGTTGACGAACAGCAGGGTGGGGTCCGGTGTGGGCAGCGGGGCGCTGGGCACCACGGTGTGCCCGCGGTCGGCGAAGAACGTGAGGAAACGGGAACGGATCTCGGCGGTGCGCACGGTGTGCTCCGAATCGACTCAGGCGGGAACGAGGGCGGGATGCAGCGCGGCGTACTCCAACGGCGCGGACGGGTCGATGGACACGCTCAGTTGGGCCGGGGCGGCGCCCGCGCGCACCAGCAGGTCGCCGACCGCGGCGATCATCGCGCCGTTGTCGGTGCACAACGTCAGCGGCGGCACCCGCAGTTCCACCCCCGCCGCCGCGCACCGCTCCTCCGCGAGCGCCCGGACCCGGGAGTTGGCGGCCACCCCGCCCACCACGACCAGCGTCCCCACCTCGTACTCCCGGCAGGCGGCCAGCGCCTTACGGGTCAACACGTCCGCGACCGCCTCCTGGAGCGAGGCGGCGCCGTCGGCCAACGGGAGCTCCGCGCCGCGGAGTCGGTACGACTCGGCCCAGCGCGCCGCGGCCGTCTTCAGGCCGGAGAACGAGAACGCGTACGGGTCGCCCTTCCCGCTCGTCAGCGGGCGGGGGAAGGCGACGGCGCAGGGGTTTCCGTCCCGGGCCGCCCGGTCGATCGCCGGGCCCCCGGGGTAGGGCAGACCGAAGATCCGGGCCGCCTTGTCGAAGCACTCGCCGGCGGCGTCGTCGATGGTGTCGCCCAGGTGCAGGATCGGATCGCGGACGAGGTCCCGCACCAGCAACAGCGAGGTGTGGCCACCGGAAACGATCAGGACCAGGCACGGATCGGGCAGCGGGCCGTGCTCCAGGGTGTCGGCCGCGACATGGCCCGCCAGGTGATGGACCCCGTAGAGGGGCACCCCGGCCGCGTACGCCAGGCTCTTCGCGCCCGCGAGCCCCACCTGGAGGGCCCCCGACAGGCCGGGGCCGGTGGTGACGGCGACGGCGTCGAGGTCGCTCAGCCGCAGCCCCGCCTGATCCAGGGCCTCCCGCACCACCGGCGTGAAGGAGTGCAGATGGGCGCGGGCGGCGATCTCCGGCACCACCCCGCCGAACCGGGCGTGCTCGGCCATGCTCGACGCCACCGCGTGCGCGAGCAGCCGCCCGTCCGACACGATCCCGGCCCCGGTCTCATCGCACGACGACTCGATACCGAGCACGATCCGGCCCTGCGGCATGGCCACTCCCTCACGACACCCACTCATTGCTCACCCATAGTAATTGCAAGCCATGTGCAATAAGTGTCCGGTCTCCGTGCCCTCACCTCGTCCCGCGCCCGTCCGTCACTCCTCGCGGTCCTCGTCGACCAGGCGCAGCAGATAGGTGTCCATGATCCAGCCGTGCCGGGCCCGTGCCGCACTCCGCAGCCGCCTGATCCGGTCCGCGACCTTGCGCACGGGGCCCGCGACCAGGAGCTCATCGGGCGTGCCGAGAGAGGCGCCCCAGTAGATCCAGACGTCGTCCGTCTCGAACCGGCGGAACGACTCGTGGGCGTCGAGCATGACGACGACGTCCCCGTCGTCGTTGGGGGAGAGCTCCGCGAGCCTGCGGGCGGGGGTGATGTGCACCGGGCGACCGACCTGGTTCACCGTGATGTGGTGGCGGGCGGCCAACGCGGAGACGCTGCTGATGCCGGGGACCACCTCGACCGTGAACGACACCGTGTCCCGCGCCTCGATCTCGTCGAGGATGCCGAGCGTGCTGTCGTACAGGGCCGGATCGCCCCACACCAGGAACGCGCCGGTCCGTCCGGGGGTGAGCTCGTCGGTCACCAGCCGCTCGTAGACGTCCGCGCGGCGGCCGCGCCAGTCATGGACGGCGGCCGTGTAACCGGGGCGGTCCGCGCGGGTGCGGTCGCGCCAGGGGTCGTCCGCCGCCACGACCCGGTAGGGAGCGCGTGCGTGCTCCGCCACCATGTGCTGGCGCAGATCGGTCAGTTGGGCCTTCTGTGGCCCCTTGCCCACGAGGAAGAAGACGTCCGTGCGGGCCATGGCCTTCACCGCGGCCAGGGTCAGGTAGTCGGGTCACCGGCTCCGATGCCGATGACGAGGAGGTGCCGTCGTTCCGTGCTCATGGCACCAGCTTCGCCGTAGCGCGGGGTGCGCCCCGCCCGGGCTCATCGGGAATGGCCGGAAAGCGCGGTTGCGCAGGGCGCTACCGGTCAGACACCCGCGCTCACGCCCCGTCTCCCGACACCGGGTACGGGACGAAGGTGCTGGTGTGCTCGTCGATGTGCAGCGGGCGGCCCAGGGGTGGTGCGGCGCGTTGCGGGCAGTCGAGGCGTTCGCAGACCCGGCAACCCATGCCGATCGGGGTGGCGGTGGCGCCACTGTCGAGGTCCAGGCCGTCGGAGTAGACGAGGCGGTGCGCGTGCCGGATCTCGCAGCCGAGGCCGACGGCGAAGGTCTTGCCCGGTTCGCCCCAGCCGCCGCGGTGCCGGGTGATCGCCCGGGCGGTCCACAAGTACCGCTGCCCGTCCGGCATTTCGGCGATCTGGACGTGGATGCGGCCGGGCGCGGCGAACGCCTCGTAGACGTTCCACAGCGGGCAGGTGCCGCCGGCCCGGGAGAAGTGGAAGCCGGTCGCGGACTGGCGCTTGGACATGTTGCCGGCGCGGTCGACGCGGACGAAGGAGAACGGCACACCGCGCAGGCGCGGGCGTTGCAGGGTGCTCAGGCGGTGGCAGACGGTCTCGTAGCCGAGGCCGTAGCGGTCGGTGAGGCGCTCGATGTCGTACCGCGCCTGCTCCGCCGCGGCGTGGAAGCCGGTGTACGGCAGGACCAGGGCGGCGGCGAAGTAGTTGGCGATGCCGATGCGGGCCAGGGCGTGCGCGGGTGAGCCGGGCGGGAAGTCCTCGGCGGCCTGGGCGTCGAGCCCGTCGCGGTATTCCAGCAGGGCGAGTTGGGTGGCCATCCGGAAGGCGCGCTGGCCGGGCCGCAGGCGGGCCGACAGGTGCAGGGTCCGGGTCGCGTCGTCGTAGTGGTGCAGCCGGTCGTCGGCGTCGTTGGACAGGCGGACGCCGTGACGGTCGGCCAGCCGCGCGGTCAGGACCCGCAGCACGTCACCGGGCCGGATGCCGATCTCCGCGGCCAGGCGCTCGGCCTCGTGGTCGGGCTCGTCCAGGTAGTTCTGCCGGCGGTAGAAGAAGTCCCGGATCTCCTCGTGCGGCGAGATCGGCGCCTCCTGACCGTTGCCGCGGCCACCCTCGCCGCCGACCAGCCGCTCGGCCAGGCGGTGGTTGCGGCGGCCGAGATCGAGCAGGACATGGGCGATCGCCGGCATCCGCGCGGCGAGTTCGGTCAGATCGGCGGTGGCGACCCGGGCCTCGGCGAGCTCGCCGGCCAGCGCCTCGCGCAGGTCCGCGACCAGCCGGGTGGTGTCGCGCTCGGAGAAGAACGTCGGGTCGACGCCGAAGGCTTCGGACAGCCGCAACAGCACCGGGACGGTGAGCGGGCGCGAATCGTGCTCCATCTGGTTCAGATAGCTGCGCGAGATGCCCAACACGCGGGCCAGTTCCGCCTGGTTCATCCGGCGCTCCTCGCGCAGCCGCCGCAGGCGCGCCCCCGCGTACGTCTTGCTCACCGCGTCTCCTCCGCTGTCCAGGTCCCGGTCAGCGTAGGCGAACAGGCCCTCGATGGACGTGTCGCAACGTTGGCAATCGGCCACTGGAAGATTCGCAGAAGTTGGCAAGCATCCACGGTTGTTGGCACTCAGTGTCAGTGTCAGAGTCTGAGTGCGGCCCGCCGGACACCGGCCGGCACCGCCCGGAATCGGGGCCCGATACACCGCCCTGACGTCGGAGATCCCGATGACGGCGGTGCCCCATACCGGCAACATTGCTCAGTTCCGCTACCCGGCAGAACGGCGGGCCGCACCCCAGCAAAGCGAGAAGGCGACACACAGTGCCACGCCAGTTGCCCCCGAAGGCAGCGACGTTGGCATCCCATCCAGACCGAGGAGACGGTGACAGTCATGGCAGACGCGAGGAAGCAGGCGGCCGAGGAACTGGCGCGGCGCTGGGCCACCGACCCCCGGTGGCGGGGCATCGAGCGCACCTACAGTGCCGAGGACGTGATCCGGCTCTCCGGCAGCGTCCGCGAGGAACACACCCTGGCCCGGCGCGGCGCGGAGCGCCTGTGGCGCCAACTGCACGAGCGGGACTACCTCCACGCGCTGGGCGCCCTGACCGGCGGACAGGCCGTGCAGCAGGTCAAGGCCGGACTCCAGGCCATCTACCTCTCCGGCTGGCAGGTCGCCGCCGACGCCAACCAGGCCGGCCACACCTACCCCGACCAGAGCCTGTACCCGGCCAACTCCGTGCCGCAGGTGGTCCGTCGGATCAACAACGCGCTGCTGCGCGCCGACCAGATCGCCACCGCCGAGGACGCCGGCGACACCACCGACTGGCTCGCGCCGATCGTCGCCGACGCGGAGGCGGGCTTCGGCGGCCCGCTCAACGCCTTCGAACTCACCAAGGCGATGATCGCGGCCGGCGCCGCCGGCATCCACTACGAGGACCAGCTCGCCTCCGAGAAGAAGTGCGGCCACCTCGGCGGCAAGGTCCTGGTGCCCACCTCCCAGCACATCCGCACCCTCAACGCGGCCCGCCTGGCCGCCGACCTCGCCGACGTGCCGACCCTCATCGTCGCCCGCACCGACGCCCTCGCCGCCAACCTGCTGACCAGCGACGTCGACGAGCGCGACGCCGAGTTCGTCACCGGAGAGCGCACCGCCGAGGGCTTCTACCGGGTCCGCAACGGCATGGCCCCGGTCATCGCCCGCGGCCTGGCCTACGCCCCCTACGCCGACCTCATCTGGGTCGAGACCGGCACCCCCGACCTGGCGCAGGCCCGCGACTTCGCCGAGGCCGTCCACGCCCGCTACCCGGACCAGATGCTCGCCTACAACTGCTCGCCCTCCTTCAACTGGAAGGCCGCGCTGGACGACGACCAGATCGCCAAGTTCCAGCGCGAACTGGGCGCGATGGGCTACAAGTTCCAGTTCATCACCCTCGCCGGCTTCCACTCCCTCAACCACGGCATGTTCGACCTGGCCCACGGCTACGCCGAGCGCGGCATGACCGCCTACGTCGACCTCCAGGAGAAGGAGTTCGCCGCCCAGGCCGACGGCTTCACCGCCGTCAAGCACCAGCGCGAGGTCGGCACCGGCTACTTCGACCTGGTCTCCACCGCCGTCAACCCCGCCTCCTCCACCACCGCCCTGAGCGGCTCCACGGAGGAGGAGCAGTTCCACTAGGACCGCCCCCGACTCCTCTGGTCCACCTCGGCCGAGCGGGGCGGACGCCTGCCCCGTCCGCCCCGCTCCCCACCCTCCCTCAGGAGAACCCGATGTCCCTCAGCGCACCGCCCCGATCCGTCCGTGTGCTCGCCGCCCCGGGGGCGCGCCACGACGAGGTCCTCACGCCCGAGGCACTGGATTTCGTAGGCCGGCTGACGGCGGCGTTCGCCGAGCGGCGGCGGGACCTGATGAAGGAACGCCGCCGGCAGGCCCTGCGCCTGGCCACCGGTTCCCCGCTCGACTTCCCCCTCGTCACCACCGCCGTCCGCGCCGACCCGACCTGGCGGGTGGCCCCGCCCGCCCCCGGCCTGACCGACCGCCGGGTGGAGATCACCGGACCGCCGGACCGCCGCATGGCCATCAACGCCCTCAACTCCGGCGCCCGCGTGTGGATGGCGGACTTCGAGGACGCCACCGCCCCCACCTGGGACAACGTCATCAACGGGCAGCTGAACCTGCGCGACGCCCTCGACCGCCGGATCGACTTCACCAGCCCCGACGGCAAGGAATACCGGCTCGGCGCCCCCGATCGGCTCGCCACCATCGTCGTCCGCCCGCGCGGCTGGCACCTCGACGAGGAGCACCTTCAGTTCGACGGTGCCCCGGTCCCCGCGGCCCTCGTCGACTTCGGCCTCTACCTCTTCCACTGCGGCCAGCGCCAGATCGACGCCGGCCACGGCCCGTACTTCTACCTGCCGAAGCTGGAGAACCGCTACGAGGCCCGGCTCTGGAACGACATCTTCGTCACCGCCCAGGACCTGCTCGGCATCCCCCGAGGCACCATCCGCGCCACCGTCCTCATCGAGACGATCACCGCCGCGTTCGAGATGGAGGAGATCCTCCACGAACTGCGCGCGCACAGCTCCGGGTTGAACGCGGGCCGCTGGGACTACCTGTTCAGCATGATCAAGACCTTCGGCCACCGCACCGACTTCCAACTGCCGGACCGCGCCAAGGTGACCATGACCGCCCCCTTCATGCGGGCATACACCGAACGGCTCGTCCAGACCTGCCACCGGCGCGGCGCCCACGCCATCGGCGGCATGGCCGCACAGGTGCCGAGCAAGGACCCGGACGCCCACCAGGCCGCGCTCGCCAAGGTCCGACTGGACAAGGAGCGCGAGGCCGAGGACGGCTTCGACGGCTCCTGGGTCGCCCACCCCGGCCTCGTGCCCGTCTGCCGCGAGGTCTTCGACGGAGTCCTCGGGGACCGGCCGCACCAGATCGAGCGGACCCGCGACGACGTGGAGGTCAGCGCGCGGGACCTGCTCTCGGTGCGCCGGATCAGCGGCCCGCCCACCCCGGAGGGGCTGCGCACCAACATCGCCGTCGCGGTGCGCTACTTCGATGCCTGGCTCCGCGGCAGCGGCGCCGTCGCCCTCAACGGCCTGATGGAGGACGCCGCGACCGCCGAGATCGCCCGCGCCCAGGTCTGGCAGTGGCTGCGACACCGCGTCGTCGACCGGGAGACGGTGCTGCACATGCTCGACGAGGAGATCGCCTCCCTCGGCGCCGAGTACCCCTGGGCGTCCTGCGAAGAGGTCCGGGAACTCTTCCAACGCACCGCCCTGACCGCCGAGTTGCCCGCCTTCTTCACGACGGACGCCTACCCCCGCCACCTCGTCCAGCGGGAACTGCCCACCGACGACCGGGGCTGAGGGGCCCGGGTTCGCCGCAGGGGTTGAGGGACCCCGCGCGGCTGCTGTGGAACGGGGCGCGGAGCAGGCCGACAACCTGCCCCGCGCCCCGTCGCGTTCGACGAACGGCCCGCCCCGCCGCGCGGCCCGAACCATCACCCATCCCACCATCCGGATACCCCTTCTCGCGCCTCAAGCCACTCGCTACGCTCCCCTGAGCTGACGTGAGCCAACTTGGGCCGGGCCCGGGTGACTTGAGTCGTTCCGCAGCGGTTTCCGGCAGGGAGGCAGAACGGTGATCGAGGCGGCGGCGCTACCGACGCCCTGGCAGGTCAGGTTCCGCGCGGGTGACAACGAGGGCCTGGCCGACACGCTCAAGGCGGGTGTCGGCGGCACCACCGGCATGCGCCCCCATGAACTGCTGGAGGCGTCCCTGGCCACCTGCATGACCATCTCGGCGTGGATGGCGCTGGCCGAACTGGGCGCCGCCGAGGCCGAGGTGAGCGTCCGGGTCCGCCTGGAGCGCGAGGAGACCGCGACCCGCTTCCACTACGAACTCCTCCTCGCCCCGGAGCTTGAGGCGCACCGCCCCGCGGTCCTCGAACGCCTCGCCTGCTCACCGGTCCGCACGACCCTGAGCAAGCCGCTGTCCTTCGACCCGTCCTGACCCGCGACCGCGCGGCCCGCGTCGACCACGGCCCTCACGACGGCCGCCTCGCACGCCATCCGGCAATCCCCCGCTGCTGACGAACTCCTTGACCACATTGCGCATTTCTCTCGGCATTACTCCTCCGCGGACGGATGTGGGTGGATGCGGTCGGAGCTGAAATGACGTTTCCGGAAAGTGGCAAGGGTGAGCGGCCCTATTGTTTCGCCCCCGATGTTTCGCCCCCGATCCGAGAAGAGGTCGGCGCCGGCGAGCACGAACTCGCCGAACCGTTAAGTCGTATGGAAGTACGGGCCGACCTGCGGCGTATCACTCTCACACCTTGCGTCAGCCCGAAACAAGACGATTCCCCCGAATTTGCTCTCCTGTGATACGGATTTCGCTGATACGCTCCACAGCGTCCAGCCGCCCCGAACGGTTGGCGCAGCCGGCGACCAGGTCCAGCAACCCGCGGACAAAGGGCTTCCGGGTACCGGTCGCCGGGGCCAATTGGCCAGTATTCCGGCACGATTTCCCTCGCAACGGAGCGAGCATTCCATGCCCGATGAAATGTCCTCCCTACCTGGCCCCCGGCTCGGCGCCGCGCGGGTCGGCGGGCCTCAGCCGCTCTCCGCGGGCGTACGGGACACAGCGGACCTCCCGCGGCACGACGGGCCGCACCCGCCCGCCGCATCAGCCGAACCCCCCAGGCGCGACGGCCCCGTTGACGTCGGCGCGGCGCGCACCGCTGCCATGGTCGAGGCGACCGCCGCGCTGCACGAGGGGCTCGGGCGGCTGTGCCCGGACACCCCGGGCCCGGCACTCAGCGCCGAACTGATGGGCCGGGAGGGGGGTGTTCCCCCCGACGACGCCGACTCCACGCAACGCGACCTCCGGCTACACGCGGCCCTGATCTCACCGGTGCGCCACCTCCTCGACGCCGGTGGCAAGCGTTGGCGCGCCCATCTCATGGCCCGCGTCCTGGAGATCTACGGCGTCAGCCCGCACCACTACGCCGAACTCATCGCGGCCTGCGAAATGGGGCACGCCGGTTCGCTGATGGTCGACGACGTGGAGGACACCTCACCGGTCCGGCGCGGAAGTCCGGCGGCCCACATGCTCTTCGGCGAGGCCACCGCCATCAACGCGGGAACCGCGGCCTACTTCAGCGTCGACCGGGCCATCCGGCGCTGCTTCCCCGGCGACGCCGAACTCCGCCTGGCGGTCTACGAGACCTACCTCGCCAACCTGCGCGCCACCCACGCCGGGCAGGCCCTGGACATCCAAGGCCACCAAAAGGAGATGACCGCGGCGCTGGCCACCGGCGACCCGGAGCCGCTGCTGAACATGCTGACGCTCACCCACCGGCTGAAGACCGGCGCCCAGGTCCGTGCGGTGTGCGAGATCGCCTCCCTCGCCGGGCGTGCCACCCCCCAACAGCGTTCCGCGCTGGGGGAGTTCGGCGAGGCCGTCGGTCTCGCCTACCAGATCACCGACGACGTGAGCGACCTGCGCGGTGTGATACATCGCGACCGGGCCACCAAGCGCGTGGCCGAGGACCTGCACAACGCCAAGGTCACCTTCCCGCTGGCCCACACGGTGACGCTGCTGCCGCGCGACGAGGCGGAAACCCTCTGGCGCACCTTGCAGGCCGAGCCGGACGAGCGCGCCGTACGCCGCGCGGCCCGGACGATCGACGCCAGCGGAGCCGTCCAACGGTGCGAGGAGCAGGCAACCGCACTGCTGGACCAGGCATGGACCGCCGTGCGGCCGTACCTCCCCGACTCCCCACACACCGCCGCACTCGCCGAGGCGGCCACCGCCGTCGTCCACCGCACGTGGAACACCTGACACGGATACCTCCGCACGGCCCGCGCCCGGGGTGCGACTAGCCCGACGGTAACAAAATAGTTCGGATGCCGATACAATTGAGGGGTGGGAGAGCCTCAAGCCGTGGAGCAGGGGGAAGCGTGACCGATCAGCCGATGCCTCGATCCCGCTCCGCGCTACAGGCACTGTCCCGCGAGCGGCCGCGACCGCAGCGCATCCGCGCCTACCCCCATGCTTGGTGGCTGGCGGTGGCGACGGTCTGTTTCGGGGCCTTCATGGGGCAACTCGACGCCAGCATCGTGACGCTGACCTACGGCAGCCTGCGGGCCGAGTTCGGCGCCTCGTTGGCCGCGGTGGAGTGGGTGTCTCTGGCGTACCTGCTGACATTGGTCGCGCTGCTCGTACCGATGGGCCGGCTGTCGGACGCCCACGGCCGCAAGCTGATGTACCTCTACGGATTCGTGGTCTTCACGGTGGCATCAGCCGCCTGCGGCCTGGCCCCCGGGCTCGGCGCACTGGTGGGCTTCCGGGTCCTCCAGGCAGCCGGGGCGGCACTGATGCAGGCCAACAGCGTGGCCCTGGTGGCCACGAGCGCACCACCGAACCGCATGCGGACCGCGCTGGGCGTCCAGGCCGCGGCGCAGGCGCTCGGCCTGGCACTGGGCCCGACCGTGGGCGGCGCCCTGGTCTCGACGTTGGGTTGGCGCTGGGTGTTCGGCGTCAACGTGCCCATAGGGCTGGTGGCCCTGATCGCCGGGCACTACCTGCTGCCCAGGACGCGCGCCCACCACCGCACCCCGGGGTTCGACTGGGCGGGGTTGGGACTGTTGGCCCTGGCGACGACCTCCGCACTGTTGGGGGTCTCGGCCGCCTCCGGGCTCCCGGTGCCTGGCTGGGGCGTCGCCCTGCTGTTCGTCGTGGCCGGCGCAGCGGGATGGGCCTTCGTCGTCCGGCAGCGCCGCGCCGCCGCTCCGCTGTTGGACCTGGCGCTGCTGCGGGTGCGGACGGTCTCGGCCGGGTTGGTCGGTGCGCTGTGCGGCTACCTGGTCCTCTTCGGCCCGCTGGTCCTGGTGCCGATCGCACTGACGACGGGCGGCACGCCGGAACTGGTCGCCGGACTGGTGCTGACGGCACTGCCCGCCGGCTTCGCCCTGGGCGCGACCGCCGCCGACCGCCTGTTGCCCACCGGCATGTCCGACCGCGGTCGCTGCCTCCTCGGCGCGCTGGTGTGCGTCGGCGCGCTGGCCGCGATGCTCGCCGTCCCGATGGCGCCCGGGACCCTGCCCCCCGTCCTCGTCCTGCTGGGCCTGGGGCTCGGCACGTTCACGCCGGCCAACAACGCGCTGATCATGGGCGCGATTCCGACCGGCTCCTCGGGCACCGGCGGGGGCCTGGTGAACATGGCCCGCGGCCTGGGCACCGCGCTCGGCGTCGCGCTGGTCACCCTCGCCCTGCACGTGGCTCCGCTCGGCGCCACCGGCCTGAACGGTGCGCGCTGGGCGTTGCTGGTCCTGCTGGCCGCGGCGGTGCTCTCCGCTGTCGCCGCCGCACTGGGCCCCCGGAACGCCCGACAGTCCGCCGCCGAGCCGCACCGCCAGGCCGGCCGCACCGCCAACCACGGCGAACGGCATCCGGACCGCAGCTGAGCGGCGGGGTGAGCCGGTCATCTCGCCGTCGAGGGAGGGCTGTTGACCTCTGGGCGCCCCAACGAGGAGTAGCAGGGCAGGCCCAACCCACGCACGGCGCACCCGGAGCTCCGGCTACGTGCCGGCCTCGTCGCCTTCGAGATGCCCGGCGATGCGGAGCAGGGCGGGCAGGGCGGCGCGGACGGCTGCGCGATCCGCCTCGCCGAGCGCGCCCAGCGCGTCGTCGAGGCGGCGTTCATGAGCGTCGGTCCAGGCAGTGAGCTGGGTCCGGCCGGCCTCGGTGAGGGTGACGACGGAGGCCCGGCGATCGGACGGATTGACGCCCCGGGCCACCAGCCCGGAATTGATCATCTGGCCGATCAGCCCGCTGACGGTGCTGGCGGCGAGGCGCTGACGGGCGGCGAGATCGCTCACCCGGGCCGGGGAGTGCTCCGCGAGGACCTGGAGCAACTCGACCTGGGCCATGGGGAGTTGCTCCCACGGATAGTCCGTGCGGATGGAGGCGCGCAGCGCGCGACGCAGTCGGGTCACGGCCTCGGTGAGCAGACGGGCATCCGTGGAACCCTCGGAGGGCGAGGCCGGTGGGCAATCGGGGCGGGACTGACGTGGCATGGGAGGACTTTAACCGCGGAGTCCGGTGCGACGACCAAGAGCTTCGGTGCCCGATGTATTGTCGAGCGGTCCCGCACCGGAACATTTCCGGGTCTGACGTCGAGAGTGGTCGAGTTGATGGTTCTGGCATATCTGCCGAGTCCTTCGCAGGGGGTCTGGCACCTGGGTCCGGTGCCGATCAGGGCCTACGCGCTCTGCATCATCGCGGGGATCTTCGCGGCGGTGTGGCTCACCCGCCGCCGATGGGCCGCGCGCGGCGGCGTCGCCGATGACATCGCCGATATCGCCGTGTGGGCCGTGCCGTTCGGCCTGCTCGGCGGGCGTCTCTACCACGTCATCACCGACCCGGAGCTGTACTTCGGCGCCGGTCGCGAGCCCATCCGCGCCCTGTACGTCTGGGACGGCGGCCTGGGCATCCCTGGGGCCGTCGCACTCGGGGCGTTCGGTGCCTGGCTGGGCTGCCGTCGACGCGGCATCAAAATGGCGGACTTCGCCGACGCCGCCGCGCCCGGCCTGGTGCTGGCCCAGGCAATGGGCCGGTGGGGCAACTACTTCAACCAGGAACTCTTCGGCGGCCCCACCTCACTGCCGTGGAAGCTGCTCATCGACCCCGCGCACCGACCGCCCGGCTACGAGAACGTCGCGTTCTACCACCCCACGTTCCTGTACGAGTCGTTGTGGGACGTCGGCGTGATGGCCCTGCTGCTCTGGCTCGACCGCCGCTACCGGCTCCGCAACGGCCGGTTGTTCGCCTGCTACGTCCTGGCCTACACGGCCGGCCGGGCCTGGATCGAGGCGCTGCGCATCGACCACGCCAACCACTTCCTCGGCCTGCGCCTCAACGACTGGGTCTCCCTCGCGCTCTTCCTCGCGGCGGCGGTCTACCTGATCGCCACCCGGCGCCGGCAGCGCGACGCGTCCGAGAAGACGGCCGGGGGCGACGACGCGTGACCCCATGAGGCGCGCCGCGCCGGGCGTTTGCGGATCGGCGTTGGCGTTGGTTGTCGGATGGGACAGTGGCGGTCGACTTGCAGTCGGCCGCCACGTTGGCTTTCCCCCCCGACTGTCCCCTCGCTCAGGCGGTCGTCGGCTGTTCCGAGTCGGCCGGCCCGCTCGTCCTGGCCATCCCGGCCATCCCGGCCGGCTCGTTTGGCTCGTCGGCGAGGTAGGGCGGGGCGGGCTCGTACTGGATGTAGCGGCGCACGGCACGGGCGTGGTCGCGGCCGTGCAGCCGGCCGATCAGCCACAGCGCCATGTCGATTCCGGCGGACACGCCCTGGCTGGTGGCCAGTTGGCCGTCGACGACGTAGCGCGCGTCGCGGACCACGGTGATGTCTCCGCGCGCTTGAAGGGCGTCCTCGAACGCATGGTGCGTGGCCACCCGGCGGCCACGGGCCGGGCCCGCCTCGTGCAGCAGCAGAGCACCGGTGCACACACTGGTGGTCCAGGCAGACCGGGCGGAGGTCCGGCGGATCCACTCGATGAGCGCGGGGTTGGACACCTGGGTGCGGGTGCCGTTCCCACCGGGCACGAGCAGCACGTCGAGCGGCGGATGATCGTCGAAGGTGCGGTCGGGCAACACCCGCAGACCCTTGTTGCAGCGGACGGTGCCTGGCCGTTCGGCGATCAGCACAGCGGTGTCCCGCTGCGCGCCGCCCTGTTGCTCGCGGAGCATGGCGGAGGAGGTGAAGACCTCCCAGGGGCCGACGAAGTCCAGTTCCTCGGCTCCGTCGAACACCAACAGCCCGTAGGTCGTGCCGTGCGCGCCAGGCGCCCTGCGCGTCGTCATGCGTACTCCTTGATGGTTCGGAATCTATCCCGGTATGCGGACGGCGCGACGCCGACCTGTCGGTGGAAGGAACGCCGCAGCGTCTCCGCGGTGCCGAAGCCGCAGCGACGCGCGATGACCTCGACCGACTCCTCGCCGTCGACCAGGGCCCGACGCGCGGCCTCCACGCGCACCCGTTCCACGAACGCCGCGGGAGGGATGCCGAGTTCGGCGGCGAAGCGGCGCTGTAGGTGACGAGGGCTCAGGCCCGCGTGCCCGGCGAGATCGGCGATCCCGTGCCGAGCCCCGGGATCCGCATGGATCGCCGAGACCACGGCCCGGACCGGATCGCTGGACGGCTGGCGCGACCACAGCGGCACGCTGAACTGTGACTGGCCGCCGGGCCGACGCAGGAAGAGCACCAGTTCCTGGGCGACGGCATGGGCGATGTCCCGGCCCACGTCCTCCTCCACCAGGGCCAGCGCGAGATCCATGCCGGCCGTCACGCCGGCCGAGGTCCACACCCGCCCGTCCCTGATGAAGATCGGGTCGCAGTCCACCCGCAGTTGCGGGTACTGCCGGGCGAGTTGGTCGGCCCGGGACCAATGGGTGGTGACCCGGCGCCCCTCGACGAGCCCGGCGGCCGCCAACAGGAACACCCCGCTGCACACCGACGTCACGCGGCGGGCCGAGGCCCCGGCCGCGGCGACCCACTCGACCAGCGCGCCGTCCCGCACCGCGCGGTCCACGCCGTGGCCGCCCGTGACCACCAGGGTGTCGATGCCACGCGGGTCGAGAGCGTCCACACCGTATCCGGCGTGGACGGACAGTCCGCTGGACGGCCGCACCGGCCCGGCGCCGGGCGCCAGGACTTGGCAGTCATAACCACCCACCAGCGTCCCCGCGTACTGGAACACCTCATGCGGGCCCACCAGATCCAATGCCTGGAACCCGTCGAAAATCACAAACACGATGCGGCGTTGGTGCACGTCCTCAGCCTGCTCGCCCCGATCAACGGCGTCAACGACAGGCATCCCACGATTCGCGCCATCGCGCGCCTCACCCTCTCGACAACACCCGAGTCCTCTCGACAACGTCCAAGGACCAGGGACCACTTCGCGACGGGGCCCTGGCGCAAGGGCCGACGCGGAGGCCGTACACAACGCGCTTCCAGCAGCGGAATCGCTGAGTGATGTCCGCAGGTGTGTCGGAAGATGAGGGGGAATTGGCCCGAGTGTTGGAGCCAGGCGGCGCCCGCCGGTCGGGGAGCTCGGAGGAACACGGAGACCGGGGCGTCGTCAGGTCGTTTGAGGGGACGTCCACAGGCGACTGGCGGCCGCGGTGGCCCTGTCGTTCGCGATGTTCTTCGTGCTGCTGATCGCCGAGTTGGTCTTCTGAGGCCGGCGTGCGGGAGAAGGGGAACGGTGCTGCGTGTGGTGGGGGAGGCGCCGCACGCCGGAGCCTGGCTAAGGTCCGGTTGTAGCCCCGCTCGTTGGGCGCGCACCGCTGGCGGGCGACGCGGCCCAAGTGAGCAGGTTTCAGGCCCGTGTTGACGGACTACTCGGCCATGCGGCGGCTGATGAGTTCCAAGAGGCGGAGGACCGCCGCGTCCGCCTCGGGGCGGCGCACGGCGACCACGGTGGTCTCCAGGCGCCGTGACGCGCCGTGGAGCATGACGAAGGAGACGCCGGGGACGGCGAAGTCCCGCAGGCGTTCGGGCAACAGGGCGATGCACAGTCCGGAGGCCACATAGCTGAACAGGCCGGTGAGGTCGTCGGCCACCGCGCGGCCCCGGGGCGTGAACCCGGCTTCGCTACAGGCGAGTTGAATCTGCTGGGCCAGCACCGGGAGCTGTGTGGCGTCCGGCAGGACGAAGTCCTCGTTGCCCAACGAGCCCAGGTTGATCTCGTCGGCGTCGGCCAGCGGGTGGTCGTGCGGCACCGCGGCGATGATCCGCTCGACGGCGAAGTCGTGCCTGGTGAGCTCGTCTGACAGGCGTGAGGGGTCGCGCAGGAACCCGAGGTCCAGGGTGCCGGAGCGGACCATCTCGGCGACGGCGGCGGAGGAGTCCTGATGCAGATGGATGCGAAGTCCTGGCAACTCCTCGGCCGCGGCGCGCAGGAGTCCCGGAAGGTAGTGGTGACTGAGGATGCTCACGTACCCCACCCGGACGTCTCCCGCCAGGCCGCTCGCGATGCGTCGGGCCCGCCCGATGGCCGCGGACTGTGCGTCGAGGAGTCGCCGGGCGTCCACGGCGAAGGCTTCCCCCGCCGCGGTGAGACGGACGCCGCCCGGGCTGCGCTCGAACAGCCGCACGGCCAGGCCGCGTTCCAGGCGCTGGATCGACTGGCTCAGCGGCGGTTGGCTCATGGAAAGCCGCTCCGCGGCACGACCGAAGTGCTTCTCCTCGGCCACCACCAAAAACTGCTCCAGCAACCGTTTCGTCAGGCTGATATCGTCCATCATATCGGTCATGGCTGGATCATATAGTTGGCAGACATAGTCGTGGTCGGGCGCTCATGATGGTGCCGGTGTCGGATTGCTGGACTGGGGTTGGCCCGCCCGCGGATCCCGTGACCAGGGCGCTTTGTCGGCAGGGGCGAATGTGGATCTACTTCTCACCCGGGCCGCACCTCGGCTAGTGGAAAGAATGCCAAAAGGACGCGATAAGCGTATTTTCCGAGCGGCCTGGTGGTGAGTTTACCGGGGCGGGTGTGCCGTTACCGGAGCTGGGGCGAATCTTTATTCACGATACCTGCCGCTTCGGCTGCTTTGCGCCAGTCCGGGCGAGCGTTTATGGGCGCACCACTCAAGCCTAGAGTTCTTGATTGTGTGCATTGATAAGTATTCATTGATTTGAGCTAGCTATGTCCCAATAGTTGCTTTTGTCTTACTTTGCGGGAGTGGATGGTGTGGTGGACTTCCGGGCTTTGGTGAGTTCGGGAGGGCGCGGAAGGGCAGGTGGTGGACGCTGTGTCATGTTGCGTCATGTCGTGGCCAAACCTTTTTGGTGGCGCGAGTTTGATCGTTTTCTATTCTGCGTAAGTGTGCAATTTTGGTTGGCCTGCACCTGGCTGGCTTGCCAACGGTATAGACCCTACGTTCTTCAACGATCGCGTTCAGTTGGATCAGAAAGGGGGAGGCTGTGTGCGGGAAACTTGGTCCGGCGCCCGACTTCTGTCGGAACTGATCCGAGATGAATGTTCGAGGTCGTGCGATGGGTCGCGGATGGGTCGTCGTGCGGTTTCCTCGGTTGCGTCGTCGGCTGGTCGGTGAAAGCTGGGAGCGCAGTGTTCCCGTGGGTGCGGGGGAGTTGCTGTGTCCTCGTGTGAGGATTTCCGGCCTCGGTTAGGGGCGGGGGGCCGGGCGTCTTCGCCGTGCGGGGAGAGTGGCCCCGGAAAACGGTGAGCGGCTCCATCGACGGCTGCGCGGGGCAGGCGCGAGGTGTCGATGCGGCGCATCGTCGGGGTGGTCCACGGTCGGTGCGACCTGGTGCGATGCGGATGAGCCCGCCGATCGGGCCGTCGGTGCCCGGTGTGCTGCCGGCGACCGTGCAGGGGAGACCCGGGGCATTCCTGCTCGGACGTGACGCCGGCGCACGGCCTAATGATCGGGCCGGATTCGCGCACGCCAACTCGCCGTGCCACGGCGCGATTTCTGCCGACCGCGTCGCCATGACGCATTGCGGTCGCGTGCTTCGTGAATCGAATTCAGCCCGCAGGTACGGGCATTAGGTGCTCAAGGAGCTCAGGTGGGTAGAGAATCCGCTGATGTCGCGAGAGGTGCGTCGACCGAAACCACGTCGACAGCAAGTGGCGGCAACGGAACGACGGTTGACCTGGAGAAAGACTTTTCCGCGCTACTGGTCGAAGTCATGCGCGTCGAACAAGTGTCGGTCGACGGTCATTTCTTTGACGATCTGGGCGCGGACTCGCTGGTGATGGCACATTTCTGTGCCCGCGTCAGAAAACGCGACGACCTGCCATCGGTATCGATGAAGGACGTCTACAAGCACTCCACGATCCGAAGCCTGGCGGCGGCATTGGCCGATGCCATCCCCGAGCCCGCAGCCGTGTCCACCGCTCATGCGGAGATCCCGGTAGAAGCGCCGCGCCCCGGAAGTACGGTCCGCTATGTGGCGTGTGGCGCCGCGCAGTTGGCGTTCTTCCTGGGGTATTCCTACCTCATCGCGCTCGCCACCACGAGGGGCTACACCTGGGTTTCCAGAGGTTCGGGACCGGTCGGAGTCTACGGGCGGGCCATCGCCTTCGGCAGCGCCGAATTCGTCGGCCTGTGCTCGTTTCCGGTCATGGTCAAGTGGATCCTCATCGGGCGGTGGACGCCCCGCGAGTTCCCGGTCTGGGGAGTGACGTATCTGCGCTTCTGGATCGTGAAGGTGTTGGTGCACGCCAACCCGATAGTGCTGCTCATCGGCAGCCCCGCCTATGTGCTCTATCTCCGGGCCCTCGGCGCGAAGATCGGCAAGCACGTCACGATCCTCTCCCACCATGTCCCCGTCTGCACCGACCTGCTCACCATCGGCACCGGCAGCGTGCTCCGCAAGGACTCGTTCTTCCTCTGCTACCGGGCCCACGCCGGGCGGATCCAGACCGGCACAGTCACCCTCGGCCGCACCGTCTTCATCGGCGAGCGGACCGTGTTGGACATCGACACCGCGATGGGCGACGGGGCCCAACTCGGCCACACCTCCACTCTCCAACGCGGTGAGACCGTGCCGGCCGGCCGACGGTGGCACGGCTCGCCGGCGCAGCCCACGGAGCTCAACTACGTCCGGGTCGCACCGGCCCAGTGCGGCACCCTTCGACGAGCCGCCTTCGGTGTGATCACCCTCGCCAAGACCCTGCTGATCACCGTGCCGTTGACCATCTCGCTCTTCTCCCTGCTCTGGAGCGGCGTGCCCGTGCTGGGAGGCCAGGGCGACCTGGACGAACAGCCTCTCACCTCACCGGTGTTCTACCTCAACGCCCTACTGCTCTCCCTCGTGCTGTTCTTCGGCTTCGTCCTCGTCGGACTGGCGGTGCTGACCACCGTCCCACGCGTGATGCACCGGGTCATCAAGCCCGGCGTGGTGTATCCGCTGTACGGCTTCCGCTACGCGGTGCACCGTTCGGTCGCGCGGATGACCAACCTGAAGTTCTTCATCTGGCTGTTCGGCGACAGTTCCTACATCGTCCACTACCTGCGGAGCCTGGGGTACGACCTCTCCCACGTCGAGCAGACCGGCTCGAACTTCGGTAGCGCCGTACAACACGAGTCACCGTTCTCCAACAGCGTCGGCAGCGGCACGATGGTCGCCGACGGACTGTCCATCATGAACGCCGAGTTCTCCGGCACGTCCTTCAGTGTCGTGCCCACCACGATCGGCAAGCAGAACTTCCTCGGCAACTTCATCGCCTATCCGCCCGGCGGTCGGACCGGCGACAACTGCCTGTTGGCCACCAAGGTGATGGTGCCGCTCGACGGCGAAATCCGGGAGGGCGTGGGGCTGTTGGGCTCGCCGCCCTTTGAGATCCCGCGGACGGTGGAGCGCGACAGCCGCTTCGACCACCTGCGCAGCGGCGACGAACTGCGCAGCCGCCTGGCCGCCAAGAACCGGTACAACCTCCGCACCATGGGCCTGGTCCTACTCATCCGCTGGGTGCACTTCTTCGGCCTGACCGTGCTGAGCGTGGCGACCGCCAGCCGCGAGGACTGGCTCGGCAACGTGCTGGACGCCGGGTTCCTGGTGAGCGCCATGGTCTTCACCGCCGGCTACTACGCCCTGGTCGAACGGTGCCTGACACGGTTCCGCCCGCTACAACCACAGGTGCGCTCCATCTACGACCCGCACTTCTGGCACCAAGAGCGACTGTGGAAGGTGCCCGACACCCACTTCAACGCGTTCAACGGCACCCCGTTCAAGAACGTCCTGTGGCGGATGTTGGGCGTCCGGCTCGGCCGTCGGGTCTTCGACGACGGCTGCTACCTCACCGAACGAACCCTCGCCACCATCGGCGACGACTGCACCCTGAACGCCGGCAGCAAGATCCAGTGCCACTCTCAGGAGGACGGCACCTTCAAGTCCGACCACAGCACGCTCGGCGCCGGATGCACCGTCGGGGTCGGCGCGCTGGTGCACTACGGCGTGACGATGGAAGAGGGCGCCGTACTGGCTGCCGACTCCTTCCTGATGAAGGGCGAAGAGGTACCCCGGAACGCCCGGTGGGCGGGGAACCCCGCCGTGCAGACGCAGGGCAACCGCAGCCAGCGCACGGCACCCACAGACACCGCACCGGCGCCCGGTCCGACGAACGGCAGCCGACCGCCGTTGCGGAACGCCCAACCCCACGGCGCGGCCGTCACCGAGTCCACACCGAGCTGACGGGCACCCCGGACACCGGTCACTCACCCAGCACGACACCCGTCACCATCGCCTCGCCACGGCCGACACGCACGCAGCGCCGCCACGGCACGAACCAACGGAGGAAACGCGATGACCGAGTCCATGGACGACGCACACGAAGTGCCTCTGAACGTCTTGCTGTTGGCCTCCTATACCAAGGTGCTCGCCGCACTCTCCGGAGAGGCGGAGGTCACCACCGGGTACCTCGTCGGCGATGGTGGGCCCGCGGGGCCCAGTTGCTCGGCGCCGCCGCCCAGCGGCGCGCCGCCGCGGAGGCACTGCTGGCGGATTCCCCCGCACCCGCCCCGCCGACGCGGCCCGGGCCGTCCTGGCCACCACCACGGCGCCGACCCCTTCGTGAACCTGAACCACACCACATCGCGGTGAGGGAGGACCCGAGAAGACCACAGCAGACCACGGTGGCACCACACCACCCCTCAGGCACCCATCAGTCGACAACCCGAGAAAGGCATCCGCATGGCCTCGCCCCCTTCAACGATTCCGCTCGACGTGTCCTTGCAAGTCGACGACTTCTTCCACGAACTACGCCGCCATGGCTGACCGGCCGAGACCACTGCCGCCACTGAGGGGGGCATCATGACGGTCATCTCCGTCCCCACGGACTTCAACGTCGAGGACCTCTACGTCGACCTGCGGTCGATGGTGGGGCACGCCCTGTTCCTCAAGTGCGAGGGATTCAACTTCGCCGGCTCGATCAAGCTCAAGGCCGCGACCGAAATGGTGGCGGCCGCCGAGTGGAGCGGCCTTCTCAAGCCGGGTTCGATCCTGGTCGAGTCCTCGTCCGGGAACCTGGGCGTGGCCCTGAGCATCATCGCCGCCAGCAAGGGATACGGCTTCGTCTGCGTGACGGACGCGCGCTGCAACCTCTCGGCGCGTCGGTTCATGGAGGCGATGGGCGGCCAGGTGCACATCATCGCCGAACCGGCCGCCTCCGGTGGGCTGCTCGGCGCGCGGATCGCCCATGTCCAGGCACTGTGCGCCTCCGACGACCGGTACATATGGCTCAACCAATACACCAACGCCGACAACTGGCGGGCCCACTACCGCACCACCGCGCCGACCATCGCCCGTCACTTCCCGCGCCTGGACGTGTTGTTCATCGGCGCGGGCACCACGGGCACGTTGATGGGATGCGCGCGCTATTTCCGGGAGTTGCACCGGCAGGTGAAGATCGTGGCGGTGGACAGCGTCGGCTCGGTGACCTTCGGCGGTGAGCCGGGTCGCCGGATGATCCCCGGCCTGGGCACCAGCGTCCGCCCCGCGCTGCTGGACGAGTCGTTCGTGGACGACGTGATCCGCGTCGAGGAGGCCGACACCGTCCGGGCCTGTCACCGCCTGGCCCGGCGCGGGTTCCTCTTCGGGGGCTCGACCGGCACCGTCGTCAGCGGCGCCCAGGAGTGGTTGGCCAGGCAGTCCGACCCGGACCTCACGGCGGTGGCCATCGCCCCGGATCTCGGCGAGCGCTACCTCGACACCATCTACCAGACCAACTGGCTGCACGCCCTCTACGGTGAGGAGGTGCTCAGCCCCGACACACCGGACACGCTCGCCGCGGACCTCAGATCGGCCTGAGACCTCAGCCGCCGACCCGAGGGGAGCATCGCCGCAGACCCGGTGCCGGCGCCCGGTCCGGTCTCCACACCGGCCGACACGTCAAGACACCGCACCCGCACCGAGTGCTACCCGGCCCCGATCCAACCCAACCCGCCCGTTCGATCCATCCCATCCATCCCGCCCAACTCCATTGCACACGGGCGGTATTACGCGCGGATTTCCCGCTCGTGAAGACCCGGTACATGGAGTGACCGCCCACCCGACGGCAGCCCGTTCACCGCGGAGCGGTCCCACCACGCCGGTCACGGCCGAACTGGCCGCGGCCGGCGCGAACCGTGTCGGGGCCACCCACCGTGACGCGTTCGGCCTGCCGCTGCCTCAGCTCACTACGACACCGTCCGCCTCCGGCTCAACTGCCCATGATGCGGGTGGCGTTCGCCCGAACCCTCCCGAGCAGATCCTGGAGCACCTGCCGCTCATCTGCACTCAGCCCCGTCAACAGTTGCTGCTCGACCTGCTGTTGGACGGGCCACAGGGCGGCAAGCGCCTGCTCGCCCGCCGGGGTGCGGACGTAGGTGTTCTCCTGCCGTTCCAGCCAGCCGCGTTCCGTCAACGGGGCCGTCAGTTCGTCGAGTTCACGGTCGCCCACGCCCAGATCGCGGCGGAGTTCGTCCCCGGGTGTGCGTCGTTCGGCCGTGACCACCATCAACGCGATGACCTGGGCCGAGGAGAGCCCGGCCGCCTCTCGCGCGGCCCGGTCGAGGGCGTCCCGGATGAAGCGCCCGGTGAGCGTGACGTCACGGCCCAGGCTGTTGCGGATGCGTTCGGTCAGCACGGCGAGCACCCTCTTCGTCCGTAGTTCGTACAGGGAAATGCCGGCGGCCACACCGACGTTGAGCGATTCCACCGCCCCGGCCATCGGGATGGCGACCAGCAGGTCCGCCGCTTCGATGACTTCCTGGCTGACCCCCGAGGTCTCGCCCCCGACGACCAGGGCCACCGGGCGCCCGTCGAGCGCGGCCAACGCCTGGAGCTGGCGGCCGCGGGGGCTGGTCGCCACGATCTGGAATCCGGCAGACCGCAGCGCCGCGACGGCCTCGGAAGGCGATGCGAAGCGTCGCGTGCGGGTGGTGAGCACCGTGCCGCGCGAGGCGTCGAGGACCCGGCGGGACGTCACGTCCGTCGTGGGGTTGGTCAGGACCACGTCCTCGATGCCGAGTGCCCGCCCGCTGCGGACGAGCGTGCCCAGGTTGCCCGGATCGGCGACCCCGTCACAGACCAGCGCGAAGTCGCCCCAGGGCGCGGTCACTTCGGCATCCGGCGGGAGCGCCGCGAGCGCCAACCACGCCACCGGGCGCGCGGTGCCGGCCACCTGCCGCAGCACCCCGTCCCGGACCCGGTGCACGGCCACGCCCCGGTCCTGCAACCGCCCGGCCAACCGCTCGTCCTCGGCACTGGAGGCGCCCTCGGCGCGCAACACCTCCCGCAGCGGCGTACCGGCGGCGAGCACCTGCTCGATCAGCGACCGCCCCTCCAACGCGCATGCGCCGGCCGCCGCGCGCCCCGCCCGAGTGCCCAACGTCCGTGCCACGGCGAGCCGTTCGTCCTTGACCGAGGTCGCGACGGGACCCGTACCCCCACTACCGACATCGCCCTCGGACTGGCCGCCGCGCCCCAAGTGTTCCGCGTCTTCACCGTGCCTGTTGGCCCCGGTCCTGTTCCTGGCCCTGCTCACGCTGCGATGCTCTCACAGGGGCCGGCCGGGCCTAATTCAATTCCGCGACCTGGTCCGGGGTTAGGGCCCGGTCGAAGACCTGAACGTTCTTGATGCCGCCGGAGAAGAAGTCGACGGGTCGGCCGTCGAAGGTGGCACGGCCGATGATGAGCGGGCCCGGGGCGGTGTTGGGGTTCGAATCGGTGGCGGTGCCCTGCTGCACGCCGTTGACGTAGAGGTGGAGCCGGTGGGTCGTGGCGTCGCAGACCCCGACCAGATGGGTCCAGGCGTTGAGGGCGGGCGGCTTGCTCGCGAGCGTGCGGACGCCCAGTCGGGAGAACGCCCACCGGTGGTCGGCGCCCGAGTACTGCAGGTAGAACGCGCTGCCGCCGGTGGTGCCTTGACTGACGACGGTGGCGAAGCCGTTGGCGCTGGTGAGGTACGCCCAGGCGGAGATCGTGAAGCTGTGCCCCGGAGTGGTGTCGAGCACCTGGTCGCGCGTGATGATCTGGCTGCTGACGCCGTTGAAGAGCGCGGCACCGCTGTTGCCCACGCCCCAGCGGACGTCGGACGCGGTGCCGTTGTGAGCGCCCGCGGAGTCCGCGGCGGTGGTGCCGGAGCCTTCGTCAAGTCGCCATGCGCCGACGGGTTTTGGGTCGGCGGGCCGGGGCGGGGCCGGGGCCGGTGCGGAGTTCTGTGTGGTGTCGTTGCTGTGGGTCAGAGTCAGGGCCGTGGGGACGCCCACCGCGGCGACGGCGGCCGCGGCGGCAGCCGAGATCAGGAGCACACGGCGACTGGGGCCGCGTCGGGCTGCGGCGCCGGTTGGGCTGGGCTGCGTCGTTGCCGTTCCCGGCGGGGGAGTGAGGAACCCGTAGTGGGAAGCGGTGGGCGTGGGGCCCGTCGTCGGAGTGACGGGAACCGGAGCCGGCGGGGTCGGGGTCCCAAAGCTGGCCGGTGGTGGGGGTTGCGGGGCGATCGGCGGCGGCGTTGCCCCGTCGGTCGGCCGTTGGCCCAGGTAGGCCGTTTCGGTCCGGGCGCCGGGGGTTACCGTGCCGCCGGGGACGGCGCCGTGGGCACCACCCGCTCCCGGTGAGTGCGACGGGTTGCCGGTGTCAACACCCCCGCCTTGGGCGGGAGTTCGGCCGGAGGGTGCCGTGCCGTGCGGCGCCCCGTGTCCGCCGTCGGTCGCGTGCGGTGCGACCGGCGCGGCCGCCCCCGCACCCGCTCCGCACCGGGTCAGTAGCTCCCGGGGCGTGGGCCGTTGGGCGGGGTCCTTGGCCAGGCAGGCGGCGATGAGGGCGCGCAACGCGGGGTCGGCGATCGCGTCGAGTTCGGGGGTGTCGTGGGCGACCCGGTAGAGGAGGGAGGCCAAGTGACCGTTGCCGAACGGGTTTCCGCCGGTGGCTGCGTATGCCAGGACCGTCCCGAGGGAGAAGACGTCGCTGGCCGGACCGATCTCCTCGCCGTTCACCTGCTCCGGCGACATGAATCCCGGCGAGCCGAGCGCGTACCCGGTCACGGTGAGGGAGCTGCCCTCGACGGCGCGGGCGATGCCGAAGTCGATGACCCGCGGGCCGTCTTCGGCCAGCAGCACGTTGGAGGGCTTGAGGTCGCGGTGGATGAGATGGGCGCTGTGGATGGACACCAGCGCCTCGGCGAGCCCGGCGCCCAGGGCGAACACACGGGGCGCGGGCATTGGTCCCCGGTTGGCGACTTCCTTTTCCAGCGAAGGGCCGGCGATGTAACTGGTCACCAGCCAGGGCTTGGCCGCGTCCGGATCGGCGTCGATGACCGGTGCGGTGAACGCCCCGCTGACCGCGCGGGCGGCCTGCACTTCCCTGCGGAACCGTGAGCGGAAGTCCGGCTGGTCGACCAGGGCGGCGTGCACCACCTTGACCGCGACCCGCCGGCCACCGGGCGAGCGCCCGAGGAAGACCCGCCCCATGCCGCCGACGCCCAGCCGCTCCAGCAACTGGTATCCGCCGATGGAACGCGGGTCGTCCGGATCCAGCGCTGCCACAAAACCCTCCCGCGTCGTCGACCCGGTCAGTCTCGGCCGGGCGGCCTCCAGCATAGGGGGCCGCCGCCGCGCCGGGCCGGGCGACCTCTGCCGGTTCGCACGCCTGACCAGGCGTCACGGGCGGCGCGGCGGAACACCGGTACGGCGAACCGGCGGCGTACCGACCCGGGTGGCAGGGCGGGGTCGGCGACGGCCGGCCGCGCGCCGGGTTTCGCGCCGGGTTTCTCTCCGTGCATCGGCTCGTCGAGCGACTTGATGTTCGGGCGGTGACGGACCATGAAGCGGCCGGAGCCCGCGGCAAGGGGTATCTGCTCGACAACCGGCAGGTCGAGGCGGGGGAGCGGTTTGCGGCCCTGTCGGAGTTGTTCGATCCGGTGACGTTCCGGCGGCTGCGGGCGCTGGGGGTTGCGGACGAGTGGAACTGCTGGGAGGTCGGGGCCGGCGGTCCGAGCGTCCCCGCGTGGCTGGCCGAGCGGGTCGGCGCGAACGGCCGGGTACTGGCCACCGATCTCGACACGTCGTGGATGCCGCAGGCCGGGGCGCCGTACGAGGTGGCTCGGCACGACGTGGGTGCCGACGAGGCGCCGGAAGGGCCGTTCGACCTGGTGCACGCCCGGCTCGTCCTGGTACATGTGCCGCAGCGCGAGGCCGCGTTGCGGGCCATGGCGCGGGCCCTGCGGCCCGGCGGATGGCTGCTGGTCGAGGACGCCGATCCGGCGCTGCAACCGCTTGCCTGCCCCGACGAGTACGGCCCTGAGCAGGAGCTCGCGAACCGGATCCGGCGCGGCTTTCGCGCGTTGCTGGCGGAGCGGGGCGCGCAACTCGCCTTCGGACGGACGCTGCCCCGGCTGCTGCGTACGGCCGGATTGGTCGATGTCGAGGCCGATGCGTACTTCCCGATCACGTCGCCGATCGGGAGCGCGCTGGAGGCCGCGACCGTACGGCAGATCCGCGGGCGGCTGATCGAGGCCGGGTTGGCGACGGCCGAGGAGATCGAGGAGCACCTGGCGAACATCGCGTCGGGACATCTCGACACCGCGACGGCGCCGTTGATCTCCGCGTGGGGCCGGAAGCCGGTCGGCTAGCACCGCCGTCCCGTCGCCTCTTTCCGCTGCGCAGGGTGCGGGTCGTTCGTCCCCCGGGGCTTTGCCTCGGGGGATTTTTCGTTCTTGGGGTGGTTGGGGCGAATGCGGCGATAGCGGTGAATGCGGATGCGTGCGTGTGCGGGAACGGGCCTTGGCGGCCGCTGAGTTCCCTCGGCAACGAGGCGGAGCTCGAACGAAAACCGCTCCGTCCGAAACCGCTCCGTCCAAAACGGCTCCGGCCGAAAGTGAACGTCACGTGGGTCGTCACGGGAGGGGGTGCTCGCGCTCCGAACTGCAGTGGGTTAGGTTAGGCAAACCTAAGTAGCCCACTGCTCGCTCTGGGAGAAGCCGGATGCCTTCATCTCGTGCCCGCGCCATCACGCCGACCGCCGCCGAGCGCGTCCGCTCGATCCTGACCGTCTCCCACTCCATGACCGTGGTGAGCGACGGGCTCCGCAGCGAAGTCCACCGTCTCAACGGTGCTGGGAGCACGGGCCTGTTCCACCTGCACGCCCCGGGCGAGGGCTCCGACGCCGCCTCGACCGGACGTGTCCCGGTCCGCTTGGAACTCACCGACATCGCCCCCACCCCCGTGCGCGACCGGCTGCGTGCCCGGGTCACGCTGGCCGGGCTCCTGGCGGCCCCGTACGACCCCCAGTCCGAGCAGAGCGCGTGCCTGGAGTTCGGCCAGGCCGTCCTGGAAGACGCGGCGGGACGCAGCTACGTCACGCTCCAGGAACTGGAGCGCACCGAACCCGACCCGCTGGCGAAGGCCGAGGCGGAGATGCTGACCCACCTCGTCGACGCACACGCCGAACTCGTCCCGCTCCTGCTCCGGCTCGTCCGCCCGGTCCCCAACGACGGTGTGCAGCGCGCGCTTCCGGTGGCCATGGACCGCTACGGGATCACCCTCCGCCTCGAATACCCCAGCTCCCACCGCGACGTCCGCCTGCCCTTCACCACTCCGGTGACCCGCATCGAACAGGTCGGTCCCCAGATCCACGCCCTCTCGGCCACGGCCCGCCGCATTTCCCACACCAGTCACCTCCTGGCGTGAGCGCGCGCAGCGTCGGCCGCCTTGGGCCGGGCTGCACCGCAAGGGGAGTCGCCGGGCGTTCCGTCCGACTCGGGCCGCGGGCAGCGGTGGAGTCAACGGGCCTAAGGAATCCAGGGGTTGACGCTGGCGGCCGCCTCGGCGCTGCGCTTGACGGGCGCTAGGTGGGCGGCGGCCACGGCGGTGGTGAGTCGAGCGGCCCGGGGCGCGCGGAACGGGGCCGTGCACGCTTCCTCGTTGCCTGTCGCGCTGCTGCGGGCAGTGTCCTGCGGTGTGGTGCCGTATTCCGCCATGATCTTTGACCTTTCTGGCGTCCGATTGTCGCCGGCCCACATCCTGCAACGATCACCGATACGTTGACCGGAAAATCAGCCAAGTTCCCTCCTACGGGGGTGGGTTGGCGTGAAACGGGCCCCGGCGTGGCCTGGGACGTTCTTGCGCCGTGTGCACGGAAGGTGACGGTTTCCTGGCACGATGGCGGCCCAGTGGGGCACGGCGTGCAAAGCGGCCTTCTGGCGCGCGGGCCGTTGCCTCGGATCGCGGCGCCGCGCCGTCCACGGAATGCATACGCATACGCATGCGACCGCGCTCGAAAGACTTGTCCGGCGGCCATGACGTTCGCCGGACCGGCCCCGTTTCCGCGTCGGGAAAGGCCGGAACTGAGGCACCGAACACGGTTGATCGGAGCACCCATTGGCCAAGGAGTCAGCCGCCGTCGCGCTGCTCGTCGGCACCCCGCGGGCGTCGGGTGGCCGGCCCCGGGCGTGGTCAGGCCGTTGTAGTTGCCCGGGGTTGGGTCGACGTCAGGTAGGAGACGGCCACCTGTTCGGCGTGCGGGGCGAGCAGGGCCCGGAGTTCGTCGGCCGCGGTCTTGACGAGGTGCCCGTCGCGGTCGGCGTGGAGGGTTTCGAGGACGAAGACGACGTGGGCGGAGTCCTCGGTGACGCGGGTGCGGTGGGAGTCGCGGTGGTTCCAGTGGCGGGTGAGGACGTCGGTGGTGTCCGCGTAGATGACCTCGCCTGGCTTGGGGTGCTCGACGGTGTCCGGCTCGCCGAGCGGGGTGAAGGACTCGGTGCCGTGCGCGGGGCGGATCTCGATGTCGCCGGTCACCCGGTCGAGGTCGAAGGCGCCGGCGGGCAGGCCGTGCCGGACGGAGACGGCGTTGTAGGAGTCGACGGCCGGGTTGATGCGCGGCAGCGCGCCCTTCTTGGCGAGGCGGCGGCCGAGTGCGTCGACGCTGGGACGGATGCGGCGGGGGTTGGTACCGAAGGAGCGGTAGGCGGTGTGCCATGCCTGGATTCGGGGATCCGCCTCGTCGGCCGGCTGCCAGGCACCATCGGCGAGCTGCCGCTCCAGGTGCTCCAGGGCGGCGGCGGTGTCGGGCCAGGCATCGTGGCCGCGCAGGCCGCTCGCGGTGACCAGGGCGATGAGGGTGTCGGGGAAGGCTTCTGCGACGGCGGGGGCAATGCGGACGGCGGGCATCGACGAACTCCGTTTCCGTTGGGGTGTCTTGAGCGGGTGGGAAGACTTGAGGGCTTGAAGGCTTGGGGACTTGAGGGACGGGGCTTTTGGTGGCCGTTCCCATAACGGGGCCGTGCCGGGCTAGTTGGGCCGTGGAGCCCGCTCACGTCAGGGCGAGGAGGCCGACGGCGACGGCGGCGGTGCCCAGGCCGATGAGTTGGCCGCGGTGGATGCGTTCGGCGAGTACGCCGCGGGCGAGCAGGACCGTGCCGGCCGGGTAGAGGGCGGTGATCACGGCGACGACGGTCAGGTCCCCGCTGCGGGCGGCGAGCAGGAAGAGCAGGTTCGCGAGGGAGTCCAACACGCCGGCGGTCGCCGACACCGCGTACGCGGGCCGTTCGGCGCCCAGTCTGCGGCGCATCAGTCCCGCCGCGGTCAGGGTGACGGCCGAGGAGACCGCCCTGCCGACGATCAGCGGCGCCACTCCGCTGTCGGACGGTGCCTGGTGCAGGCAGACGAGTTGGAGGGCGATGGCGGCACCCGCGCCGAAGGCCAGCAGCAATGCCGTGCGCGAGGGGCGCGCCGAGCCGGCGCCGTGTCCGGCGCTGATCAACACCACCGCCATCAGCGCCAGCGGCAGTCCCACCAGTCCGGCGATGGCCAGGCGCTCACCCTGCACCAGGCCGACGGTGACGGGCAGCGCGGCGGACACCAGCGCGGTCACCGGCGAGAGCACGTTCATCGGGCCGATCGCCAGGGTGCGGTAGAGCAGGGCGAACGCGGCGGCGGAGGCGACGCCTGACGCCGCGCCCCAGGCGAGAGCCGCGGTGCTGAACGAGGCGCCGAGCACGGGCCACAGCAGCAGTTCGACCGCGAGACTGGCCGGAGCGGCGATCATCACGGTGCGCAGCACATGCGCCTTGCGGGCGCCGAGCCCACCGAGGAAGTCAGCGCACCCGTAGGCGAGTGAGCTACCGAGGGCCAGCAGCAGAGCGATCACAGCACATTCCCTTACCGTTCAGCGGAGCGACCACACCGTACAATGGAACGACCGGCCGATGTCAACCAAACGACCGGGCGGTACATTGAAATGGTCAAACGGTGAGGATGGTGATCAGGTGGCCGAGACAGCCGCCGCCCTGCGGACGGTCGCGCACAACGTCAAGGCGGCCCGGGCCCGTGCGGGACTGTCCCTGGACGAGCTCAGCCGGCGCGCTCAGGTCAGCAAGGGGGCTCTGGTGGGACTGGAGAAGGCCCAGGGCAATCCCAACCTGGCCACCCTGGTCAGGCTGGCCGACACCCTCGGCATCTCGGTGTCCGCCCTGATGCAGGGACCGCCCGAGGGGCACATCCGGATCGTGGCCGCGGACAACGTGGCGCCACTGTGGACCGGCAGACAGGGCAGCCAGGCCCGGCTCATGCTCACCACCTCGGGCCCGGCCCCCGTCGAGGTCTGGCGCTGGCAACTCGAACCGGACGAGGAATACCCCAGTCACCCCCACCAGCCCGGAGTCGTGGAGTCCGTCAGCGTCACCGCCGGCCGGATGACCCTGGTCGTCGACGGCACCGAGCACACCGTCGAAGCCGGCCAGACCGCCACGTTCGACGGCGACGCCCCCCACGCCTACCGAGGCGCGGGCACCGGAACCTGCCACCTGATCATGACGGTCCACCTGCCGCCCGGCCCGAATCCCACAGGCTGACAACCGAGTTGCGGACCCGCGTTGCGATCCTCGTCCCGCAACTGGCCCTGTGGTTGCGGCGGAGCTCATGCAACGCATACAACCAGTCACATGACATTGAGTTGGAAACTGGTCATCGACAGCACGAACGCGCCTGCGCTCGCGGACTTCTGGGCCGCGGCGCTGGGCTACGAGGTGGAGGACCCCGGCGCCCTGATCGAGCAGTTGCTGGCCGCCGGGCACATCGGCGAGGAGGCGATCGCCGAGCACCGCGGCCGCAAGACCTTCCGTGGCTACGCGGCCGTCCGCCACCCCGAGGACCCGTTCGACGCGACCAGCGGCGTCGGCCGCGGGCGCCGACTGCTCTTCCAGGAAGTGCCCGAGGGCAAGATCGGTAAGAACCGCCTGCACATCGACGTCCACAGCGAGCCCGGTGCGTCCGGCGGCCGCGACGAGTTGGTGGCACGACTGGAGGGACTGGGCGCGACCCGCGTCCGCGAGGTGAACCAGGGCCCGGCCGGTCACTGGTGGATCATGCAGGACCCGGAAGGCAACGAGTTCTGCGTCTCGTAGGGCCGATGGCCGTCGCGGCCGGGGGTGTTCGGACGCAGTCCGGTCCGCCGTTCCCGGCCGCGCGCCAGTCAGGACGCCGCGTGGACCTGTGCCCGTAGCCCTTGGGCGTATGCCTGCGCGGCCTCCAGGTCGACGGTGTTGGGGCGCCCCTTGTTGATGCCACCGACGATCTTGAACGGCAGCCAGGTGTCGTAGGCGCGGCACGAGAAGCTGCTGCTCACCTCGAACCCCTTCTGTTCGAGAAGCCGGACGAGGGGGCGGGTGAAGGGCCGGAACGGCAGTTCGGGCAGGCCGCTGGTGGCGAACACAAAAGCCTTGCCCCGCGCGGCTGTTGGCAGTGTCTGGACGAATTGGCGCAGTCGGGGATGGAACTGCATGGAGAAGATCCCCGAGCCGAATCCCACCAGGTCGTAGGTGGCGAGTTCGGCCACATCGACCTCATCGGGGTCGACGACGGGGGCTTGCAGGATCTGCCCCATGACGTCGGCGACCCGCTTCGTGTTGCCGTGGGACACGGAGGTGCACACGATGATGGCCTTCACGATGATGCTCCTTCGGTTGCGCGACGTGGCGTCGCGCCGGATGATCCGCGGTCTTGGCGTTGCGTCGATTTGGCGATGCCGGTGGTGCGTTCGTCAAGGGGGGCGAGGGGTTTGTCTTCCCCAACGAGGCGCCCGCGCCCACCGGGTGACGGTTGCGGCTACGACTGTGCCTGTGACTGTGTCTGTGCTTGTGTGCGCGAGGCCGCGGGTGCGGGTGCGGGCGTGGTCGGTGTCGGGCCGGAGAGCCACCGGTAGGTGCCCGCATGCCGCATCGACGCCACGGTGAACCGACAGACGCGTTCCTTGAGCACGGCCGCGGCCCGCCCCGAGAAGGCGAGGTCCCGAGGGGTGTCGTCCCGGTGCGCGGCCTGGATGAACCCGTCGCGCCGCCCGAGGCTGATCCCCTGCCCGACCATGCCGATCGAGAGCGGAGCCGGCCGTTCGCCCCGTATCAGCGCCAGGACGGTGTCGGCGCCGTGGGCGCCCATGGGCATCGCTGCCTGGCAGCTCATCCGGAGGTGACTGCCGACGCCCTCGGGCGGCGCAACCGCGTCGCCGGCACCGACGATCCGCTCATGGCCGACGCAGACCAGGGCGTCGTCCGTGCGCAGGCGCCCGTCGGCGGTCACCGGCAGGCCACTGCGCAACGCCAGGTCCGGCACCTCGAACGAGCCGGCCCAGACCGTGCACTCACTCGGCACCCAACCGGCGTCGGTCTGCACGCCGTCGGGGCGGACACCAGTCACCCGTACCCCGGTGCGCAGCACGACCCCGGCGTTGACCAACTTGCGCTGGATGCGGGCCCGGCTCGATGCCGGCAACCACGCGGCAACCGACGGCGAGACCAACTCGACCGTCAACGACGGGTAGGAATAGGCGATTTCGGCGGCGCTCTCGATCCCGGTCAGTCCGCCACCGACGATCACCACGCGTGCCCCGGCAGCCAGGCTCCGCAGTCGTGTGCGCAGCGCCTCGGCGCCGTCGAGGTCGGCGATACCGTACGCGTGCTCCCGCCCGGCCGTGCCGTGGGCCGTCGTGCTGCCCACCGCGTACAGCAGATAGTCGAATTCGAGCGCGTCACCGTCGTCGAGCCGGACCGATCGCTCGGCGACCGTCTCCACCGTCGCCACCCGCAGCCGCACCCCACCGCGCAGCAGCTCGCGGAGCGGCCGCACCGCTTCAGACACACCCGCCGCGTGCTCGTGCAGCCGGACGCGTTCCACGAACTCCGGCCGCGGATTGACCACCGTCACCGTCACGCCCTGCCGCCCCGCGGCCGCGAGGCGGTTCGCGGCCACCACACCTGCGTAGCCCGCGCCGACAACCACTACTCGTGCCAACACCCACACCTCCGATCGTGTCGAGCTCACGCCGGGTGGACGCCGCAGGGTCGGCGACTGTGACATCGGAGCGGTGTGGCTCCGGTCACAGGCGTTCCGTAGCCGTTCGTTCCGTAGCCGTTTCGCTCGGAGGGGACGGCGACGACGTCGGGTCCGACGGCATCGGCAGGGCTGTCGCGCCGCCCAGCGCACTGGACTTGGACCTGGCGGGCTTGGTGGACCTGGTGGACCTTGCGGATCGGATCCGGGATCATTGCCAGGCATGGGGACCCCACCACAACCACCGCCCATACCGCCGAGCTTCCCACCGCGCGGCTTCCCACCCGGCACACCAGCCCCCACACCACCCCAACAGCCCGGTAGGGGACGGGTCACCCCGTTGATCGTGGTCGGGGTCGCGGTGCTGTCGGCGCTCACCGTCGCGGGCGTGGCGTTGGCGATATGGGCCCCGTGGTCGGAGGGCAGGACGCCCGCCGCCGCGCGGCCCGCCCCCACCGCGCAGGCCGGGAACTCCACGAGGACGGTCGTGGTCCTCGTCACGCAGACCGCCACTCCGGAGCAGACGGACGCGCTCCGGGCCGGCCTCCAGGCCACGCGCGGAGTCCTGTCCGTGCAGTTCATCTCGCCGCAGCAGTGGGCAAGTTGCGCTCACTACCTCCCACCCGCGTCGCAGTCCCAGCAGCCGAGCGCCTGCCTGGTGACGCGGGTGAGCAATGACGTGAGCACCGCCGCGCTGAGCCGCGCAGTCAGCCGCATGCCGGGCGTACGGCAGGTGACTGACTGAGCCGGCCGCCGAGGTGGCTGCTGCGGGGGAAGGAGCCGATGCCTGGCTTCGCAGGCACCCGCACCCGGCCTACCCCATGCTCTTGGCGCCGTCCAGGGCCTCGCGGATGATGTCGGCATGGCCGGCGTGCTGAGCGGTCTCGGCGATGATGTGCATCAACACCCGGCGGGCCGACCACTGCGCGTCGGACCCGAACCACGGGGCCTTCGGCAGCGGCCACGCGACGCCGAGGTCGGGCAGCGTCGCGACCAGGTCGTCGGTCCGGCGAGCCACCTCCGCGTACGCGGCCAACACGCCGGCCAACGTCTCGTCCTCCAACAACCGGAACTCGTCTGCCCGGCGGGCCCAGTCGGACTCCGCCAGCGCGGTGAAGTCCGGCATCGCCGAGGGGCCGTGCAGGATGAACTCCGCCCAGAGTCGTTCGGCCGAGGTGACGTGCTTGATCAGACCGCCCAGACACATCTCGCTGGCGGTGGTCCGCAGCCTGGCCTGCTCGTCGGTGAGATCGCGGGTGGTGAAGCGCAGGAAGTTCCGGTGCTTGGCCAGTGCCTCAAGCCATTCGGCGCGCTCACCGGTGACGGCCGGAGCCTCGGTCTCAGCGTGCGTGGTCGACTCGTTGCCAGTCATGGTCTCCGCCTTTCGGTTCGGTGTTCCTCGTCCGTCGGTGCACACCACGTTAGAGATGATCGAGGTCAGGATGTGTCCTATATGCAGGGCGGAGGGGCACAGCCCCAACTTGGCTGGCAGCCCTGAGACCAGTCCGTAGGGCAGTCGGAAGGTAGCCGGCCGGAAGGCCGCCCCCGCGGATCGGCTCGTAAGCGGGTCCAGGCCCCAGGTGCCGACCAGTTCAGGCAGGCCCGCACAACGCACGGTTGTGGTTCCGGGCGGGTCGGTTGTTTGCTCTGGGCGGCCGTCAGTGGCTTGGATGCCGTGGTCGGTGGCGGCTGTTCGAACTGGTGAGAGTTGCGTGGGGCATGGCAGGTAGGCGGGCGCTGGGGCGGCGCTTCGGGTGGTTGTGGTCGGCGTATGCGGTCAGCGCGTACGGCACCGGGTTCGGATTCGGCGCGCTTCCGCTGATCGCGGTCCTCGTGCTGCACTCGGGGCCGACCCAGGTGGCGGCGCTGGCCGCCGCGGGACGCGCCGTGGGGGCCGTGGCGGCGCTGCCGTTGGCGCCGTGGGTGGAGTTCCACCGCAAGCGACCGGTCATGGTGGCCGCCGACCTGGCCCGCTTCGCGGCATTGATGAGCATTCCCGCCACGTACGCGCTCGGGTGGCTCAGCTTTGCCCAACTCCTCGTCGTCTCCGTCCTCGTCGCGACGGCCAACATCGCGTTCAAGGCGGCCAGCGGTGCGTATCTGAAGGCGTTGGTGCCGCCGGAGGACCTGCTCGTCGCGAACGGCCGGTTCGAGTCCACGACATGGACCGCGACGGTCGTCGGACCGCCGCTCGGCGGCGCCGCGATCGGGCTGTTCGGCCCGGTCACGACGGTGGTGGCCGATGCGGTCAGCTATCTGCTCTCGGCCCTGGGCATCCGCGCCATCGGCGGGAGCGAGCCGCGCCCGACGCGGACCGGCCCGCTCAGGCTGCGCCCGGGTGACGTGTTGGAGGGCTGGCGCCACATCCTCCGCCACCCCACGCTGCGCCCCCTGCTCCTCAACGCGGTCCTGGTCAACGGCCTCATCATGGCGGCCGAGCCGCTGCTCGCGGTGCTCCTGCTCGGCCGCCTCGGCTTCGCGCCGTGGCAGTACGGCCTCGCCTTCGCGGCCCCCTGCGTCGGCGGCCTCATCGGCTCACGCCTGGCACACCGACTCGTGGCCCGGTACGGGCAGCACAAGGTGTTGCGAACCGTCGGGGCACTGCGCGCATGCTGGCCGATCGGATTGGCGTTCGTCCGGCCCGGCGTCCCCGGCATCGCCCTGATCATCGTCGTCCAACTCGGCCTGGTGACCTGCTGCGGCATCTTCAACCCCGTGCTGGCCACCTGCCGACTCGACCACACCGCCCCCGACCGGATCGCCCGCACCCTGTCCGCATGGTCGATCAGTACCAGCATCAGCATCTCGGTCATGACCGCCGCGTGGGGGCTGCTCGCCGCTGTGACCAGCCCCCGCATCGCGATCGCCCTCGCCGGAGTCCTCCTCCTGGCCACCCCGCTACTGCTCCCGCGCCGTGCGAACGCGCCCCAGGCGGTGGGAGGAGCGGGGGAGCGGGCCGCGGGCCTCACGTGACGCCCTCGCCGCCCCACGACTCCAGGCGAGCCCGGCTCATGGCGTGCTCCCGCGCCCTGCGGCTTGCGCGCCACCGCCGCTCCTGCTCAGTACTCCTTCAACTCAAGGGAGTTGATGAACTCGTAGAACGCCCGCATGTCGCGGTCGCCGATCGCCTGCGCCGCCTCCTCCTGGTCCCGCGTGGCGGCGGCCATCGCGTCCTCCCTGCGCTTCTGGTTGTCCAGCGCGAACTGCTGGGTGCCCGCGACGTGTTCGCGGAGCTCCCTCTCGTAGGCGGCGAACGCAGCCACGTGGTCGCCGCGTGCGGCCTTCAGCTCGCCTGCCAGTACGTAGGCGCCGATCAGCGCCAGGCTCGTGCCCTGCCCCGTCATGGGGGAGCCGCAGTAGCCCGCGTCGCCGAGCAACACCACCCGGCCCCGCGACCAACTGTCCATACGGATCTGACTCATTGAGTCGAAGTGGAAGTCCGGCGCGTCCCACATGTACGTCAGCGCGCGCGGGAGCTCCCACCCCGCGCCGGCGAAACGATCGGCGAGCAGCCGCTTCTGCGCGGCGGTGTCGCGGTAGTCGTACGCCAACGGCTCCTGCTGCTGGAAGCCCAGATACACCCGGCACTCGGCGTTGTTCCGGGCGCTCATGACCAGGCCGCCCACTTCGTTGCTCTGGTGGTAGGTCTGCCAGCGGTCGAGGGCGAGGAAGTTGGGGGTGGTGAACAGACCGATGTAGCTGCCGAGGTGGTGGAGGTAGTCGGATTCCGGGCCGAAGGCCAGCCGGCGCACAGGGGAATGCAACCCGTCGGCGCCCACGACGAGATCGAACGTGCGGGGTGCGCCGCGCTCGAAGGTGACATGGACCTCCCGGTCATCCTGGGTGAGGGTGGTGATGGAGTCGTCGAACAGGTAGTCCACGTGCTCCGCGGTGATCTGATGGATGAGGTGACACAGGTCGTCGCGCATGATCTCGACGTCGGCGTTGTCGATCTCGCCGCCCGTGAAGGTGCGCTCGGTGCTGCGGTACAGCTCCGCACCGGACGCATCAACGACCGACATGCCGCGTATGTCGGTGGCGAGTTGGCGCATCTCGGACAGGATGCCCATGCGCTCGGCGACGCCCAGCGCCGGCCCCCGCACATCGATCGCCTGCCCACCCGGGCGCAGTCCCGGGGACCGCTCCACCACCGTGACCTGGCACCCGTAGCGGCTCAGCCAGTACGCCAGAGCCGGACCGGCGACGCTGGCGCCGGAGATGAGGACACGTGCATTCTCCATGTGGGGATTCCTCCGCATCAGTTGGACCTGTCCGATTGGACGCGAATCGCACGCATCAAGGTTCCTTGACCGACGTCATCCCAGCGTCGGCAAGCACGGGCACGGGAGCCCCAACGCGCACACATCCGTTCGGGATTGACATGTGACTTCCCCGCGCGATGTCATCGGGATTTCACCACAGGTGGTCACACTCTGCGCAGCGCAGTCGCGGTCTCGGGCCGGTGCCGCCAAGGAGCCTGCCCTTTCTTGAGCTCAAGGGACTTACGGGGCCACTGCTGAACGTCCCGTGGTGATCGGACTCAAGTACGGACAACTCCCCTTCCAGGAGGTCATGTTGAGTGAGCAGAAGCACCCCACGCGCCGGGGTGTCCTGAAGGCCGTCGGTGGGATTTCCGCGGCGGTGGCCCTGGGGGCGGGGGGAACCCTCGCGTCGGCGTCGCCGGCCAGTGCCGCCGGCGACGGCTCCGGGCTGCACATCGTGGAGCGCGGCGAGTCCGATCCCCGCATGTGGTACTACCGCTTCCAGACCGCCGAGGTCGGCGGGTGGAACCCGGCCGTCAACGTCCTGCTGCCCGACGGCTACCTCACCAGCGGTCGCACCTACCCGGTCCTCTACCTGCTCCACGGCGGTGGCGACGGCCAGGACTTCATCGCCTTCGACCGCCCGCCCGTGACGGACATCCGAGCCTGGACCGCCGGCAAGCCGCTCATCGTGGTGATGCCCGACGGCGGGCACGCCGGCTGGTACTCCAACCCGGTCAGCACCAACGTCGGCGCCCGGAACTGGGAGAACTTCCACATCAACCAGTTGATCCCGTGGATCGACGCGAACTTCCGGACCTACAGCTCCCCTGACGGGCGCGCGGTGTCCGGATTCTCGATGGGCGGCTTCGGTGCGCTGAAGTACACGGCCAAGTACTGGGGCCACTTCTCCTCGGTGAGCGCCCACTCCGGCCCCGCCAGCCTGCGCGGGACCGTCGCGGGAGTCCCCGGCGCGGTCGTCCACTGGGCCAACGTCTCGTCCGCGGCCATCGAACTGGGCGGCGGCACGGTCTACGGCGTGCCCTGGGACGAGAACCGCGTCAACATGGACAACCCGTGCCAGCGCATCGAGAGCTACCGCAACAAGCGGATCTTCATGGTCGCCGGCACCAGTCCCGACCCGATCAACTGGTTCGACACGTTCAACGAGGTCGGCGTGCTCACCACCCAGCGCGAGTTCAAGGGACTCCTCGACAGGGCCGGCATCCCGCACGATTCGCACGAGGTAGGCGGCGGCCACTTCGTCCGCGGCGACATGATGGTCCGCGACATCGACGGCATCATCGCCCACCTCCGCAAGGCCTGAGCGCACCCGGAACGTCCGCGGACGCGTGGCCACTTCGGCCCCGCGTTTGCCGACGCTGCCGTCAACGAACGGTCCGGCTGCCGCGTACGAGAGACAACGCGGCAGCCGAGAGGCCGCGCCACCCTCAGGATTCGCTCACCGCCCACCGACACCGTCACATGCGCTCGGCGGCAACGATCAAGAAGTTGGGCAGGTGCACATAGCTTTCGATGCCTGGCGTGGTGGCCTGCGCCTCATGCGCCGCCTGGGGATCGAGCCCCGGCTCGGCGACTTCGCGCAGTCGGCAGCCGAGGGCGGCGAGCTCGTTGAGGTAGGCCGAGAGCGGGCGGTGGAAGTCGGAGGCGTGGGTCTGTGGGATCGGATACTCCTCCAGGTAGCGGTGCACGCGGTAGTCGCCGTGCTCGCGCCATGTCGACAGGAGCTGTTCGAACGCCGGATGGTTGACGGAGAAGACGAACAGGCCCCCCGGGCGCAACGCCTCAACGCAGGCCCGCATCGCCGGCATCCAGTCGGGAATCGCCGCCAACACCATGCTGCAGACCACGGAGTCGAACGGCCCCCCGAGGTCCGGCAGTTGGGTCAGGTCGGCCTGCACGTACTCGATGCCCTGGCGGCGGGTGCGCTCCTTTTCCGCCGCGTAGCCGAACATCCGGTCGGTGGGTTCGACGCCGGTGACGCGGGCTCCGCGGGAGGCGAGCATGCGGCTGAAGTAGCCGTGTCCGCACCCCGCGTCCAGGACGCGGCGTCCACTCACCTCGCCGAGCATGCGCAGCAGCACCGGGTTGATCAGATGGCGTTTGGCGAAGTCGCCGTAAGGTTCCATCGCCTCCAACGCCTCACGGGGAATGCTGTTCCAGTCTCGAATGGCCGCTTCGTTCGTCGGATTCGTCGGGTTCATCGGATTCTTCGAGTTCGTCGGGTTCGTTGATTCTGTTGTCACTCGCGGGAGCGTAGCCGAGCCGCCACGGCCTATCACGACGTCCGTATTGGTCATTTGACGTAGCATCAATATCTGCTGCAACGACGGATGTTGACCACGGAGATCGGGGGCACACCAGCGCTGATCGAGCAGACGTCAAGAGTCCCGGCGCAACGTTGCCCCTCCCCGGAGCGCCTTCCGGTTCCGTCGAGCCGTGGTCGTGGCCCCGGCCCTGGCTGTGGCCGCAGGCACCGCCCTGGCCGTTGCCGACACGGAAGGCAACCGGCCGGCGAGCCCCCTAACGCAGCCGCGCCGTCGCTACGTGCATCGCGACCGCGCAGGGGACCCGCCCGCCCGGCGTCGTCATATCCATCACCTCGGCGAAGAAGGCTTCGCGCAGGCGCTCCACAGTCGCCCGATCGAGGGGACCGAGGTCGTACATGCCGGAGACCGCCGTCCATACCTGCCCCACCCGCCCGCTCAGATCCAGGTGAATGGTCTCCCAGTCCACCGCGCTGAAGCCCGCCGGGCCGAGAACGCTGTCCAGCCCGTCGCGGCTGCGCGTCCTGCCATCGCCCAACGCCGGAATGCGCTGCGCGGCAGGCAGATTCGTGACCGTGGACCGCAACAGCCCGAGGAACCGTGCATACGCCTCGCCACCGACGGCCCCACCGCCCATCACGCACGCCAAGACCCCGCCGGGCGACAGCACCCGGGCAACCTCGGCTGCGACCTGCTCGATCTCGCCCATCAGCATCAGCGCCAGGTGGGCAGCGCAGGCGTCGAAGCTGTCGTCGGCGAAGGGGAGTTCCTGAGCTCTGCCCTGTTCCAACCTGGCGCCGGACAGCGCCGGTCGACGCCGCGCCAGCGCCAACGATTCCGCGGACAGATCCACTCCCGCGAGCTGTCTGTCGTCCTCCCGGGCCAGGCACTCAAGCAGCAGGCCATCACCACAACCGAGGTCCAGCACCCGCCGGCTTCCTGCTACCCGATCGCACAAGATCTCGTAGCTGGACCGACCGTCCAACGCACGCCCACGGCCGAATACTTCCGCGGTCACTGACGGATGCTCAGCGTGGAACGCCTGCAGGAACGCCTCCTGTGATGCGGTAGTCGCCATCCGCCCAACGTACGGTGCCGGGCGCGCCCGCGGCACCCCTGAGAGTCGTCGATCGAAGTCCGGCCCCACCAGCGCACCGACTCCCCATCCCAACAAGGCCAGTCCAGTCACTCACCGGCCAACGCAGCGCGCACGATGGCCGCGGCCGCCTTGCCAGCCGTGAGCACCGGGGCGGTACTGCGCGCGGCGCGGCCCAGCATGAAGGCCCCCTCCAACAGCGCGATCACTGCGCTCGCGGTCTCGCGCGCGTCGGGCTGCGGGATGCCGCCCCCCGCGTAGTAGGCGGCGAGACCGTCGATCCAACTGTCGAAGACCTCCGAAGTGGCCTGCCGCAGCGCTTCGTTGGTGCTCGCCACCTCCATCGCCACGGTGGCGATCGGGCACGGGTCGGCGAAGTCGAGCTCGCTCAGGGTGTCGGCCGCGGCGGCGAAGGCGTCGCGGGTGGCGGCCACCCTGTCCTCGTACGGTTCCATGAGCGCGGCGACCAGGCCGAGATAGACGGCTCCCGACGTGCGGATCACCTCCTCGCCGAGCTGTGCCTTGCCCCCGGGGAAGAAGTGGTAGATCGACCCGAACGGGGCGCCGGCGGCCTCGGCGATCTGCTTCATGCCGGTCCCGGTGTAGCCCCGGCGGCGGAACAACTCGGTGCCCGCGGTGACGATGCGCTGCTTGGTGTCCGGCGTGCTGCCGGTGTCCTTGCCCTTGCTCACGATGGAGCCTCCCGGTGGCGCCTGTTGTCGGTGGCCGAGGTCTTCCCTTATTCTGTCACTAGAACGATCTATCTAGTGGGTGCGTAACCAAGATCAGGACCAACACCGACCCCAAGGCCGACACCAAGGCGGAGGCAGTGACATGCCCGAGATCGAGCTGAGCGCAGGGACCATCGACTACGACGACACGGGCGGCGACGGCCCGGTGGTGGTCCTGGCGCACGGCCTCGGATTCGACGAATCGGTCTGGGGCGAGGTCGTCGCCGCCCTCCGCCCAGACTTCCGCGTGCTGGTTCCCGTGCTGCCGATCGGCAGTCACCGGCGTCCCATGCGGCCGGACGCGGACCTGTCCGCGCACGGCGTCGCAGCCGTGCTCGCCGAGTTCATGGACCGCCTGGACCTCCGCGACGTCACTCTCGTCCAGAACGACGCCGGAACGGCCCAACTCCTCATCGGCGTACGGGACGAGCGCATCGCCCGGCTGGTCCTCACCCCGTGCGAGGCGCTGGACAACTACCCGCCAGGCATCCAGGGCAGGACGCTCCGCCGCGCCAGCAGGATTCCCGGCGGCCTGTTCCTCCTCATCCAGTCCTTCCGCTACCCGCTCCTGGCCCGCATGCCGATGTCGCTCGGCGGCATGGCGAAGAAGCGACTCCCGAAGGAGTCCATCGCCCGTTGGTACCGCCCCTTGTTGACCAATCGTCAAATCCGCCGTGACTTCGGCAAGTTCTGCCACGGTCTGGACCTGAACTGCTACCTGAAGGCGGCCGAGAACCTGCCCTCCTTCACCCGCCCCGCGCTGGTCGCCTGGGGCGCCGAGGATCGCATGATGCCCCTCACCACGGGTCGCCGCCTCGCTGAACTGCTACCGAACGCGCGCTACGTGGAGATCCCCAACGCCCGCACCCTGGTCCAGATCGACAACCCGGCCGCCCTCACCGACGAGATCCGCCACTTCATCAAAGAACACCCACTACCCGCCGAGAACTGACCACAGCCGCCAGAGCCGAACCCGACCACGTCGCCCGCACGCTGCGGCCAGGGGAACGGGTGTTTGATGTGCTTGTGACGGTCTTATGACATTCGTCGGGCTGGTTGTGGGGGAGGAGTGGAGGTGGCCCGGATCCCGGGCGCAACGCCGTGGACTGCCAAGCAGGAATGGAGTGTTCGTGATGCGAACCATCCGGAAGATCGCCGTCATCGCTGCCGCGACCGTGTTGGCGGGCGCGACGGGAGGGGGAGCGGCGCTGGCCTCGTCACCGACCGCCCCGAGCACGGCGGTCGGCGGCCCGGCTCCTTCCGCATGCCGCCCGGCGAATCACCTCGCCAAGATCAAGGAGGGGCCTGCCACTTCGGGCCACCGCCACTACCGGGTCACCATGACAGCGGCGCCCGGGTACGAACCGTGCCGACTTGCCGGGTCGCCGACCGACGTGCGCTTCTACCACCACGGCTCCCTGGACGGGGTCAGCGCCGGCCGCTACGGCTCGCAGAAGACGGTGGTCAACTTCGGCCCCGGCCACCCGATTCACTTCGACATCCAGGTTCCCAACAGCGCCGGCGGCGCCCCCGCCGACGAGATGGCCTTCACCCTCAGGACTCCGGACGGGGTGATCCCCGGCGAGTCCACCGCCTACGGCCCGCTGACCGTCGACGCAGGCACCGCGATCGGCCCGGTCCGGCCCGGCGCCTGACCTCCTCGGCCGACGATCGACCTCCCGGTCGTTTACGTACACTGGCCGACATGGCATGCCGCATCAGTGAGTTGGTCATCGACGCCGCCGACGCCGATCGGCTCGCCGCGTTCTGGAGCGAGGTCCTCGGCTACGTCGAACTCGGCCGGGAGGACGACGGAAGCATCGAGATCGGGCCACCCGGCGTCGGCTTCGGCGGCCCGCAGCCCACCCTCGTCCTCAGCCCAAGCAGCGATCCGCGGCCGGCGAAGCTGCGAGTGCACATCGACGTCAACGCCACCGACCGCGACCAAGGCGCCGAGTTGGAGCGACTGCTCGCGCTCGGCGCCAGGCCCGTCGACGTCAGCCAGACCGGCACCGAGAGTTGGCACGTCCTTGCTGCCCCGGAAGGCAACGAATTCTGCCTCCTGCACGCCCGGCTCCAGCCCCTCTGACCAGGCGCGCCGCGCCACCAAGCGCCCGGCGAACGACCGGGCGGCGCGCCTATGTGCCTCCCCGAACGAGCCAAGGACAACGCATGACCCAACAGGCCCCGGCTGCCGCATTACCCATGCCATTCGACGGCGCGTACTTCACCGACCCTTACCCGATCTACGCCCGGCTGCGTGAAGAGGGCCCGGTACACCGCATCGCAACCCCGGACGGATCCCCAATATGGCTCGTGACCCGCGAAGTTGACGTGCGCGCGGGGCTGACGGACCCCAGGCTGTCGGTCAACAAGGTCGACTCCGGCATCGGTTACAAGGGCTTTTCGCTTCCCCCTGCCCTGGACGCCAATCTGCTCAACATCGACCCGGCCGACCACCTCCGGCTACGCCGCCTGGTCTCCAAGGCCTTCACGCCGCGTCGTATCGAGGGCATGCGCGCCCTCATCCACGACGCGGCGGAAAGCCTCGCCGACGCGCTTGCCGCGGAAGGCGCCACGGACCTCATCGCCGGCTTCGCCAACCCGCTGCCGCTCGTCGTCATCGGTGGCCTGCTGGACGTGCCGCAAGGCGACCGGCGTCGTTTCTCCCGTTGGGTCGGCGCGATGTTCGACCCCGCCCATCCCGGCGAAGTCGCCGAATCGGTGGGGCATATCCATCAGTTCCTCCTCCACCTCGTCGCCGAACGTCGAACCGCTCCCGGCGACGACCTGCTGTCGGGAATGATCGCGGCGCGGGACGAGGACGACCGGCTCAGCGAAAACGAACTCGTCTCGCTCGCCTTCATGATTCTCTTCGCCGGCACCGAGAACGCCCAACACCTCATCAGCAGCGGGGTGTTGACCCTCATCCAACACCCCGATCAGCTCGCCGCACTCCGTGCCGACCCGAGCCTGTTGCCCAACGCGGTCGAGGAGATACTCCGCTTCGCGCACCCCAACCAGCTCGCCGTACGGCGTTTCCCCACCGAGGACATCGAGATCGGAGGCGTACGCATCCCGGCCGGCGACACCGTCATGCTGGGCATCTGCTCGGCCGACCGCGACCCCGCCCGCCACACGGACCCGGACCGCTTCGACATCCACCGCGACGATGCGCAACACCTCGCGTTCGGGCACGGCCTGCACTACTGCCTTGGGGCCGCACTCGCGCGCCTGGAGATCCAGATCGGGCTGGGCACACTGTTGCGCCGCTTCCCTCATCTGGAATTGGCGGTCCCGGCCGAAGAGCTCCAGTGGCGCGCCTCGTTCAGGTCCCATGCCCTTCGCCGGCTGCCCATCAGGGTCACTCCCGCCGCTGCCTGAGGCCGCGGTGGGGGAGCGCTCGGGCGGCTACGCCCTCCGGTCCTCGGTAGGATTCCCTGCCCCCTCCACGTCCTGAGATGCCGATGCAAGTTCCGGTGCTTCAGTCGCTGCTTGTGCTTGTGCTGGTTCTGGTGTTGGTGTCTCCGTGCGCGTCGCGTTCGGGCCCTCGATTTCCGGGCGGTGACGTTGCATCAGTTTCAGCAGCGTGGTGACCGCCGGGTCGGCTGCCGGTCGGCTGAGCGCCGCCACCGTGGTCACCAGTCGGTCGGCGTCACCTTCGAGCGGGACGAAGCGGACCAAGGGGTGGCCGAGCGCCGCGACGCGCTCCGGAACGAAGCTGACGCACATCCCGGCCGCCGTGTAACCCAGCATGCTGGTCAAGTCCTCGGCCTGGGCGCGGCTGCGCGGTGCGAAGCCGGCCTCCCGGCAGGCATCCTGGATCATCTGCCGCAGTTCGGATATGGCCCGCGGGGAGGCGGTGACGAACTCCTCGTCACGAAGTCGGGAGAGCGGTATCGAGGCGGCTCCGGCGAGTGGATGGCCGAGCGGCACGGCCAACACGGTGCGCTCCTTGGCGACTTCCCGCACTTCCACACCCGCGAGATCCGCGACCGGCATCCGGACCAGGGCCAGATCCACCGCACCCTCCCGGACCCGCTCGGCCAGTTCGACCGAGGCCAGTTGACGGACGCTCAGTCGGATGCCCGGCATCTCCCGGGCGGCCACCGCGAGTAGTTGCGGCAGGTGCCAGTGCCCGAGGCTGCTCACGTAACCGAGCCGGATGGTGCCCTCGACGCCCCGGGATATCCGGCGGACCCGTTCCATCGCCGCGTTCTGCGCCTCCAGCAGCCGCTTGGCGTCGGCCGCGAAGGCGGCGCCGGCTGCCGTCAACTTCACGCCCCGGCCGGTACGTTCCAGCAGCGACGCGCCAAGGCCGCGCTCCAGGCGTTGGATCGCCTGGCTCAGCGGTGGCTGACTCATGGACAGGCGGCGCGCTGCATGGCCGAAGTGCTTCTCCTCGGCGAGCACCACGAACTGCTCCAGCAGGCGCGAGGTGAGCTCCATGCGCGTCACCATATGGCGGGATTCGGGAGTGGATCAAGAATGTGTGCGCAGCCGACGGATGCCACGGTGCCGCCAAGCCGCGCGTCGACCACCGTCGAGGGGTGAACGGCTCGTCCGTCCACCCCCGAGGTTGCCAGTCGTACGGATCACGCGTGGTCGGCGGATCCCGAGGAGTGTTTGGCGATGTTCAGGTGTTCCGCGTGCCAGCCGTTCTCGTCCTCCACGGGCACGTAGCTGACCCGGAGACCTTCGACGACGAAGGTCCCGTCTTCGATGGCGCGGCTGTCCACCCTCACTTCGCGGCCGTCGTTCCCGTCGATATACCCCATGCCGCGGGCTTGGTTGTACCACCGGACCACGCCACTGACCCTGTCAGCCATCGGTTCCCCTCCAACTTCAGTAATTGCGCAACTAATTGACTGTTGTGTGAGGTCATTCCCTTTCTGGCGGCCTCGCCACCCTGACTCGGTGTATTAACTTCGCTACAGTCGCCCGCCGGGGTCCGCGGCTCCGCGCCGCCACCCGCCGCTTCGACGTCCGTCCGGATAGCGGTCACCGCTGTCGCGCGCTGTCTCGTCGATGAGATGGGAAGGGGCTGGAAGAGGCGGGAAGGGGGGCGGCCCTGAGGTCCCGCGGGCCTGCCTCATCGTCCTACGGGTACGTACCGGGCGAGATCGGTCGTTCTGCTCATCAACCATTCGAGCGGCCCGCGCCGGGAGAACCACGACCAGGCAGTGGCGAGAACCATCGCGACGGCGACGAAGCCGAGCAGAACGTGCAGCGGTGATCCCGGCACCTGCTCGATGCCCAAGAGCCTGATCGCGACGAGGTGGAGGACGTAAGCCGTCAGCGACATGGATCCCACCGTGATCACCGGCCGGGCCAGGGCGAGGAGGCGCGGACTGGTGTCCACGGCGATGAGACAGGTGGCCAGGACGGTGAGTGCCACCCCGGTATTGCCGATGATCGACAACGTCGTCTGGCTGTGCGGAGAGGCCGCCAAGAGCCAGGCGGGGGTGTGGTAGGTCGGGTAGCCGGCGATGTCGGACCACCATGCACTCACCGCGCCCGGTCCGGCCGCGCTGATGAGGGCGTGGGCTGCGCCGGGGACGAGCCGCAACGCCAGCCAGGAACCCCCGTAGCCAGTCACGGCGAGACAGACACCGACGAGGGCGAGGCGCGCACGGACCGTGGCGCAGGTCAGCTCAAGGCGGGCAACGGCCATGCCCGCGATCACGAACGGAATCCACGTGATGGCCGGGTAACTGCCGCTGACAAGGAGGGAGAACAGATCGTCCACTCCCGTCTGGCTCCCGTACCCGCGCCCACCCGCCGCGTGCGCCACGACATACAGCACCTGAGGAAAGACGAGGGCGGTCCCCGCCGCGATCCACGCCAACGGCCCGGCGCCGAGCCGGTACAGCGGCAGCACGAGCAAGAAGTACACACCGTAGAAGGCCAGGATGACGTCGACGGGGGTGTCGGTGACGGTGACTGCGGAACCGACAACTACCAGTACCGCAGCCCGGATTGCCACCTTGACGACGGCCTCACGGCCGGCGACACCCCTCTTCGGCGTGTTCCGCCCGGTGATGAGGACGACGGTGAATCCCGCCAACAAGGCGAAGAGCGCCGAGGATCTCCCGTGCGCCAACTCCATCGCAAAGCCGATCGCGCCACCCCGGTCCGGAGAAGGACCCACATGGGCTGCGTACATCCCGAACACCGCAAAGCCGCGGGCCAGATCGACGCCGAACAGCCGCACCGCCGACGTGCTTTGAGCCCTGCCGGCCGGGGCCGTTGTGCCGACCGTCGGCAGACCCTGTTTCTTCCGCACGGTGCCCATGGTGCGCACCGCCGTCGCACCGGCCGTCGAATACGACCCGGACCAGGCCCACTTCCCCTGTGCTGTCTCTCCCCACCGCATGCGTGCCTTAACGATCACGGCGGGATACGGTCACTCGATCCGCCGGGCGTTCGCCGGAGCGTCAACAGGACTTTGAACGCTCGCAATTGGCAAGCGACATAACCGGCGGAGGTCGAGCTGCTGTCCGATTCCGATGTCGACGTTGACATCGGAATCGATGCCGTCGCCGTCTCCGTCGCCGAAAGGTCTCCGGTGCCGCGGAGTTCCGGGGCTCTGATTCGAGCCCGCGAGGCGTGGCGGTCCTGGCGCATTCCCCGATGCCCTCATCCCCGCTCGCGGAGGTACGTCTCCAGCTCGGCCGCTCCGGTCAGCATCGCCCGTCCGCGGGCGGACAGTCGGCCGTGCCAGTCGTGCAGCGCGGCTTCCAACGGCTCCAGCCCGCCGGCCGCCCGCACCTGGGTGATCAGGGGTGCGATCTGTTCCAACAGGTAGCCGCCGCGCCGGAGTTGGTGGGTGAGCTGGACATCGCGCACATCGGCCTCACCGTAGAGACGGTATCCGGTGCCTGGGGCGCGGCGCGGGCGCACCAGTCCGGCGCGCTCCCACTTGCGCAGCGTCGCGGGCCGGATGCCGAGCCTGTCCGCCAGCGGTCCGATGAACGTGTCGGCGGTGCCGGACAGTGGGGATGGCGAGGCGGGCTCCGCACCCGGCTCGGATCTGGTGGCGGTGGGCTCCAGGTCGCGAAGGGCTCGTTCCACGGCCTGGAGCGTTCGGCGGTCGTCGAGGAGTTGGGCGTGACTCTCATCGATGAGTCGGAACGCCTCGTCGGCCGCGTCCTGATGCACCGCCCGCATGATCGACGTCGCTGTCTGGTGGCCGTGGCCAGGCACCAGGGCCAGGAACGCGCGCAGAGCCGCCGCGTGCAACGGCGTATAGGCGCGGTAGCCGTGGGGCGTGCGCTCGGCGACCGGCAGGATGCCGGCCTCCTCGTAGTTCCTGATCGCCTGGGTGGACAGGCCGTGTCCACGCGCCAGATCCACCGGCCTGAGTCGCCCACGACTTTGAAGGTTTTCCCCCACTGTTCCGCCGATCTCGCAGCAAAGTTTCAACCGAAGGTTCAACGATACCGTTGAGGTCATGGCTCCTGACCTCCAAGACACCACCCATGCCGTAGCGGCCGGCGCTGTCATGCGGCTGCTGTCATCCCGGCCGCAGTTGCTCGCCCTGGGCGAGCCCACCCACGGCGAGGACACCCTGCTCGATCTGCGCAACGACCTCTTCCGGCAGCTCGTCGAGCAGGAGGGCTACCGCACGATTGCGATCGAGAGCGACTGCCTGCGGGGCCTTGTCGTGAACGACTACGTCACCTCGGGCACGGGCTCCCTTGACGGCGTCATGGAGCGCGGATTCAGCCACGGGTTCGGCGCGTCCGCCGCCAACCGCGAACTCGTGCGCTGGATGCGCGCCTACAACGAGGGTCGCCCCGCCTCCGAAAGGCTCCACTTCGCCGGTTTCGACGGCCCGTTGGAGATCACCGACGCCGCGAGCCCCCGCCAGCCCCTCACCGCACTCCACGCCTACCTCTCGGCACACGTGGACGCGGACCTGCTCCCGTGCACCGCGGACTCGCTCGACCGCCTGCTCGGCACCGACGGCCGATGGAGCAACCCCGCCGCCATGATGGACCCGACCCAGTCCGTAGGACAGTCACCCGACGCCGCCCAACTGCGCCTGCTCGCGGATGACTTGACCTCTCTGCTCGACGAGCAGTCACCGCACCTCGTCACGGAGACCTCGCGGGCGGACTGGGACCGGGCGCGCCTCTACGCGCGCACCGCCACCGGCCTGCTGCGCTACCACTTCCGGATGGCCGACACCTCGCCGGGCCGCATGACGCGCCTGGTCGGCATACGCGATCAGATGATGGCCGACAACCTCCTCGCCCTCGCGGAACGGCGACCGACACTGGTCTTCGCCCACAACCTCCATCTCCAGCGGCACAAGAGCACCATGCGGATGGGCGAGCTGCCGTTGGAATGGTGGGGTGCCGGTGCGCTCGTCAATGCCCGCCTGGGCGAGGAGTACGCCTTCCTGGCCACCGCCCTCGGCACCATCCGGCACCAGGGGGTGGACACCCCGCCCACAGACACCGTCGAAGGCCGCCTGTACGCGCTCCCGGAAGACCGCTACGTCATCGATGCTCCCCGGCTGGCCACCGCCCTCGCGGAAACGCACCCCGCCCCTCGGGTGTCCCCCTGGTTCGGCTACTTCCCCCTCGACCCGGCCCACTTGGCAGGCAGCGACGCCATCGTCTACGTCAAGGACGTTCCGCAGACGTGACGCGGCCGTCGTGCCACGGCGCTCGGGCACGCCACGGCGCCCGGGCGCCCGGGGCGGCTGTTCGCTCCTGCCGCGCACGGCAGCATCCGCCCCGTTCGCCGTCGGCGGGTCAAGGAGCGGTGTCGACCTCCACGACGCAGTGGCGCAGTTCGTAGCTTCCGATGCCGTCGATGAAGCTGATCGTGGGTGGCGTCGCCATGCGCAGTCCCGGAAGGGCGAACAGGCTGCTGAGGAAGACGTCCGTCTCCAGGAGAGCGATGTGCATTCCGGGGCACTTGTGCGGGCCGTCGCCGAAGGACAGGGCGGGAGAACCGGTGCCCTCGCTCATGGCGCGCCCGGGACAGATGCGTTGCGGTTGTCGGCCCACGGCCCGTTCGTCGAGGTTGGTGCGGTCGACGAGGATGTCGATGCGCTCTCCGGTCGGTACGGTCAGGGCCGCATCGCCGTTGCCGGACAGGTCGAGAGGCTCGATGGTGCGGCGGCTGAGGCGGCCGATGACCGGGTCGAGGCGAAGGATCTCGGTGAGGACCGCGATCCTGCCGGCTTCGTGAGCCGTCTGATAGTGCGTCAACAGTGCGGCGTCGGAGAACAGATGCCAGGCGGCCGCGCTGATGAACTCGCGGGTGGTCACCATGCCCGCCGCGGCGAAGGTGAGGCACTCACCGAGGATCTCGTTGGTCGAGCACCCCTCGTCGAGCAGGTGGGAGATGAGATCGTCGCGGCGACCGCGGCGCCTGGCCCGCACGGCGGGCCGTACGTCGCCCAGGTAGACACGCAGCCAGTTGGTGCACTGCCGCATCATCCAGTAGATGCCGTGCAGGCTCGTCAGCCCGGGCGTTCCGAACCTCTCGGGGAAGAAGCGTTCCAGGCGCCGCTTGATGCCGGGCCGGCTCTCGGTCAGTCCGATGACCGCGCAGGCCACTTCGATCGCCACGTTGAAGGTCAGTTCGGAGAGCAACGCCCGTCCTGTGGACGTGAGTTGGTTCAACTGGGCCCGCGTGGCGCGGTCCATGACGTCGCGGTAGTGCTCGTCGACGCGGCGCGGTGTGAAGAAGCGGGCGGTCTGTCGACGGTGCTCGCGATGTTCCGGACCGTCTCGGTAGAGCACCGGCCGCCGGATACGGGAGGGGAGGTTCTCGACGGTCTCGATACCGAGGCCGGCCTGCACGGTGGCGGTGCTGCGCAGCACGGTGCGGGCTTCGTCGTACCCGCGCACCTGCCAACTGCCGTCGTCCGCACGCGAGACGGGGCAATCGGCCGCCGTCGTCTCGCGCTCGATCCTGCGGTGTCCGTAACTGCTGCCCTCGCCGTCCACGAGCGGCACCTCCGATTCCCGAAGCCGATCTGACGCCGCGTCGAGTGCGCCGCTGAACCGACGCGACTCCACGGTGCTCCCGTGCCTGCGTGTGCTCCTGCGTGCCTGTCCCGCACCTCGACATCGCCTCGACATCAGCTCGGCATCGCGTTGGCGTCACCTTGACCCGTCGGGTCGGGCCGTTGGGCGGGCCTCGTGAGTCCTTCCCCTGAGGGCCTTCCCCTATCCCCGCGTGCGGTTGTGCCCGGCATGCCTGCTGCGCACGTGCGCAGCAGGCATGCCGGGCACAGGGTTGCCGTCGCCGTTGGATCGGTGTCCGGCCGTGGGATCAGCGGCGTGCGGACTCCGTCGCGCGGCGGTCGTGGAGCTGCTGGTCGTAGAGGCTGTCGGGCATGACGTGCTTGCCGTTGGACTGCACCTGGCCGTCGCTGCCCTTCATGAGGGTGCCGGTGCACCCGATGGCCCAGTTGTGGGCGGTCGGGGGCTCTTGGACCATGTACTGCTGCGGGGCGCAGTTGTAGGCGGTGCTGTTGGCGTCGGACCAGCCGTGGCCGCTGCCCCGGCTGCCGTTGTTGACGAGGAGCAGCGAACCGTCGAGGGTGACGTCGTCGTAGAGGGTTCCGCTGCCCCAGCGTTCGTGGCCGCCGGCGTCGTAGGTCTTGTCCACCAGGGTCGCCTTGCAGCGGGAGAAGACGTTGGGGCCGGACTGGCGGCCGTAGGTGGAGAAGGCATGGATCTTGGCCGCGGTCACCGCACAGTCCTGGACGAGGTTCTGCTGGCCCTGGAGGAGGTATGCCTCCGAACGGGCCGAGGAGTCGGTGGTGTTGAAGTCCAGTGCCTGGGTGTGCAGGACGGAGATGCGGCGGCTCTGCGGGCCGAGGAAGGTCTGGCCGGTGCCCCCGAAGTGCTGCCAGACGACGTTGGTGATCCAGGAGTCCTGGACCGCGTTGAACTCCCAAGGTGCCGCGTTGTAGAAGGACTTCGCGTAGTCCGGGTCACCGCTCATCGCCTGGCCGTCGAGGGAGAGGTCCTCCATGCCGACGTGGTCGATGCGGGGGAAGGCGTACCGGTAAACGGTGGCTTGGGTGTACTGCTTCTCCAGTGCCGTCGTCAGCGGAACGTCGAAAGTCACCTTGCCGCCGTGGATCGCGGTGATCTTCCGCTCTGAGCGCAGGCTCCAGTTCGGTGACCAGGCACCGGTCATGCCCAGGGCGTCGATCCATGCCTGGGTGGTGGGGCGCTCGACGACGACCTCGTCGCCGACGTTCAACCCGGTGGTGTTGCCGAGGGTGAGGGTGGTGGAGCCGACAGGCACGTACTCGTCGGTGACGTTGTGCGCGGTTCCGACCGTGGCGTAGCGGGACTTCTCACCGAAGGTCACCAGCGTCCGTACCGACGGCCGGTCGGCCACCAGCACCGTGGAGCCGGTGCCTGCGCCGCGCAGGACCACCCCGCTTGCGGAGAGGTGCAGTTGCCCCGCGATGTGGTACCTGCCGGCCGCGAGCTGGACCGCACCCCGGATCCCGGTCCCGTCCTGTGGGAGGGCCGCGACCTTGTCGATCGCCGCCTGTACCGTTGCCGTCTCGTCCGCCTGGCCCGGTGCCGGGACCGTCACCTTCACGGGCGCCTTTGGCAGGGCCACCCCGCCGCCTCCGTAGCCCGCGGCGGAATAGTCAGGGATCCGGTTGCCCTGCGCGTCCTGGCCGTAGGCCAGACGTCCACCTTTCATGCTCAGCCAGTCGACGTGTGAGGACGCGACAGGGGAGGCGGCGGATCCGACCGATCCGTGCGAGGTCCCCTGGGTGCAGAGCTGCGTCGCGGTCAACGCTGCCGCGGCACAAACGGCGGCCGTGACCGCGTACGCCCTCCGGCGCTTCCGCATCCGACTTCCGACCGATATCACGGGCATCTTCCTCTTCTTCCGCGGGCCCCGCGGTGGCACGGTGCCGCCGCGAGCGGAGCCCGTCTGACGTCTTACTCACGCAATCAACCAGGGTGATGGTTGCCAAAAGGTGGACGGAATCCGGTGAGAACCTGTCCGGGGGATGGGGGCTGAACGCCCTGCCGGGCGTCGAGCGCCGCGTATCGGGTGTCGCGTATCGGGTGTCGCGCTTCGAGCTCGGCCCCGTTGCCATGACCCGTGGTCAGGCGTGTGCGCTGGCTGGCGGTTTCGTGCCCGGGTGTACCCCGTCCCGGTGCCTACCGGATCCCAGTGGCTTGGCTTCCGGTCAACCGCATCTCCGCGCCTACGGCGTGGTTGTTCCTTGGAGCACGGTATCGAGGATGAGGTCGATCTCCTGCGGGCCGGGTGGCTGACCGGTGAGCAGGTACGTCTGCAGTATCAGGGCGGGGCCGGTGCGGGCGGCCATTGGGTGCAGGGCGTCGGGGCCGAACTCGCCGCCCTGCACGCCCTCGTGCAGGATCGACTCGATGTGTTCGAGGCGTGGAGCGACGATCTGGTCGGCGAACAGGGCACGCAGTTCCGGCTCGCGCAACACGTCGACGATGAACTCGATGCCCGGCACGAGAGTCCTGCCCGCCAGGACGTCGCTGAAGGCGCTGAGGGCCTGGGCGAGGTTCTCCCGGGTCGAGCGCTCCGGGTCCGGTTCGGGGAGCGGGGGCAGGGCGTAGCGGAGGGTGTCCAGAACCAGGGGCTGTTTGCCTGGCCAACGCCGGTAGAGCGCGGCCTTGCCGGTGCCGGCGCGGGCGGCGATGCCCTCCATGCTGAGTCGGCCGTAGCCGTTCGCGGCCAGCTCGTCCAGCGTTGCGACGTAGATCGCGTGCTCCAGTTCCGCACCTCGGCGCCGTCCGGGGTTCGCGCTCTCTGCCATGGGCCAACAGTAGACGCTGGTGTTCCTTCCTGCCTACACTCTTCTTAAGGAACGACCCCGTCTACTAGAAGAGGTGAGGGTTGGATGGCCGATTCGCATGACGTGCGCGACCAGCAAGGCGGCCGGGAGCCGGTGTTGGACTTCGAGGCGGCGTACCAAGGGCGTGGGACCGCCTATGTGACGGACGCCTCTCGGTCGGACCTCATTCCGTGGCAACTGGACGCGCCCCAGCCGTTGATCATGGAACTGGAGGCGGCCGGCGAAATCACCGGCCCGGTGTTGGAATCCGGCTGCGGACTCGGGGACAACGCCCTGTTCCTGGCCGACCGCGGCTATGACGTGACCGCCTTCGACGCCGCACCCTCCGCAATCGAGCGCAGCCGGGCCAAGGCCAGCGCCGCCGGAAGCCCGGTGACCTTCACGGTCGCCGACGCGACGGAGTTGCACGGCATCGCGACCCCCGGCGGCTTCCGTACGGTCGTCGACAGCGCCATGTTGCACTGCCTGGACGCCGATCAGCGACGGGCGTATCTGGCCGGACTGCGCCGCGTGTGCGCGCCTGATGCGAGGCTTCATGTCCTCTGCTTCCGCGGCGAGTTGGCCGCCCGCCTGAAGATGCCGGCCAAGACGGACGAACGCAGCCTGCGCGAGGCTCTCCGCGATGACTGGACGATCCGGCGCATGGAGCCCCGCCGCTACACCACCGGCTTGACCTGGCAGGAATGGCAGAGCCTGATGCCCGCCGTATCGGAAGCCGCGGAGCCGGACGATGCCGTGTCTGTTGACCAACACGGCAAGGTTCTCCTGCCGTTCTGGCAGATCACGGCCGAGCTGACCTGATCGGCAGCGGCCGAACAGCGGGGATTCCCTCGGCATGCCCGCCGGCGTGCCTGAGGGATCCCCGATGCCGGCACGCGATCCACCAGGCACCGCTCCCCGGGGGGACGAGCGATTGGCGTCAAGCTTGAGGAATTTCCCTGGAGCTGGGGCTGGAGCCAGCAGATTACCGGTGCTTGAACTCCTCGATGCCCGCCCGACTCGTCCGCTGCATCGCCTCGCTTCCGGCGTGGCCGGAGTCCTCGATGATGTGGAGTCGCGCGTCCGGCCACGCCTTTGCCAACTCCCACACCGTCTGGACCGGGCACCCCATGTCGTGCCGGCCGTGGACCAGCACTCCCGGAATTCCAGCCAACTTATGGGCGTTGCGCAGGAGTTGGTCCTCCGTCAGCCAGGCTCCGTTGCTGAAGAAGTGCGCACAGATGCGTACGAACGCGATCCGTGCATCGACCTCTCGGTTGCTGTACATGTTGGGCACGCCGTTGGGCTCGTTCGAGATGACGGCGTCCTCCCAGGCGAGCCAGTCGGCGGCGGCCTTTTCCCGAATCGCCCGGTCCGGGTTCTCCATGAGCCGCGCGTAGGCTGCCAGCAGGTCACCGTCCCGCTCGTCCTCGGGGACGCCGTCACGGAACCGGTCCCACGCCTCGGGGTAGAAGCGTCCGGCGCCCCGGTAGAGCCAGTCGATCTCGTTGCGGCTCGCCGTCGTCACCGCCGCGAGGGAGATCTCGGTGACCCGCTCGGGATGCTGTTGCGCATAGGCCAGGATGAGCGTCGAGCCCCAGGAGCCGCCGGCCAGCAACCACCTTTCGATACCCAGGTGTTCGCGCAGTCGCTCCATGTCGTCGATCAGGTGCTGCGTGGTGTTCAGGGTCATGTCTACCGTCGGATCGCTGGCGTGCGGGGTGCTACGGCCGCAGTTGCGCTGGTCGAAACGGATGAGGCGGTAGCACTCGGGGTCCCAGACACGTACCGGCCGCTGTGGCGCACCGGCCCCCGGGCCGCCGTGGACACTCAGTGCGGGTTTGCCTTGGGGGTTGCCGAGCTGTTCGTAGTAGATGCGGTTGCCGTCTCCGGTGTCGAGAAAACCGTTGTCGTAGGGGTTGGTCGGAGGGTATAGCTCAACCGAGTTCTCCAGCATTTTCTCAACCACATTCCCGACCGTGTTTTTGACCATGGCCGTCGATCTTACGGAAGATCGTGGTTCGGGCGGGTGGAATTTTCTCAACCTGGTGTGCTGATCTGGGTGTTGAACCGGACGGAGTTACGGGCGTGGCCAGGGCGATGTGGCCCGTTTCTCCACCCGGGCTCCACCCATGAGTTGAGCCGCTCCACCTGGGTTCGGTGCGATGGTGAGATGGTGCGAATCCCTGGCGGGGTACGGAAGTTTGGAACGGTTGGGGGGTACTGCGATGCACCACGTGATGAACACCGCACTCATCATCACCATCTGGCTCTGGGCGGCGGCCGAAGTCCTGCTCCAAATACGGCAGCGCGTCCGCAGCGAACGAACCGAGCGAACGGAGTGGATCAGCCTTCTGGTCTTCGTGGTGCTGATCGGCGGTGGGGTCGTGTTGGCGGCGCCGATCCGGCACGCGTTGCCCGGTCTGTCGTACTCAACGCGCGCACTGGGTGTGGAGATGGCGGTGCTGCTCGTGGCCTGGGCCGCGTTGGGGTTCCGGTTGTGGGCCATCGTCACGCTGGGGCGTTTCTTCCGCGGCACCGTGCACATCCAGCAGGACCATCAGGTCGTCACCACGGGCCCGTACCGATGGGTGCGGCATCCCGCCTACACCGGGATCCTGATCGCCGGCATGGATCTCGCACTTCTGACGGACAACGTGGCGTCCGCGCTGGTGATCGCCGCATGTTGTCTGCTCGCACTGGGATACCGGATACGCGTCGAGGAACGGATGTTGCTCGACGCGCTGGGCGAGGAGTACGGGGCGTACGCCGCCCGGACCCGCAGGCTTGTGCCCGGTGTGTGGTGAGGCCGGCCATGCCACGTGGCTCATGGCCCGCGGACCGTGTGCCGTCGACGGGCGCTCGACGGACTGCGCACCTGCGCCCGGCGCGTCCTGCCTCGCTTACGGCTTGCGGGCCAGGCCCCCTACGATCAGCCGCTCCCAGACCGTCAGGTCGCGCTCTGCCGGTCCGATGCGGGTGACTCCCTCCGCCGTGTCCGGCCGCCACAGGGAGCTGGGGACGATCCCCGGTTGCAGGACTTCCAGGTCGCCGAAGAGGTCGCGGATCTCCTGGTCGGTGCGCCACCGGCCGCGGCCGAAGGTGGCCTGGAGCACCGCCTCGGCCTCGGCGGTCTCGGGGTTGCCGCCGCTGCGGAAGTGGGAGATGAAGAAGTAGCTGTCGGACGGGACCTGCCGCTGCCAGTAGTTGACGATGGAGCGGGGGTCCTCGTCGTCGTTGATGTGGTGCAGGATGGCGCTGTGGATCACCGCCACGGGCCGGTCGAAGTCGATCAGGTCGATGGTGTCCGGGTGTTCCCGGATGCTGTGTGGGTCGCGGACGTCGGCCTGGATGACGCGGGTGTGTTGGTTGTCCTCAAGCAGGGCGCGGCCGTGGGCCAGGACGATGGGGTCGTTGTCGATGTAGACCACGCGGGCGTCGGGGACGTGGCGCTGGGCGACCTGGTGGACGTTGTCCGCCGTCGGCAGCCCGCTGCCCATGTCGATGAACTGCTCGATGCCCGCCAACGCGAGCTCCCGCACGGCACGGACGAGGTTCTGCCGGTTGGCGTGCGCGATGGCCACCGAACCGGGCAGGTCGCGGGTGAACTTGTCTCCTATGACGCGGTCCACGTCGTAGTTGTCCTTGCCGCCCAGGAGATAGTCGTAGACCCGGGCGATGCTCGGCTTCGACTGGTCCACGCCGGAAAAGCCCTCGGTCATGACAACTACCTTCCTGCCAGCGGAGATTCTGGCGGACATCGTAGGGGAGAGGCAGTGTCTTGAGCGATTCGTGTGGATGCCGGGGTCTCTGTGGCTCTGCGAAGCTCAACGTTGTGGTGACCCTGCCGGCGCTGGGAGACGCCGGGAAATGCCTTCAACGCAGGGCGATGAGTCCCGCGTTGGTGGAAGTGAAGCCGCAGGCGGTGAAGTAGAAGGGGCGTAGGTGCTCCTCGAAGTCGACGTGGAGCCATGCGCAGTCCGCCGCGCGGGCGTTGCGGGCCGCGGTCGCCACGAGTTCGGTTCCGACACCGGCCTTGCGCAGGTCCCGGGCGACCATCGCGTCGAGGACGAAGGCATGGACGCCGCCGTCCCAGGCGACGTTGACGAATCCCACGAGCCTGTCGCCTTCTCGGGCGCAGACCCAACCGAGGCTGTGACGGTGTAGTTGTGTCTGCCAGTCGATCGGTGTCGGAGCGTGGCCGAAAGCCTCCCCGTGGAGCGCGTTGACGGCCTCGTTGTCGAAATCGCCGCGCCATGCGTACGTGAGTGCCATGGCCGCATCGTAGGTCCAGGAGGGGCTGCGCCAGCGAGTGTCCTCGTCCAGCACGTCCAGCACGTCCAACCTGTCCAACCTGTCCAACTCTCCGAGTAGGGATGGGACTTCGGGCTGGTATCGGCCCGATGCGGCCCGACTCGACTCGACACGGCTCGACTCGGCCCGGCGCGTGCCAACGGGGGTGGCGAACGACGATTCAGAGCGCAGGCGGCCCTGCCTCGATGCGGCGTAGCACTGGGGGGAGGCGGTCCAGGTCGGGGCCGGTCTGGATCTGGCGTTCGTCCCACCAGGTGGCGCCGGCCTCGTGTAGCGGACCGATCACATCCCTGGCCTTGGCCGCGTCCGAGGGGGTGGCGCCGCCGATCACGAACTCGAAGGGGCGCTCGGCCGTGGCCGGGCGGCACTTGCGCACGTAGTCGACCAGTTCACGTACCTCCGCCACGTCGGGCACGTGCCCGTGTCGGGCCGTCTCGAACAGTGGCACCGCGCCGTCCCACCGTGCCGCACGCCGCATGGGCGCGCGATGCGGCCAGAATCCGCCAATCCACACGGGGGGATGGGGCTGCTGCGCGGTCGCAGGCAGCAGCGTCACGTCATGGACCTCGTAGTGCCGACCGCGGTGGTTCACCGGATCGCCGGTCCAGAAGCTCCGCAGTAGGTCCAGTCCCTCGTCCAACCGCTCGGCGAGGAGGCGCGGTGCGGCGGTGTCGCCGAAGCTGCGGTATTCGTCGTCGATGGGACCGCCCAGGCCGGCGGCGAAGGTCGCCCGGCCGTGGCTGAGTTGGTCCAACGTAGCTACCTGACGGGCGAGTTGCTGCGGATGGTAGCGGGGGACGGGCGTCAGCAGTGTGCCGAGCCGGATACGGGAGGTCGCCAGCGCGGCTGCGGTCAGCAGCATCCAGGGATCTCCGAAAGGGCGACCTTGGTGCTGCCGGTGCAGTACGTGGTCCCAGACGAAGAGCCCGTCCCAGCCGGCTTGTTCGGCGGCGGCCGCAACGGTCGCGACGTTGCGGGGGTCGGCGAAGTCGCCGAAGTTGGGGATGTTGATGGAGAAGTGCATGCCAGCAAGGATGCGCAAATGGCCGGGCAAGGGCAATGGGGCGCGACCGCCCTCGACTTGAGGGTGGTTGAACGGGAATGACGTGACCACAACCCCACCAACGGCGCGTTCGTCCACGGGCGCCTCAGGACTTTGGGGCGGGAGCGAGATGCCGAGCCTGGCGCAGAGTGGCCCGGCGTCAGGCTGGTCGCGCGCTCCGAAGGCCGCGAATTCGTCGCCGCGGTCAGGGAGTTGGGCTGGTCTCGACGTCGAGGCGGCGTTGCGTAGGCCGAGGGTGGAGTGGGTGAAGTGTGGGGGTGGGGTCCGTACTGTCGCGGTTGTCGCGGTGCATAGGGCATTACATCGGGCATGCCGGGAACGCCAGAAGTCTCGCCAGAAGGACAGACTTGCGGCAGTAATGTCTGATTCCGCACTGGGGGAGGCGGGGCCGTTCCACGATGCTGAGGAGCCAGCCGGCCGAGCGATCGACGCTCGGTCGGCGCCACCAGGGAGGGGACTTTCATGCGAACCATGCTTCGACGCGCCGCTGCCCTCGCGGCCGGCACCGCCGCGGCGGCCGTGCTCACGATCGGTGCAGCCAGTGCCGCACCCGCCAGTTCCTGGGCCGGATGCCCGGACGGCGCGGTCTGCGTCTACCCGCAGGGTGAGGACCCGGCTGTCGCGCCGAGCCTGACCTTCTGGAGTTACGGCGCGCACAACCTCAACAACCAGTACGGGTACCACTGGGTCCTCAACAACCAGTACGGCGGCGCCCACGCCAAGCTGTGCACGGGCTACAACGGCACCGGCAACTGCTACAGCGACATGGCACCGCAGAACGGCTGGTGGGCCGACCTCACCCCGGTCAACTCGATCGTGCTGTACCAGTGAGTCACCCCTCTTCCCGGGCCTGCGTGGGCCCGGGAAGAGGCATGAATGGGTGCTCGTGAGAGCGGGCCGTCGAGGCGAGTGCACTGGGCGCTACCTGGCTGACGAGCCGGCACCGGAACCCCGTGCGTTCGGCGTCGTACGACTCATGGACGACAGCATGCGGGTACGAGAGGCAACGGCAGAGGACGCGGCAGTTGGTAAGGGGTTTGGCCCACGGGGGAGTTGGGGGTGCGGTGGCGTACGTCACAGTCGTCCGGGGTGGTGTCACGGTTGTGGGGGCTGCGGCGTCTGGTTGGCGAACACGGGCGGCATGCCGGTGCTCTGGGCGCGGTGGTTGTTCCGCGCCGGCTGGCCAGTAGGAGGGACGGGAACGGCATGGATACCTTGACCGTGCGACGGGTTGTCGCAGCGCCGATCGCAGAGGTGTTCAGTTGGTGCGCCACGACGACCAACTACGCCCGCACACCGTTCGTCCTCAAGGCGCGGTTGGCGCGGCCGGGCCAGGGTGCGCCCTATGGGGTGGGCGCGGTGCGGGTGCACACGTGGTTGATCGGTTGGTTCCGCGAGCGGATCACCGTCTACCACCCGCCGTACGACTTCGACTACGTCGTCGAACGCAGCTTTCCGCCGGCCCGGCACGAGCTGGGCCGGATGACCTTCACCGAAGTGCCCGGCGGCACTCTCGTCGTCTGGACCACCGCCTTTGAGGTCCCTCTTCCCGTCGTCGGCGCCGCGCTGACCCGCGTCCTGGCCAAGCCGGTCGTCGCCCATGTCTTCGGCAAGATCCTCGATGCCGCGGACGCCGCACTCACGTCACCTGGAGCGAAAGGCGCCAACAACGGGTAGATATTGGTGTGTTGAGCCTCGTCCGCTGCCTACCGCACACCACCTACCGCACACCGGAACTGCAAGGCGCCGATGTGCTCACAAGGCGGCGCAGGCGTCGCCGATCGCCTGGTCCAGGATGTTCAGGCCGAGCGACAGCTCCTCCTCGGTGGCGGTCAGTGGCGGTGCGATCCGGAAGACCCCGCCCATGCCGGGCAGTTGGACGATGTTCATGTGCAGACCGAGTTCGAGGCAGCGCTGAGTGACTTGTGCACCCAGTTCGTCCCAGCTCTGCTTCGTCTCCCGGTCCACGACGAGTTCGATGCCGGCCAGCAGGCCCCGGCCGCGGATGTCGCCGACGACGGTGTGTCGGTCGGCGATGTCGGTCAGACCCTGGCGGAGGAACGCGCCGAGCGACCGCGCCCGTTCGTCGAGCTCGTCGTCGATCAGAACGTCGAGGACGGCGTTGCCGACCGCCGCCACCAGCGGGTCGGCGACGTGCGTGGTGAAGAACAGGAACCCGCGGTCATGCGCCGCCTGTTCGATCTCGGCGCTGGTGATCACGGCCGCCAGGGGAAGTCCGGCGCCGAGCGTCTTGGACACCGTGAGGAGGTCGGGGACGACGCCGTCACGCTCGAACGCGTACCAGGTGCCGGTGCGGCACAGGCCGGTCTGGGCCTCGTCGAAGATCAGCAGCATGCCGCGTTGCCGGCACTTCTCCTTCAGTGCCGCGAAGTACCCCTCCGGCGGCTCGATGATCCCGCCCGAGCTGAGGATCGGTTCGACCAGGCACGCGGCCAGGCTGCCGGTCGACTGCGCGTCTATCAGGTCGAAGGCGAAGTCCAGTTGGCGGCGCCAGTCCAGGGTGCCGTCGGGTGTGGTGAAGTCGGGGCGGTACGCGTTCGGCACCGGGATGGCGAAGTTGCCCGGCGCGGTCGGGCCGTAGCCCTTGCGGCCCGTGCTGTAGGTGGCGGACGCGGCGGCCTGCGTCATGCCGTGCCAGGACCGCGCGAACGAGACGATCTCGTGTCGGCCGGTGACCAACTTGGCCATCCGGAGGGCGGCCTCATTGGACTCGGCGCCGGTCGTCAGCAGCAACGCCTTGTCCAACGGGGCCGGCAGCGTGGCGGTCAGTCGGCGGGCGAGGTCGACCACCGGTCGGCTGAGCATGCCGCTGTAGAGGTGGTCGAGGGTGGCGATCTGGCGTTGCACGGTCTCGACGATCTTCGGGTGCGAGTGGCCCAGGATCGCGCTCATCTGGCCGGAGGTGAAGTCGAGGATCCTCCGGCCGTCCGCGGTGTAGAGGAAACTCCCGGCGGCGCGGTCGATGATCTCGCGGGTGAACGGGCTGCCATAGCGCACCAGATGACGGTCGGCGTCCGCCCAGAAAGCCTCAGCGGACGCGGTTGCGGTTGAGGTTGCGTTCGGGGCGGGGGCGGGAGTCGAAGTAGCCATGCTGCCGACGGTAAGCCGCGCCGGAGCGATACGCCACGCCCGTCTCGCGCATCGTGTTGCGCCTCGGGCGAGGTCGGTCGGCGATGAACCGGCAGGCATGCGGTGTCCTGCCATCCCGGTGTCCCGCTCATGGCGTGGTGCACGAAGCCGGGTGGCGTTCGTTGGGCGTTGAGAAGCGACTTCGGCCAGTTCTGCGGATTCTCTCGTCTGCGGCCGCAACGACTTCACGCCACGTCGGGCCGATGCCGGAAGGGCGTGAGGCCCCGTCAACTAGCCGTCCGGACACGGATGTTGCGGAGATGGTTGAGGACTCCACGTTCTTCGGTGTGGCCACAAAAAGCCCCGTGCGGGCGCGCAAAAGAAGCCAATGGGTCTCGGGACTGCATGGCGCCCCGAGGGACGGGAGAAGCATGCTGTTGCCCCTCGGGCCCGCCGAATGTGACATCGGAATTTCAGGGAAGGGACGGCATGGCCGCCAGCGCAACGCGTCGCCTTTATGAGACTTTTCCATTCCCCTCGCCAGGGGTTGAGAGGCCGCTGATCGATGTCGTGGGGAGCGAGCTTCCACTGGTCATCGAGGGTGGCCTGGCCGACGGTTGGTCGGTGCTCGATGCGGGGTGTGGCACCGGGCACACCCTGATCGGGCTGGCGCGCGCATATCCCAACGTGCGCTTTGTGGGGCTCGAACCGTGCGACGCCTCACGCGAAATCGCGCAACGGCTGGCCCGGCGGCATGGGGTCGGTAATGTGGAATTCATCGACGGCGCGATATCGGGCCCCGCGCTGGCTGACCGTTTTGAATTCATCTATAGCTACGGCGTCGTCCATCACCTTCCGGACCCCCGGGCCGGGCTCCAGTGGCTCGGCGACCACCTGGCCGACGACGGGTTGCTGCACGTATGGCTGTACAACGCCATCGGCGAGGCGCAACGCATGCGCGACCGCGAACTGGTCCGTCTGATGGGCGCCCACGAGGACGCCACGGGACTGGACGTCGTCAGGGCGCTGGGGCTCTCCCTCTCGCTCGACGCCTACGGCATGCCCGGTGCCTGGGCCGGCACCGCGCTGGACCAGGCCGAGCAGGACGTCTTCGACGCGGACGCCTACCTCAATCCCGTGGTGCACACCCTGCGGTTCGGTGATCTGCCGCGACTGTTGGACGGAGCGGCCGACTGGGTGGCCGCCGATCGCATTTACGGGCCGCACGGCGCTCCCTACCTGGACCTGGCCGGCGCGGGTGGATTCCCGGCACAGGGGCCCGAACTGCTGCGCCCCGAGGGCCTCTTCGGTGCCTCCGAGCTGCGGGCCCGGATCGGTGAGCTCGACAACCTAGACCGGCTGCGAGCGGTGGAACTGCTCCAACAGCCCACCGGATTCCGTGCGTTAGCCGGTCGGGGCGACGCCCTGGACCGGTGCACCCGGCGCATCGCCGGCAACCTCCTGACCCGCGCATCCCACCTGGACTAATCCTCAACTCGCCATTCCAGCAGAGCAGTTACGGGCGATCCGGCCGACTCAACGGCGAGGCCGAGGGCGTCCGTGCCGTTCACGAGGAAAGGGCCCGCTCCCCGTGCTCGACCCCCGCATCAAAGAACGCTTCCTCGACGTGCTCAACGCGACTGAGGTTCCGCAGCCGATGACCCCCGATACCCTGCGTACCGCGGTCGAGGGCATGGTCGCCTTCTGCGCCCCGCCGCCCGCCGTCGCCCGGGTGACCGACGGTACGGCCGTGCACGGCACGAGTGAGGTGCCGTACCGGCTCTACCATCCGCGGCCAGGCACCCGACTCCCGCTCGTCGTGTACTTCCACGGTGGCGGTTGGACGGCCGGCAGCATCGCCTACATGGATCCGCCGCTGCGGGCCCTGGCGGTGGAGGCCGGGGTGGCGGTGCTCAACGTCGACTACCGGCTCTCGCCCGAACACCCCTTCCCGGCAGGGCTGGACGACGCCCGGGCCGTCACCGCCTGGGCCCACGAGAACGCCGCCGTGCTCGGGTGCGACCCCGCCCGGTTGGCGGTCGCCGGGGACAGCGCGGGAGGGGCCCTCGCCGCCGCCGTCGCCCTGGAAGCCCGCGGTTCGGTGGCGTCCCCCGCCCACCAACTCCTGATCAATCCGGCGCTGGACCCGCGGCGGAACGCCCCGTCGTACCGGGAGTTCGCCACCGGTTACCAGAACACCGCGGCGATGATGGAGGCGTGCTGGCGCACGTACCTGGGCCGGCCCGAAGGCCCGTTGGACGACGCGCCGTGGCGGGCCGCCCCGGCCCTCGCCCCGGACCTCGCCGGGCTGCCGCCGGCCACCGTCCTCACCGTCGAGTACGACCCGCTGCGCGACGAGGGCGAGGCATACGCGGCGCGGATGGCCGCCGCCGGCGTGCCGACCACCCTCGTGCGGTGTCCGGGACTCGTCCACTGCGCACTCCACCTGGACGGCGTGGCCCCCCGCGCCGCCGCCCTACGGCAGCACGCGGTACGGGCGTTGACCGCCGCGTTCGCCTGACCCACACAGCAAAGGACCCCGCATGGCAACCGATGCGCATGCCCCGATGTACCGGGCCATCGCCGAAATCTACGACCGACTGGACGACTGGATCATCGCGAACTGGCACGAGAAGCCGGTCCCCGAACGGGTCGCGTTCCTCCGCGAGCAGTGGGCGCGGCGCGACGGCGACGTGCGGGACGTGGTGGACCTGTGCTGCGGCACCGGCAGCGTGCTGCACGACCTCGCCCGGGCCGGCTACGCGGTCACCGGGCTCGACCAGTCCCCGCAGATGCTCGCCCTCGCCCGACAGCGCCTCGGCAAGCACATCCCGCTCATCCAGGCGCAGTTGCCCGATCTCCCGCTGCCCGAGGCGTCCGTCGACGCGGTGAGTTCCACCGGTTCGGGGTTGAGCTACACCGCCGGCGAGGAGGAGCTGACCGAGGTCTTCCGGGCCGTGCACCGCGTCCTGCGCCCCGGCGGCGTCTTCGTCTTCGACGTGCTGTCCCGCCACATGGTCACCGAACACGCGGGGCATCGCGTATGGGCCGCGGACCAGGGCGACTTCGCCTTCATCTGGGAGTTCACCAACTCCGACGAGCGCTACAGCGACGCCTTCTACACCCAGTTCCTGCGCCGTGGTGAGGGTGCGGGTGCCACCTACGCGCGAACGAGCGAGAAGCACCGCCTGTACGTCCTGGACCACCCGCTGGTGCGGCGCAGCGCCGAGCGGGCCGGCTTCGCCCGCGCCGAGGTGTTCGACAACTACACCAACGCCCCCGCCCACGCGACCACGCTCTACGACACCTGGGCCCTCACCCGCAACTGACGGAAGGACAGACACCGCACATGATGCAGGGACAGCCACACCAGGACGCCGGCACGCCCGAGCCCTACGCGGCGACCGCCGACGTGTACGACCGGCTCGTCGACTACGCGATAGCCCAGTGGGGAGAGTCGCCCCGGACGCGGATGGCGGACTTCATCGAACGCCTCTGGGCCGCCCGCGGACAGCGCGTGCACCGGGTGCTGGAACTGTGCTGCGGCACCGGGCTGATGACCGAACAACTGGTGGGCCGCGGCTACGAGGTCATCGCCCTGGACCGCTCCGAGACCATGCTGGCGCTGGCGAAGAACCGGGTCGGTCGGGCCGCCGACTTCCGGCGGTTGGAACTGCCCGCACGGCTGCCGACCGCCGCGGACGCCGTGGTGTGCACCGCGGCCGCCCTCAACTACCAGCCCGACGCACGGTCGTTGGGCGAGACCCTGCGCTCCGTCGCCGAGATACTGCCGCTAGGCGCGACGTTCGTCTTCGACATCGAGACCGCCGCACTGCTCAAGGGGCACTGGGGCAACCGCAAGTGGGCCGCCGATCAGGATGACCTGGCCTTCATCTGGAACTTCACCAGCGAACCCGACACCCCCTACTGCGATCTGCACTACACCCAGTTCACCCGCCACGGCGCGGCGGACACCTACGCCGGCACCCGCGAGGTGCACCGGTTGTACGCGTTCGACCACGACACCGTCCGCGCCCAGGCACGCGCCGCAGGCTTCGCCCGGGCAGAGGTGTTCGACAACTACACCGAGCGCCCCACCACCGACGCCACCCACTACGAGACCTGGGTCCTGACCCGGGGCGAAGGCTAGGGACATGCTGATCTGCGGACTGAAACTCACCCACGACGGCGGACTGGCCCTCGTCGAGGACGGCAGGCTCCGCTTCTCCGTGGAGATGGAGAAGCTGGACAACAGTCGGCGATTCCAACCGCTGGACCGACTGGAGCGGGCCGAGGACGTCCTCGCCAGGGAAGGGGTCGCCCTCGGCGACATCGACCGGTTCGTGGTGGACGGCTGGTTCGCCCCGCAGGGCCAGGACCAGCGGAATCCGCTGCTGCACGTCTCCCACCAGGGGCGCCCCGTGGTACTGCCGGTGGCCGCCTACCAGGACCTGCCCGGCGCCGAGGTACTGGCCCGGCGCGACTTCATCGGGCTCCCGCTCGGCTCCGCCAGGCACGCCTACAGCGGCTACCACCACAGCACCCAACACCTGATGGGTTCCTACACCACCAGCCCCTTCGCCCGGCGCGGACAGGACGCACTGGTCCTGGTGTGGGACGGCGGCATGACTCCCGTCCTGTACCGGGTGGAACCCCAACCCCTCCGCGTCACGCGCCTGGGGGAGCTGTTCCCCTTGTACGGCAGCATCTTCGCGGACTTCTGCGCCGCCCTCCCACCGTTCCGCGGCTCCCACCAACCCGCCGCCCAAGACCCGCAGTTGATGCCCCGTAACCTCGACGTGGCCGGTAAGGCCATGGCGTACGCCGCCCTCGGCACGGACGACCCGGGCTTCGACACCGTCCTCACCGAGCAACTCGACGCCATGGAACTGTCGTTCACGATGGGGGACGACCTCGCCCACGCGCTCAAGCACGGCGACGCATCCCCCTGGCCCGACGCCACGGACGCGGACCTCATCGCCACCTTCCAGGGCTATGTGGGCCGTCGACTGCACGCCGCCCTCGGCGCCGCCGTGCGCGGCCGTGACCTGCCGCCCCGCCTGTGCCTGGCCGGCGGCTGCGCACTGAACATCAAGTGGAACAACCTGCTGCGCTCCTCCGGCCTGTTCGAGGAGGTGTGGGTGCCACCGTTCCCCAACGACTCCGGGGCCGCCCTCGGAGCCGCCGCCACCGAATGGGCGCGGACCAGCGGCCGAGCCGTCCTCGACTGGTCGGTCTACCAGGGCCCCCGCCTACGGCCGGCGCTGGACGACCCGCCGGGATGGACCTCAACCGCCTGCGACGTCAACGGACTTGCCCGCGAACTCCATGACACCGGCGCGCCCGTCGTCGTGCTCACCGGCCGGGCCGAGCTGGGCCCGCGCGCCCTGGGGCACCGCAGCATCTTCGCCCCGGCCACCGACGCCGGCATGAAGGAACACCTCAACCGCATCAAGGACCGTGAGGAGTACCGGCCGGTCGCCCCGGTATGCCTGGAACACCGGGCGCCGGAACTGTTCGCCCCGGGCACGCCCGACCCCCACATGCTCTTCGACCACGACACCCGGGTCGGCTGGGAGGCCAAGGTCCCCGCCGTCGTACACCTCGACGGCACCGCGCGCCTCCAGACCGTCAACGATCGCCAATCGCCCTTCGTGCACGAGCTGTTGACCGCCTACGAGAAGCTCTCGGGCATCCCGCTGCTCTGCAACACCAGCGCCAACCACAAGGGCCGCGGCTTCTTCCCCGACGTGGCCTCGGCCGCGGCGTGGGGGCGCGTACCCGCCATCTGGTCCGAGGGCCGTCTGTACCGCCGCACATGACCGCCTTCCGGACCGCCACGGCCCGCGACCTCCCCGAGGTCGCCGCCATCCTCGCCGAGGCGTTCGCCGCCGATCCGCCGACCCAGTGGGTCTTCCCGGACGGAACGGCAGCCCTCACCCGCTTCTTCTCGGGCGTCGCCGGCCGCGTCCACGCGGCCGGCGGGATCGTCGAACTGTCCCCGGGCACCGCCGCGATGCTCGCCCTGCCTCCGAACGCCCAACTCTCCGACGACCCCGCCCGCGGCCGGGAGGGCGAGATGCGCAACCGACTGGACGAACACCATCCGCACGCCCCCCACTACTACCTGCTGTTCTACGGCGTGCGCAGCGCCCACCAGGACTCCGGCCTGGGCGGACGGATGCTCTCCCGCCTCACCGCGCTGGCTGACCGCGACCGCGTCGGCACCTACGCCGAGGCCAGTACCTGGCGCGGCGCACGCTTGATGCTCCGTCACGGATTCCGCAACACCCGGACGCTGCACCTTCCCGACGGCCCACCCATGTTCCCCGTATGGAGAAACCCCATCGATGACGACCCCGACCGACCACGCGGAACGGGCAGTTGACGCCTGGCTCCAGCGCATCCGCAAGGGCCCACCCGGACCGTTCCCGCACCGCCCGGTCACCCGCGTCATACGGGCTCACGGCACCACGGCGCTGCCCGGCGGACTTCAGTCGCGGCTCCTCGACGCCTGGGACTGGGCCCGCAGCCGCCCCCTCGAACCAGGCACCTTGGAATGGGCCACCACGGCCTGGCTGACCTGCCTGACCAGCTCCCTGCGCAAGGCACCCTCCTACGGCGCCTACACCATGACCGCCCTGTTCGGCCAGTGGTCCCGCCTGGGCGACTTTCCCCAACGCGCCGCCCAACTGTCCGCACTGCTCACCGCGGACCTGGTCCGGCACGAACTGCGACGGGCCGCCCGCGAGGAACGCCTCGGCGAACGCCGCTTCCGCTCCACCGCGGCCACCCACCTCGCGCGCCACCTGGACGCACACCACGGCTGGGCGGACGCCGACACCAGGCCCCGGCACACCGGCATCGCACAGGCCATGCACCGCTGCAACCGACTGCTGTCCGCGGGCGGCGCCGGACTCCCGGAACCGCTGGAGCTGCTGGTGGAGTCGTCCCTGCCGGTGGCGACGGCACAGCCGGACGAGCCCCTGTTCCTGCGCAGCGTGCAGATCATGGAACTCCTCGCCGAACAGGCCGCGTTCCACACCGCCCAGGCCCACCAACAGGCCCTGGTCCCCACCCCCGACACCGCTGCCCTGACCGCGTCGCTGCACGCCACCGCCGCCAACCTCGCCCGCGCCCAGCACGTCTTCCGCCTGGTCGCCATCATCGACCCCGCCCAGTTCGCCGCGATCCGCGCGGCCACCACAGGCACCGGTGCCCTCCAGTCACCCGGCTTCGCGCGCCTGGAGCGACGCTGCCGCGGCGAGGCCGCCCTCCGCCCCGAACCCCTGGCCGCGGTCGACCTGGAGACGGCCCCGCCCCACACCCCCTCGCTTTCCACCGCGCTCGCCCGCGCCACCGACCGCCTGGAGACGCACGACCGGGCCGCGGCCGAGGACGTACGCCTGGCCGTCGACGCGGTCAACGGCCAGTGGGCGCGGTGGAAACGTACCCACCTCGGCGTCGCGAAGAAGACCATCGGCGATGTGCCCGGCACCGGCGGCACCGACGGCATCCGCTACCTGGCCCGCCACCTGAAGGAGCCGCTGCTGTGAAGCCCACCGACGCGCAGTCCCCCCACACCACCCACACCCCTCACATGGACCATGACACCTTCCGCGCCCTGGGCCACCAGACCATCGACTGGATCGCCGACTACTGGCAACACCTGGAGGACCTACCGGTCGCTCCACCCGTCGAACCGGGCAGCATCCGGGCCCAACTACCGGCGACCCCGCCCGAGCACGGCGAGGGCTTCCCGGCACTCCTCGCCGACCTCGAACGGATCGTGCTCCCGGGCCTGATGCACTGGCAACACCCCCGATTCTTCGGCTACTTCCCCGCCAACGCCTCCGGCCCCGCCGTCCTGGCCGAACTGCTCTCCGCCGGTCTGGGCGTCCAAGGCATGAACTGGAGCACCAGCCCCGCCTGCACCGAGGTCGAACAGCAGATGCTGGACTGGTTCGTGCACCTGCTCGGACTGCCCGACGGCTTCCGCGGCAAGGGCGTCATCCAGGACACCGCCTCCAGCGCCGTACTGGTCGCGCTGCTCACCGCCCTGCACCGCGCCAGTGCGGGCCGCACCCGCGAGAACGGCACCAGCGAACGCCGCTACCGCGTCTACTTGACCCGCCAGACACACTCCGCGGCCGCCAAGGCAGCCGTCATCGCCGGACTGGGACTGCGCGCCGTCTGCGAGGTGGCCACCGACGCCAACGGCGCCATGGACCACGCCGACCTGGAATCCCGCATCCGGTCCGACCTGGCCGCCGGTCTCACCCCGCTCATGGTGGTCGCCACCCGTGGCACCACCTCCCACCTCTCCTTCGACCCCCTGGAGGACATCGGCCCGATCTGCCGCGGCTACGGGGTCTGGCTCCACGTCGACGCCGCCTACGCCGGCGTGGCCGCGGTCTGCGACGAGCTGCGCTGGGTCAACGACGGTGTGCATTACGCCGATTCGTACTGCACCAACCCGCACAAGTGGCTGCTGACCAACTTCGATTGCGACCTGCTGTGGGTGACCGACCCCGAAGCCCTCGTCGGCGCCCTGAGCGTGCTCCCCGAATACCTGCGCAACGCCGCCTCGGAATCGGGCCGGGTGACCGACTACCGGCACTGGCAGATCCCCCTGGGCCGTCGCTTCCGCGCGCTGAAACTCTGGTCCGTGGTCCGCTGGTACGGAGCCGAAGGACTGCGCACCCACATCCGCACCGGCGTCCGCCACGCCCAACTCTTCGCCGAACTGCTCGGCGCCGACGACCGCTTCACCCTGCTCGCCCCACCCACCCTGGGCCTGGTGACCTTCCGCCTCAACGGCTCCGAAGCCGACAACCGCAACCTCCTCCAGACCATCAACGCCAACGGCACCACCTTCCTCACCCACTCCGAACACAACGGCGTCATCTTCCTCCGCCTCGCCACCGGAGGCACCCGCACCCAAGACCACCACATACACGAGGCGTGGCACGCCGTCCGCGGTGCGGCCCCACCACACATCGCCGCAGAAGCGGCCAAGGCAGAGGTGAGGTGATGGTGAGCCGATGACGAGTTGAGACGACCGACCGTTGGGGGAGGTGCGACCGCATGCTGAGCTCGGAATCGCCTACGGCGGTTGCGCACGCGGTCCGTCGGGAGACCCTGATCCGCTTGCTTGGAGTGCACTCCAAGGCCATAGCGTTGAGACAGCTGAACCGAACACCCAACGCGTCGACGCATCATCCCGCACGACCAACTGGAAAGCGGCAAGTGGTAGACAACCAATTCTCAACGCATGCAGAACTTTTCGATCTGCGCGGAAAGCGCGCGCTCGTCACCGGTGGTACCCGAGGCATCGGAATGATGATCGCGCGTGGCCTTCTCCAGGCGGGCGTCCGCGTGGTCATCAGCTCACGCAACGCAGAAGCGTGCGCTCAGGCGCAGGAACAGCTGTCCAAATTCGGTGAGGTGCGGGCCATCTCCGCCGACCTGTCCCGCCACGACGAGTGTCGGCGACTGTCCGACCTCGTCACCGCCGACTCGGAGCATCTCGACATCCTCGTCAACAACGCGGGCGCCATGTGGGACGAGCCGCTGGCGACGTTCCCAGACGCGGCCTGGGACACGGTCGTCGACCTCAACTTGAAGTCGCCGTTCTGGCTGGTCCAGGCGCTGCTGCCCGCACTTCGCAGGGCGGGCACCGCCGACGATCCCGCGCGGATCATCAACATCGGCAGCATCGCCGCCATCCACATCCCCCAGCGGCCCAACTACTCGTACTCCAGCAGCAAGGCCGCACTGCATCAACTCACCAGAGTGCTCGCCAGGGAACTAGGACCGCAGCACGTCACCGTGAACGCCGTGGCGCCGGGACCGTTCCCGTCGACGATGATGGCGGCAACCCTCGATGAGTTCGGCGAGGCGATCGCGGCGTCGGCCCCACTGCGCCGGATCGGCCGCGACGACGACATGGCGGGTGTCGCCGTGTTCCTCGCCAGCCGGGCAGGCGCATACCTAACAGGCGCCGTGATCCCCGTCGACGGCGGCATCGCCACAACCGCGTAGGTCGACCAGGGTCTGTTTGCGAAAGTTGATCTTTATCGTTGAGGATCGCGTCCTGTGGGACGTGGGGATCTGACGAGCGGCCAGTGGGCCCGACTTGAGCCGCTGTTGCCACGGGGCATCAAGTCGGGCCGTCCGCCGGTATGGACGCGGCGGCAGCTGATAGACGGCATACGGTGGCGGACCCGGACGGGTGCTCCCTGGCGTGACGTGCCGGAACGCTACGGGCCGTGGGACCGGGTCTATGACCTGTTTCGGCGCTGGCAGCGCGATTGCACTTGGGCCCGGATCGTCACTCAGCTGCAGGCCGAGGCGGATGCCAAGGGCCTGATCACCTGGGACGTGAACATCGACTCCACGGTCTGCCGGGCCCACCAACACGCGGCTGGGGCGGCGAAAAGGGGGATCTCCAGATGGAACCGCCCGGCGGGCTCATCGCGAGGCGGACGGCCGCCCAAGTTCGACAAGGACGACTACAAGCAGCGGCACGCGGTCGAGTGCGGGATCAACCGCCTCAAGCGCCACCAGGCTGTAGCCACGAGGTATGACAAGCTCGCGGTCCGCCACGAGACGACCGTGCTGGTCGCAGTCCTCAACGAGTGGCTGTGACCAGCACTTTCACGACGGACCCTAACGGCGAGGCGTCTTCGCGGGCAACATCCGGGTGATGGCGGTGGCTACTGCCTCGTGGTGGGTGAGGGGGGAGAGGTGGCTGGTGGGGAGTTCGGTGCGGGTGGCTTGGGTACGGGTGGCGAACCATTGTTGGAGGCCAGGGTCGAGCATGCGGTCGTCGGTCGAGAGGACGTAGCCGCAGGGGAGGGCGTGCCAGGCGGCCGGGGGTGCCGGGGTCGCCAGGCAGGTTCCGTGGGTGGGCTTCTGGACGGCGGCGAGGGTTCGGGCTACGCGGGGCGGCAGGTCGTGCGCGAGTGCGTTGCCGAACTGCTCGGGGTTGAGGGTTGACCAGCCGTCCGGGTCGAAGTGGATGGCCGTGCGGCCGGGCATCTTGGCGCCCTTGTCGCTGAGCATGGGGATGGTCTCGCCCTCGTCGGGCGCGTAGCCGGCCACGAAGACCAGCGAGCTGATCCGGGGATCGTCGTACGCCGCGCCGGAGATGACGGTGCCGCCGTAGGAGTGGCCGACCAGCGTGACCGGGCCGGTCAGCGCATCGATGTGCCTGCGGGTCCAGGCGATGTCGTCCGCGAGCGAGGTCATCGGCAGTTGGACGGCCAGCACGTGATGTCCCCGGTCGTGCAGGTCGCCGACGACCTCCCGCCAGATCGAGCCGTCGCTCCACGCTCCGTGGACCAGCAGCACGTTGCCCATGCGCGTTTCCTTCCTTCGTTCGGCGTGATCGCCTTGGCGGGACGCTCTCGGCGCAGCGGTGGACCGCCGAGTTCCGTTGGGTTCTGGTGAGTTCCGCCGGGTTCCGGTGGGTTCCTCGGCATGAGATCAGGGCGCGGTGCCGTCGCCTAGGCAGCGGGTGCGGCTCGCAGGTTCTCGACATCCGGCGGGTGTTGGCGACGGAATTCGACGGGGACATCGCACCGTGTGGGTTGGGAGATCGTGTGCGGTGGGATGCCTGATGGGCCGGCAGGCTGGATGGCAAGGCGGGCTTCAGGAGCGGCCCAAGAAGGTTCAAAGACAGGGCGGTTGGGGACCGCTGGGCTCTTGACGGCGGCCTTGGTCTAGTCCAACTGTTGTCGGTGAACGGTCATGCTCTTCCCCCTCCCCCCACGGAAGGACCGGACGCTGATGAGGAAGTCGACCCGCATTGCCCTGGCCGCGGCCGCCGCCGGAGCCTTGTGCGCGGTAGGAATCACCGCCGCCAGCGCGAGCACCGCGCACCCGCAGCCGCTCCGACCGGTGACCCGCCTCGACGCGGCGGGGCAGTTCGCCCCGTACGTGGACATGAGCAACTCCGGCGTAGGCAAGCTCGACGCGGCCATCACGGATCACGGCGTGAAGACCTACACCGCCGCGTTCACCATCGGCACCGGTTGCAACAATGTCTGGGGTGACACGCTCCCCGTCGGTAGCGATCCGAACGTCGACCCCGTGATCGCCAAGGCCAAGAGCGAGGGTGCCAGCGTCATCATCTCCTCCGGGGGAGCGGGCGGTGAGCCGCTGGCGTTCACCTGCACCGACCAGGGGAAGATCGACGAGGGCTACCAGCAGGAGATCACCGCCTACGGCGCCAACTCCCTGGATTTCGACATCGAGGGTGCGGCCGTCGCGGACACCGCGGGCGTGGCCCGGCAGATGACCGCCATCAAGGACCTGAAGGCGAAGAACTCCGGGCTGACCGTCTCGGTGACGCTGCCGGTGTTGCCCGACGGGCTGACCGGCGACGGCGTCAACGTGCTGAAGGCCGCCAACGCGGCCGGCGTGAAGCTGGACAACGTCAACGTCATGACGATGGATTACGGGCAGGGCACCGGCGCAGACATGGGCGCGGCCGCGATCAGTGCGGGCAAGGCCACCCTGGCGCAGATGCAGTCCGTGGACCCCAGCTACACCTACGCCAACCTCGGCATCACGCCGATGATCGGTGTGAACGACGACGGCTCCACCTTCAGCCTGGACAACGCCGCATCGGTGGCGAGTTGGGCGGCGAGCAACGGGGTCGGGCGGATGTCCTACTGGTCCGTGAGCCGCGACCAGGCATGTACCGCGGCCGCCAAGGCACCGGATGCCGCGGCTCCGTCGGCCAAGGCGGGCATGGCGGCCGCGCGGAGCATGAAGCCGGCGTCCTCGCCGGTGTGCAGCGGTGTCTCGCAGTCGCCGTACGCGTTCACGGACACCCTCGGCAAGGGCTGAGGCGCAGGCTGACTTGGAGCGTGCGGCCGCCGTGGTGGTGGCCGCACGCCCTGCGGCGTCGTGGCCGGATCAGTCGCGCTGAGCGTTCGCCGGGAGGGCGCGCGGCTTCGTGCCCTTCGCGGAGCTCGAACCGAATCCGTAGTCCAGCAGCTTCGTCGCGTCGGCGTAGCGGTCGGTGCTGTTCAGCACGGTGCCGACGAGGGTCTTGCCGCCGCGAGTGGCCGCGAAGACCAGGCAGTCGCCGGCCGGGGTGGTGGTACCGGTCTTGATGCCGATGGCGCCGTCGTAGGAGTCGAGGAGGCGGTTGGTGTTGGTCCAGGTGTAGTAGCGGGTGCGGCCGTTGGCAGCGGGCGCTTCGCCCTTGTACTGCTTGGTCTTGACCACGGTGCGGAAGATGTCGTTCTTCATCGCGTGCTGGGCCAACTCGGCCAGCTCGGTGGGGGTGCTGGAGTCGGAGCCGCCTCCGTCGAAGGAGGTGAACTTCGTGTGGGGCAGGTGGAGTTCACCGGCCTTCGTGTTCATCTTCGCGATGAACGATGTGGTGCGCTCGGCGCTGGTGGCGCCGGTGCCGAAGGCGTCGGCGAGCGCGTAGGCGGCGTCGGCGCCCGAGGGGAGGAGGGTCGCGTACAGCAGTTGACGCACCGTCATCTTGTCACCGGTCTGCAGGTCCGCGGTGCTGGAGCCGTGCTCGGTGACGTAGTCCCGGTACTCCTGCTTCACGGGGACCTGGCGGTCGAGGTCGGCGCCCGCGGTGTCGAGCACCAGGGATGCGGCCATGATCTTCGCCGTGCTGGCTATCGGGCGGACCGCGTCCGCGTCCTTGCCGAAGAGCGTGTCGCCGCTGGTGTCGTCCACCAACGTCGCGCCCTTGGCGGCGAGGGCCGGCTGCGGTTCGGGCTGGGCGGGCGCGGGTGTCGCGGCCTGAGCGGTGAGGGGGGAGAGGGCGAGCAGGGTGCCACCCGCGAGGGCGACCGCGCGCTTGGTGAGAGTTCCGACAGTCAACGAAAACGCTCCATATCTGTACTGCTTCTGCCGGAATAGTATGCCTAACGAGGCCGTCTCAATTGGCCGGTCTGCGGCAGCAGATGAGGGTGCGGGCGATGCTGGTGAAGACGGGCAAGCGCTCGGCTTTGCGCTGTAGCGGCGGTGCCGTCGACGTCCGCATGTTCACCGAGCCGATCGCGCAGCGGGCCCCGTCAAACTCGCCACTGGCGCCGAGGGTTGGTGCCACGGCCCGACCGGCGGCGTTCAAGTCTTGCGGCCGCTCCGGGACGTCCTCGACGACCCTGCCTGGCAGGCGCTCGCCGATCGCTGTTGACACACCGTGACCCACTCCGGCCTACCGCGTCGCCTGCGGCTCGGCTTCGGGGACAACAACAGCCAGCCAATGCTGCGACACCGCTGGCGTGCTGGCGCTGGCCTGTGACCGGATGGCCGAGCAGGGCGACCGCGCGGACTTCGCGCGCCTCCTCGTCCGGGGCCGCGCCTCCCGCGCGACCCGGAATGCCGACGGCGCGCGTTGGTCGAACCTCGAACACCGCGCCGCCCCCAACACCCTGGAACCCCATACCGGTTGGGCGATGGATAATGCGGGCATCGTGCGGGAACTGCTGCGCGCCGTACGGTTGAGCCGGGGAGCGGACCGACATAGCCGGTTGCCTGCCCGGACCAGCTGGCGGTGCGCCGGTCCGCGGCCTCCTCATCGGCCCCGACCTCGACGGGTCCGGCCCATCGCCTGTTCCTGTCCCTGCCTGCGTCCCCGTCCCCGGCCCTGGAGGGTTGGGGTGTGGTCAACGCCCGTTCCATTGGCGGGGGATGAGCCTGGTGGCAGTACCAAGTTGTGTGCCGAGCCAGGCACCGTGGGGCCGGGGCCGGGGCTGGGGCGCGGCTACCGGGAGGGGGCGCCGTTACTTCCCGCGCGGGACGGTGAAGTACTCGGACGCGGAGGAGCCCCAGCCTCCGAGGTTGAGGGAGAGGATGGTGCCGTAGCGGGTCCGGGCGGCCGTCAGGCTCGTCGGGGACTCCGGGTGTGTGGTGCAGCGCTGGTGGATCTCGCCGAGGTCGATGGTGGGGCACGGGGTGGGTTCGTTGACCCGGTGGGGGAGTGGAGTGTCGGGCGAGTCCCAGTCGAGTTGGAGCCCGGGAGCCTTGAGCGTCGGTGCTGGCATCGTCCTGCCGTCCGGGTGGCGGCCGTGACGGCGCAGGTAGTCGAGCGCGTAGGTCACGGTGCCTGCCGCGTGCGGTACGTCCCGCCCCGCGCTGTCCTGCGGTCCCCAGGCGGCGATGTCGGCCGCTCGGATGCGGCGCAACACGTCGGCGATGTCCCCCTGAACACCGAAGTAGGCGACGGCCTGCATGTCGCACCGGAGGACGTGCGGGGATCGGTTGTTCTCGAAGATCGAGCCGTTGTAGGGCCGGGTGCAGGAGTCGGTGAAGTGTGTGAGCACGTGCTCCAGGCCCGGGACGGCGGCCAGGCGCGCGATCAGGGCGCGCATCTTCCGTTCCTCCTCCGCCCTGCGGGACTCCGCCGCCGGCGACATGGCCCGCGCGTGCAGTGCCTTCTTCGACGGCTCGCGGGAGCACGCCATGGTCAGCCCCACCAACGCGAACGCCAGTAGCAACCCGCCTGCTCGGCCGCACTTCCCACGGACCCGGCGCCACCGGGCCCGCACGGTTTCCGTCATCTGCGAACCTCCGCAGCCAGCTTGCGCTGCGACGGGGGCCGGCCGCATGAGTGCGCGTACTCAGATTCCCGCCGACCGAGTGCCATGTGCGTGCCTGCCTGCAGGTGCGAAGGCATGCCGGAAGGCACCCTTGTGGGAGGCCAGGATCTCGACGGCCTCGACGATGTACCTGTAGGCAGTGGTAGTGCCGACGCCGGAGCCGGCTGCGAGCTGGGCATATGCATGGCCGAGGCGCGGGTGCGCGAGGGCGAGCAGCGCCTGCCGTCCGGCGGGCAGCCGGCGCCATCGAGTGCCGCGTTCCCGGCGGCAGTTCTGCAGACGAGCCGACAGGTAGCGCAGGCTCGCGGTGGCGGTCCCCGGCCAACGCGTTGCTTTGCTGGACGAGCGTGCCGTGCTTATGTGCAGTAATTTGCGAAATATGAACCGAGTGCGCGACGGTAGCGGCCACGACAACGGGGAAGCCGACCAGGGCGGAGTACCTCCTGTATCGGCTCCACAGACCCCGTCCGAGCCCACTGGCCTTCAGGGCCCCGCCGCGTCGGATCGCCCGCCCTCAGGAAATGTGAGGCCACGTCGGCAGGGACTACACGCCTATTTCGCTCTTCCTACGCTCAGCACCCACCAGCTGATGCTGCTTTCGACGGCCGCCTCGCTGCTCATGGCTGGCATCTCGGTTTTCCAGGCGCTGGAAAACCGCCGCAATACGGTCATCGGCCACTACGTGGCACCTCCGTACAACCCGAATCAGAGCGCCGGGATCCCCAGTGGCCAGGCCCCGAACTGGTCGCGTCCCCCCGCCACCCCTTCCTCCGCAGCAAAGGACCACTGGTGAGCACCCAGCCCCCGAAACCGTCCGCGGCCCCAGCACCCGACCCGGCACTCACTCTTGAGGCAGAAGACCTCGAACGGCGCCGCCAGAACACCATGGTTCTCGCCGTCGGCGGACTCGCCGTTGCGGGCCTGGGCGTGGCGCTGCTGTCGATGCTGACGAACAGGCAGAACGGCATGATCGTCGTCCGCATGTAGGACGGCGCCTGGGACAGGCGGGCAGTGTCACGATCGTGGCGGCCCTTGCTCTCTGAGCACCGATACCTGACCTGTAGTAGACGGCATGAACAGGCGGGCGCAATCGGCGTTTCCCCGGAAAGCGTCATGTGGGGCCGCCGGGGCCCGGGCCTTGGCGTCATGCCGCCCAGTCGTCGCGTGGCGCATTGCGTCCTGGGGGCGGCGGGCGAAGCCGTTGGCCGGGGCGCCGCTCGTTTCCGGCGGGGGTGTTCGGAGTGGCTCCGCCTGAGTGCTGGTCGGCCGTGCTTCAGCGCACCGGAGCCCCCAGACACGCCGTCCAGGGGCTCCAGTTGACCCTTTCTAGCCGCAGCTCCCACCGCACTGGCAGGGGCCGCCCTGCTGGCAGCCACAGCTACAACCGGGGCCGCACTCGCAGCCGTTGGCAACGGTTCCTTCGTTGGTCGTCATGGTGCCTCGCTTTCACGTGTCCTGGGGTCAGTGGACGTTGCACTGTGGCACGTGTCGGGGCGGCCCGACCACCAGTCTCGGCACGGTGCGGGCATCAGACTGAAATTCGCCTCATTGACAGGGAGTTCTCCCGAGGTGTCGCCATCGATGCGAGCTGTGTGTCTCTCTGGCTGAGGGCCGAGCCCGCCGTGTCCGGGCCGGTGGCCTCCGACCGACCTTCTCCCGGCTGATCGACATGCTGGCTGCGGCCAGGCCGCACGCTCTTGCGGCCATCCAGCGGGCATGGGTTGAAGTCCGCGAGCGAATAGATTCGCGCGCCGGTGGGTGACAGTCCTTCCTCGGATTCTCATGGGGCACGCGGGGCATCACGGCGAGGGTGTGACGTGCCTGTGATGGCTGGCAGGCCCTGCGGTGTGCAGGGCCTGCTTGGGGTTCCTGAGGGGCCTTCAGGCCGCGGCCGTCAGATGCGCTCCAGGCGCCATTTCTGTGCGTCGGTGTCGTTGAAGGTGTACTGCTGCACGTTCGCGCTGTTGTCCATCGACATGCCGGCGACGTCCACGGTCTTGCCGCTGGGAACGTTGCTGATCACGAAGACGCCGTCGCCGAGGGGGGTGACCCACCAGCGCTGGTTGGTGCTGCCGTTCCTCGTCCACTGCTGGATGTTGGCGGTGTCCTGTAGGCCGGCCTTGTCGACGTCGAGGGACATACCGCTGGCCTTGGAGGTGATTTCGTACTCGCCGGTGACGTCCCACGGGGACTGGCGGCCGGCGCGCCGTACGGCCTTGAACGTCCACTGCTGGTTGGGGCCGCCGTGCCGGGTGTACTGGCCGACGTTCGCCCCGCTCTCGTTCTCCTTGCCCAGGATGTCCAACACCTTGCCGCTGCCGATATTGGCGAGGATGTAGGTGCCTTCCTCGACGGGCAGCCTGTTCCCTTGCACCTGTGCGGCGTCCGAGCCGTGCGGGAAGAGACGGATGGAGGCCGTCCCGTTCCTCAACACCGGGCCCAGGGTGGTGCGGGAGGCGCCCACGATGGCGCCGAGGTCGTCGATCTCCCGCGTGTCCTTCTCCGCGAGGGACCCAAGCTCGTCACGGGGTCCTACCTGGGCGGCGAAGCCCTTGAAGCCGGCCTCGACGTGCAGGGCCAGGCTCTGTTCGGTGTGGTTCACCACTGACAGGACACGGCCGTCAAAGCCGAACGCCCGCACATCACCCAGTGTTTGGTCGGCCAGTAGGACGCGACCGCGCTCCTTGGCGTTGAAGTCCTCGTGCTCGTAGACCGCGTACCAGCCCTTCGGGCACACCTCGACGCCGCTGCCCTCGAAGATCTTGACCGTCACCCTCGTCCGTCCTTCTCTGCATCACATTCCCGCGCACCGCGGGCCAGACAATGACCCTACGGTCCCAGCCCGATTACCAATAGTGATCAAATTCGGTCACTGGCCTGCCAGTTCACGGGCCTGCTTGCCGGCTTGAGGCGAGCGCCTTGTTCAGTCTTGAGGCGAGCGCCTTGTTCAGCCAGTCGGTGTTCCGGGCATGCTGAGCCGGCCCGGTTCCGGGCGGGTGGGGGATCGACCAAGAGGAGTGTGGCGTAGCGGGACTGCGTGAACTCCTTGATGACGCCGCGGAGTCGGGTCGCGGGTTGGGGAAACCACTCCGCCGCGGGCTGTTGACGAACCGTCCGGTCCGCTGCCGATGGCGGCAGCCTGTAGAGGCGCCCGCAGACTGAGAGCGGTTTCAACACGTTCACGAACCTACTGGGTGGTAATCGTTTCGCTCAGGTCCTGGTTCTGGCGGACTGGGGGCATGGCCGGTGGGCGGCTCGTCGGACGACGGGGTGCCTGGGGCCGGCGACATCGGTTGCCCGTGAGGAGGCGTGTGTCGGATTGGCGCTGGTTGGCAGGTGCTGGAGCCGCTCATGACGTTGGTGGGCCTGTGCGGCGTTCGCAGGCCCAATGGGATCAGATCTCACTGCGGTTGCATCGGGCTTGAGCTAAGGGGACATGATGCAGGACACGACGTCGCTGGTCCACGAGGTGGTGAGCCGCGGTCCGCGGTCCATTGGTGAGTACTTCCTGCACGCCGGACTGGTCCGGCCCGACCAGGTGGCGGTGCTGCGCGAGGACGAGTGCCTGACGTACGAGGAGTTGGCGCTCGGTGCCGAGCGCCTGGCCGCGGAACTGGCGGAGCGCGGGATCGGCCATGGCGACAGGGTGTTGGTCGAATGCGATCCGGTCCCGCAGGCGGTGGTGGTGTTGGTGGCGTGTTCGCTGCTCGGTGCAATCTACGTGCCCGTCGCTCCGGACGTTCCCCAGGCGCGCAAGGCGGCGATCGCCGCGGCGGCACGGCCGACCGCTCGTGCCGTGGTCGAGGAGCAGCCGGCGGTTGCCGAAATCCCGGTGTGCATACGGTTGTTGCGCGATGGTGTGGCGGTTTCGGGTGGTGTCCCCGGTTCTTCGGAGCGGGTCCGTGGCGGGGCGGCGGAGCACGACGTCGCGTACTTGATCTTCACCTCGGGCACCACTGGGCGACCCAAGGGCATCACGATGACACATCGGGCCGCGCTGGCCTTCTTCCGGGGGATGGCTCGGCAGGTGCCGGCTTCGCCGCACCACCGCGTCGCGTCGTTCGCCCCGCTGAACTTCGACTTCTCGCTGCTCGACCTGGGTTGGGCAACGGGCGCTGGCGGGACGCTGGTTCAGGTTCCGCGGATGCTGCTGCGTCACCCTCGGCGTTTCGTGGAGTACTTGGCGCGGATGGACGTGAGCCATGTGAGCGGCGTTCCCTCCATCTGGCCGCCGGTGTTGCGGCATGCCACACAGGAGTTGTCCGCGTGCACCTCGCTACGGGGGCTGCTGATGGGCGGCGAGGCGTACTCCGTCGAGCTGTTGCGGGCGTTGCGCAAGGCGCTGCCCGGGGTGCAGTTGGTGAACGCCTTCGGGCAGTCGGAGTCCATTGCCTGTTCCTTCCTGGAGCTTGCCGACCCGCTCCCGGATGATCTGCGGCAGGTGCCGATCGGCCCCGCCCACCCCGGAGCCGAGATGCTCGTGTTCGACGACGCGGGTCACGAAGTCGGCGTGGGCGAGACTGGTGAACTCTTCCTGCGGAGCGCCGCGTTGTTCTCCGGGTACTGGTTGGACCCCGACGCCACCAGTCGCGCGCTGGTCGCGCCGCCGGGATGCCCGGACAGCCATGAACGCGTCCTGCGCACCGGCGACTTGCTGCGCAGAGAGCGGGACGGGCTGTTCACCTTCGCCGGCCGCAAGGACCTGCAGGTCAAGATCCATGGAAATCGGGTGGAGGTGGAGGAGGTCGAGACGCACCTGGCCGCACATCCTGCGGTGGTCGAAGCCCTCGTGGTCACGGTGAAGGGCGACCTGGGTAGCCGCTTGGCGGCCCTCGTCGCCGTGGTCACCGGCGGGGAGGAACAGGACTGTGTGGAAGAGGAGTTGCGCGCCTGGTGCAGCATGCGCCTGCCGCACTACATGCAGCCCGCCTACGTGCTGGTTGTGCCCGCGCTGCCACGAACCGCAGGGGGAAAGCTCGACCGGCACGCGGCACAGGCAACGGCACTGCGCATGATCGCAGCGGCTCCAGGCGGCGCCCCAGGCACTCCCACGCACCCCGCAGCGGCCGACCCCCGTGGGCCGTGTGACCACCCGACAGCCAGGCAACCGCTCCCCGAGCCCCCGGGGCAACCCGGGACCGCACACGACCGGGATACCCCGACCGGGACTGGGACAGGGACAGGGACAGGGAAAGAGCCATGCTGAGTCAACCAGAACTCGAAGCGCGCTTGCGCACGTTCCTCTCGGCCATTCGCCCCGACGCCGACGTGGCGGCCATCACCCCCCACTCCAACCTGTTCGAGTTGGGGATCCTGGATTCGCTCGCCGTCGTGGAACTCATCGTCTTCCTGGAACGCCTCATCGGCACGGAGATCGTGGTCGAGAACTACCAACTGGAGTCCTTCCACACCCTCGCAGGGATCCATGAGGTCGTGGTCGACTCCACACCGCCCGGCCCTACCGTCAGGGGCGCTGACGGGACGTCAACATCGAGAACACCGTGACGGGCAGGTGGACCATGTCACCGAGCACGGACTGGATCCGTCTGGGACCCGAGCCGGTTCTCCCACGGCTGCACCTGCTGTGCTTCCCGCATGCAGGCGGCTCGGCGGCCGGCTGCCTGAACTGGGCCGCCGCGGCTCCCCCCGGTGTGCGGATGGCCGCAGTGCAGCCGCCCGGCAGGGACAGCCGCGTCGCCGAGCCGCCGCTGCGCAGCGCGCGGGCCGTTGCGGAGGCGCTCGGTCCCGCCCTGGCAGACCGTGGCGACACCGTTCCGTGGGCCTTCTTCGGGCACAGTCTGGGTGCGCTGCTGGCATTCGAGACCGCGCACTGGCTCCTCCAGCGCGGACTCCCCGGCCCCCGCATCCTCATCGTCGCCTCCGCCGCCGCGCCCCATCTGCCCCACAGCTCACCACCGCTGCACCACCTGCCCGGACCCGACCTGCTCAAGGCCCTGGATCACCTGGGAGGGCTGCCCCCGTCCCTGGCGAACAACCCGCGGCTGGCAGGGTTGTGGCTGCCGCGCATCCGTACGGACCTGGAGATCTACGACACGTACGTGCCCCGCCGACGTGCCCCGCTCCCGTGCCCGATCACCGCGTTCGCCGCCACCGAGGACCGCCTGGTGCCAGTACCGGAGGTCGCCCAGTGGCACCACCACACCGCCGGCCACTGGAGCCTGCGGATCTCGCCGGGCGATCACTTCTTCGTCCACGCCGACCCCGCCCCCGTCCTGGCAGCGGCGGTGCCCGAGGAAACGAGACCACGATGACCGGCCCAGACTCGCACGCCACCGCGTCCCGGCCTTGCGCGCAGGCATCGCTCCCACCGCTCGGATCCCCCGATCCCTGGCCGGGTTACGCCGCCTTGCTGGCTTGTCCGGGGCTCCATTACGAACGGGTCGAGCACACGTACTACGCGGCCCGTCACAGCGATGTCCACCACGGCCTGCGGCACCCGGACCTGGCCGTCGGCTTCCCCTTCAGGGCGACCCGCCAACTGTTCGGCCCCACCGCGATCGACCTGGACGCCCCCCGACACCGACCGGCCCGCCAACAGGTCTCCTGGTTCACCACCCGCCACATGCCCACCTGGACCCAGAGCGCCGTCATCCCCGTGATTGATGACCTGATCGAGCGGGCCGTCACCGACACACCCGTCGACGTGATCAAGACCTTCGCCCAACCCCTGCCGACCCGCGTCATCTGCCGCATCCTGGGTCTGCCGGACCATGAATGGCCGTGGATCTGGCGACAACTCAGGCCCGTCATCGGCCACATCGCCGACCAGACAACCGGCATGCAAGCGGCACTGGCCTCCCGGGACATCCTCGCGGACCGGCTCCGGCACGCGGTCCGTACCGGAGTACCGCACGGCTCGCTGCTGCAACGCCTGTGCGCCGACGTCCCGCCCGACTCCGCCGTCGACCGCTCGGCCGAACCCATCCGCACCGCCCTCCTGCTCCTGGCCGCCGGCACGGAGACGACAGCCGCCGCCATCGGCAACCTGCTCTGGTGCCTGCAGCAGCACCCGCATACCTGGGACGAGGTGGCGAACGGCACGATCCCCGCCGACGCGGTCGTCACCGAAAGCCTCCGGCTCCACCCGCCGCTGCACAGCACGGTCCGCTTCGCCCGCCGCGCTCTCACACTGGGCGACACCGCGATCCCCAAGGGCGCCCGAGTACAGCTGCTGCTCGCCGCGGCCAACCGCGACCCCGCACGCATCGGCGCACCGCCGTCCTGGAACCCGCACCGCTCCCCACAAGCCCACCACGCCTTCGGCGGCGGACCGCACGCCTGCGTGGGCGCTCAACTCGCCCTCACAGAACTGCAGTTCCTGCTGACCGCGCTGGCCAGGCGCTTCGAACTCGCGGGCCCCACCCACCCGGCCAGCCACTTCCGAGCGGGCCCCTTCCACTATCCCACCGAGCTCCCCGTGCGACTCATCCCACGAACCACCCCCGCCTGACGGCACCCCATCGGAGGGAACAGCCCGCCATGACCCCACTCTCTGCCAAGGATCTGGACATCGTCAGGATCACCGGCAACATCGGCGCCGAGATCCGCGGCATCGACCTCGCCTCGGACCTGCCACAGGACACCATCACCGCGATTCGCACCGCCCTCGTCACACACAAGGTCGTCTTCTTCCGAGGCCAACACGGACTGGACGGCCCGACCCAAGAGCGCCTGGCCCGGCGCTTCGGCACCCCCACCACCGCATACCCCACCCTGCCGTCCCTCGACGGCGCCCCCGCCATCCTCGACCTCGACTACCAGAACTCCCCGCTCCGCGCCGACTTCTGGCACGCCGACGTCACCTTCATCCACCGCCCGCCCCTCGGCTCCATCCTCCGCGCGGTCTCCCTCCCGCCCTACGGCGGCGACACCGTATGGGCCAACACCGCCACTGCCTACACCGCACTGCCCAAGGAACTGCGCACCCTCGCCGACAACTTGTGGGCTGTCCACGCCAACACCCCCGACAACGCGCCGACACGGAGTTCCGACGACAGCGCGGAGGCCCGCACGATGCGTGAGACGTTCACCGCACGCAGCTTCATCACCGAACACCCCGTCGTCCGCGTCCACCCCGAAACAGGCGAACGACTGCTGCTGCTCAGCAAGTTCATCCGCCGCTTCGTCGGCTGGACACCCGAAGACTCCCAGCCCCTGCTCAAACTGCTCCGGACCTACATCCCCGTCCCCGAACACGCCGTACGGTGGCGCTGGACCCAAGGAGACGTGGCCTTCTGGGACAACCGCTCCACCGAGCACTACGCCGTGCGCGACTACGACCCGCACCCCCGCCGGATGCAACGCATCACCCTCGCCGGCGACATCCCCGTCTCAGTACAGGGACAACACAGCCGCGTCGTAGCAGGCGACGACACCGACTACACCACCTCACTCGCCCACCCCCACGACGGCAAACCGTCAGATCGTGACCACCTCGCCAGCCCACCGGCCTCATAACGGCCCCGCACGCAACGCAGTTGGCGGGCAGTGGTGGAAGGTGGCACCCGAGCGAATCCCGCAGGTTGCGACCGGCGGTTTCGGAGCGTGGTCGGTCTCCGGCAAGCAGCCGGAGCATGTGGGGTGGTAGGGCTCCTCGGACTGATGGCCGAAGACCCTCAGCAGTGGAAAGATCACGCCACGAACCGTCAGAGCCCGGAGCGCCAAGTGCCGCGGCCGCATGGGAGCATCGTTGATGCCCCGGCGGTCGCTCTGGCCGATGCTGCCTCGCCGGGGCGCCCCTGAGCTCGGCTGTGATCCCGAACCTGCCTGCGTACTCGTCGAGGTGACCTGCTGCGTAGCTCCGCTGCCACCCGGCGCCACCCGGCTAGGGAGGCTGGCAGCAGCGCATCCGTGCCGTCACCAGACCGTGGCGCTGGCTCGGCGCGCCAGGGCACGCGATTGACGTGGGGTCCGGGAGCGGGCCCGGACCCCACGCCCAACGGGGCGTTCAGCAGATGATGCTGATGCTCTGCCAGCCGAAGCCTGTGCCCTGTTCCGAGTTGTGGTTGCTGGGGAGGGCGAAGACGGTGGGGCCGCCGAACACGTTTGACATGTCTCCGGTCTGCCCCGTCCCGTACCACTTGTACGAACCGTGGAAGTTGATCCTTTGCGGTCCCCAGCAGGCGGTGATGACCTGCTGCCGCCCGGTGAAGTACGGCCCCTCGTACGCAACGAACGTCGAGGCGAAAGCGGCTCCTGTACTGAGCCCGAGCGCTGCGACCGTGGTGGCCACCACGGCGGCGAGTCGGCGTTTCACGTGCACCCCCTGAATGCCGGAAGACGAATGACGCGTCATGCAACCACGGGGCCAACGGGCGTAGGAGGCATCGCACGGCCAGCGGTGGGGCATTTTTGGACATTGGGTTAGTTTATGACGTTTGTGCGAATGGGCGTTTCGGCCAACAGCGGAGCGCTACCGGCGGAGCTCGTTCATGACGGCCGAGCGGTCAACTGGCCGCGGGATTAAGCTAGTTCGCGCCTGCCTGCCCCGCGGCCGTAGCCCGATCTATCCCTATTTTCTGTTGAGCGAATATCGCGTGCAATCTCTCTTCTCGCATCGGGCAATGGGATCGCATTCTTTCGGAGTGTCCGCTTCCGAGTGCGGGGCGTCGCTTGATAGCCGTACCGGTGAAATGCCGGGCGATTCCCTCTCGGGAGCCGGGCCGGAGAACGCACACCGCGACAGGACACACCGCCTTCATGTACAGATCACCCATCGCACTCCGCGGGCTGGCCGCACTGATGGCCACCGGCGTGGCGGTCACGGCTCTAAGCGCGGCGAGCCCCACCTCGAAGACCACCGGCAGCGCCCTGGTGGGCCACGCCGAGGTGGTCTGCACCTCGAAGCAGGAGGGTCTGGCCCCCACCCTGTCCCACGACATCGCCGACGCGCTCAAGGGGCGCCGGGGCTCTTCGGCGCTCGCCCTCTACGACCGCGGCTCCGGGACGAGTTGCGAGTTCCGGGCCGGCACCCCCTTCGACTCCGCGAGCGTGGTCAAGGTCACCGTCCTCGGAGCGCTGCTCAGGCAGGCCGAGGAGGCACATCGTGCGCTGACGCCGAACGAGGTCAAGCTGACCACCGCCATGATCACCAAATCGGACAACGCCTCGACCAATGCCCTGTGGCACCAGGTCGGCCCGGCCGGGATGCAGCACTTCCTGAACCTGGCGGGCATGCCGGACACCGTGCCCGGCACCCACGGTTCCTGGGGCCTCACCCAGATCACCGCCGCCGACCAACTCACCCTGATGCGGCTGCTGACGACGGACGGCACGGTGCTCAGCCCCAAGTCCCGGGAGTACGCGCTTGACCTCATGCGGCACGTCGCCTCCGACCAACGGTGGGGCGTACCGGCGGGGGCGCCCGCCTCGGCGACCGTCCACGTCAAGAACGGTTGGCTACCGCGTACGGGTCGGGGCTGGCGGGTGCACAGCGTCGGCTCGTTCACCGACAGCGGCAACGACTACGCGATGGCCGTCCTCTCCAGCGGCAGCGACACCATGGGCTACGGGGTGGCCACCGTGGAGGCCGCCGCCCGCGTCATCCACCGGGACCTGGCCGGTAGCCGGTAGCCGGTAGCGGGTACCGGTACCAAGCCGCCGGCAGACTGGTGACGCCGCCGACTCGGCATGCGTCGGACGTTGCGGTGGAACTCGACCCACGCCGACGCCGGCACGTGACGCTCGCCTCGGCAGACGTACGGCACCACCCGACACATCACTACTCGTTGTCGCAGCCCTTGATGTCGTCGGCGCAGTCCTCGATCTGCTCCTTGCTGATGGTGTTCAGCCGCCAGTGGATGATGCCGGTGGTCTTGCTGTCGAGGGTAGGGATGGCGGCAGTGAACGGGCGGCTCGTAGCAGGGATGTTGAAGCGGTCCGCCTCCCGGTCGTTGCAGGTCACCGCCCAATCCTGTGCCGCATCGCCGCGCTGGAGACGAAGGGTGAGTTCTTCGCCCGCTCCGGGTGCGTCACAGCTGATGTCGAGGCGGTAGGGCCGGTTGCCAGGGGTGCGGAAGGTCCGGTGGAGGCCCTCCGTGAGGTACGGGTAGCCGTCATCGACGAGTTCGGCATCCTGGTCGTGGACGGCGCGGGCCAGACGCTTCATGGCCTTTTCGTAATCTCCCTTGCCCCACTCGGTAGTTGAGGCGGGAGGGCTGGACACGTCAGTCGACGGGTTTGCCGCCGAGGGCACTCCGCCGCTGTGTGCGCTGTGACCTGGCGAGGAGTTGCACCCACTGATCACGGCAACACCAAGGAGGACGGCGGCGACGGAGGATATGCGCATACTGGTCATGGTATGTGCCGCCGGGGCGCGCCTTCCGGCCGCGCCCCGGCGCAACGGCTCATCGCGAACGCCGAGTCGACGCCGTACGACGAACTCGCCCACGAGGTCGTGTGCGAGCCGATCGGGAGCGCGCTGTCCGCGCGGCTGGAATGGCTGCGCAGGGCTGCCCGATGCCCCGGTCATTCCTGTGCCGCGGGCGGCACGGCGTCCCGGGTGCGGGCATTGTGAGCGAGCCTCCAAGTCGCCGGTCAGGGCTGGATGTTCTCCAGGTCCTCCAGGAGGCCGGGGTGCTTCGGTTTCCAGCCGAGGGTCTGCTGGGTGTGGGTGCTGGACGAGGGCTGGTCGGTCGCGAAGATCGGGCCGAGAGGGCCGTAGGTCTGTGGCGGTACCGACTCGACCGGCAGGCCCAGCCGTCGGCCGATGACCGCGGCGATGTCCCGCACCCGGTCTCCCTCGTCGGCCACGGCGTGCCAGACGCTGCCGGCTTCCGCCTGTTCCAGGGCGAGCCGGAAGAGGACCGCGGCGTCGAGCGCGTGGACGGCCGGCCAGCGCTGTGTGCCGTCGCCCGGGTAGCCGGACACGCCGGTTCGGCGCGCGATGTCGGTCAGCAGGCCGGCGAACCCGCCCAGGCCCCGGTTGTGGACCGTGCGCGGCAGGCGTACGGCCGTGCTTCGGACACCGCGCGCGGCGAGGTCCAGGACCGCTGTGACTGCGCGGCCGCGACCGCCGACCGGTCCGTCGGTCGGCACCGGGTCGGCCTCGGTGGAGGCGCGCCCCGGGGCCTGGGGCGTACCCGAGACGGTCACGAACGGGCGGTCGCTGCCGACGAGTTCCTCGCCGAGGGTCGCGAGGGCGGCGCTCTCCTCGGCGATGTTCTTCGCGAGGGCCTCGGGGCTGCTGAAGTCATTGCCGAACGCCAGGTGGACGACCCCGTCGGCCTGAGCGACGCCGGCCCGGAGGGCGTCCAGATCGGCGAGGGCTCCCCGGAGCGGCTCGGCGCCGGCCGCCTCTGCGGCGAGCGCGGACGCGTCGGAGCGGGCGAGTGCGAGGACGGTGTGGCCGTTGCCGAGCAGTTCGGCGACGACGGTGGACCCGATCAGACCGGTGGCACCGGTGACGAAGACACGCATGGAGATCCTCTCCCAAGTGATGGGACTCTTGTCCCGTCACACGGTACCAGGTGACGGGACAAGAGTCCCATCACGTATGCTGGCTCCCATGGGTAGGTGGGAACCAGGCGCACGCGAACGCCTCGTCGTGGCCGCATGCGACCTGTTCACCGAGCAGGGGTACGACGCCACGACGGTCACGCAGATCGCCGAGCGTGCCGGCGTCACCAAGAGCACCTTCTTCCGGCACTTCCCCGACAAGCGCGAGCTGTTGGTGGCCGGACAGGAGACGCTGAGCCGGCTGCTGACCGAGGGGATCGCCGAGGCCCCCGACCGCGCCACCCCGCTGGAGGCGGTCGCCGCCGGCCTTGAGCGCGCGTCGAGCGCGATGGGACCCATGAACCGCGAGCTCGCCCCGCGCCTGAAGGCCGCCGTCGCCGCCAGCGCCGAGCTGCAAGAGCGCGACGCCCTCAAGATCGTCAGCCTCGCCGCCGCGATGACGGCCGCCCTGGTCGCCCGCGGCCTACCCGACCCCACCGCGGCCCTCGCGAGCGAGCTGGGCATCCTCGCCTTCAAGCGCGGGTTCGCCGAATGGTCCGAGGGCGACCGCGACGGCGAGGACGAACTCGCCGGATACGTCCTGGCAGCCCTGGACGAACTGCGCGCAGCGAGCGCATCGCTGGGCTGATCGGACAGCTCCACGATCGCCTCTGGGCGCGCGAATAGTCGCACACTCTGAAGTGTTGGGGCCGTCAGCGAACCGCTCTGGTCGTCACACCGTCCTCTGCTTGCGCGACAGAGCCCGCTGGGCCTGCACCAACCTCTGTGCCCTGGCGCGCGGTGGCTTCGGCGTCCCGCCGGCGACGAGTTCGTCAACTGGGGCCCGTAACTGCTCGCGGGCCTGCCTTCGTTACTGGCCTGTCTGTTCGGGGCTGTGGGGTCGGGGGCCGGGTTCCTGGTGCGGCACGGTTTGGATGATCGGCACGGTCGGTGGCGGAAGGGTGGCTACTTCCTGCTGTTCGAGTGTGAGGAGCGGCGCTGGATCGGGCAGTTCAGGGAAGGACGGATCGGGGTGGCCGAGGCGCAATGCCGACGTCATGTCTCCTACGGTTTCGCGGCGCCAGGTGCTGATGTTGGGTTCGTGCACGCCGAACCGCCGTTCCAGGAATTTCAGCATGGATGTGTGGTCGAAGACCTCGCTGCACACCCAACCGCCGCGGCTCCACGGCGAGATCACCAGGGCCGGGACGCGGAAGCCGAGTCCGATGGGGCCGGCGATGCCCGACGTGTTATCCGGAAGCGGGGAGACGGTGACCCACTCTCCGGGGGTCCGCTCAGGGGCGGTTGGTGGTGGCACGTGGTCGAAGCGGCCGTCGTTCTCGTCGTAAGTGATGATCAAGACGGTCTTGGCCCACACGTCCGGGCGTGAGCCCAGTGCGTCGAGGATGGTGTACATGTACGTGGCGCCAGCCGCGGGCAAGTTGGGGGGCTCTTCGGATGCCTCCGGCAGGCCGTAGACCGAGGGAAGGTACTGCGAGTCCAGCCAAGTGACCGACGGCAGCTCGTCGTTGCGGATGATGTCGGCCACCTGGGACGGCGAGCGGGGCACCATGGCGTTCTCGTACAGGGGATCCCCCGGCCGGGCGTGCTGGAACGCCGTGAACCAGCCGAGGTCGGTGTCCTGCGGGTTGGCGGTGTAGTAGCGCCAGCTGATTCCGGCGGCCTGTAGTCGCTCGGGGTAGGTGGTCCATCGGAATCCGGTGGAGTGGTTGTCCACCACCGGGCCGCCGTGCTTGCCGTCCGGGTCGATGGTGCCGCTGATCGCCATGACGCGGTTGGGGTGCGTCGGGCCGAGCACGGAGCAGAAGTAGTTGTCGCAGACTGTGAAGGCGTCGGCCAGCGCGTAGTGGAACGGCAGGTCATCGCGCGTGTAATAGCCCATGGTGAAGGGGCCGTTGGCCGGGCCGTCCGCGGCGCGGTGCGTGGGCACCCAGTTGTCCATCCGGCCGTGGTTCCAGGACAGGTGCTGGGACTGCCAGGTGTGGCTGGTGCTGTGGGCCCTCGCGGCGCTGGTGGTTCTGGTGTCGTGGTGGAACGGCAGGAGATAGCCGTCGGGGTGCTGCGGGTCCGGCTGGTGGAACACCGAGCGCCCCGTGGGCAGGGTGACGGCGTCCGGGTCCTCGAAGCCCCGGACACCCTGGAGCGTGCCGAAGTAGTGGTCGAACGACCGGTTCTCCTGCATCAGGAAGATCACGTGCTCGACCTGGTCCAGCGAGTGCAGGGCACGTTCGGGCTCCGTGAGCGCCCTGCGCATCGACACGGGCAGTGCTGACACCGCTGCCGCCCCGGTCATCGCCGAAGCCGAGCTTTTCAGGATGCCGCGCCGGGTAACGCCGTGGGCCGGGTCTTCGGGCATGGCCTCACTCCTTTCGAAGGAAGACAGCGCAGCTCCGCGTTGTCGGTCTTGTACGGATCGGCGAGGCAGTCGCCCCCTCGAACCGCCGGGCGCGATCACGATCACGGCGGTGGGGTCCCACTGTCGACCTCGTGCCAGAAGGCGTGGACCCGCGCGTTGAACCCGTCCGAGGACTCCTGGAGCGGTTGGTGGGCTTCCCCCGCCAGCACTTCGAAGCAGGAGCCCGGGATGGCACCGGCCACGAGCCTCCCGAGCCGTGGCGGTGTGGCGATGTCCTGTTCGCCGGCCAGTACGAGGGTCGGTGCGGTGATGCCGGGCAGCCGATCCAGCGCGTCATGCTGCTGGAACGATTCCAGTTGACGGCGGAAGGCCGCCGCGGACTGCGGGTACGGGAAGGCGAGCGACTCCTCGATGAGGCGCTGCACCGTGCCGTCGGCGTGGGCACGCGGCGAGTAGATCCACAAGAAGAACGCCTCCAGCATGGCGCGTTCGTCGGGTGCCTCCGTCACCAGCCAGTGCCAGGAGCGGGTCATGGCGGTGAAGTAGGCGTCCGCCCGTGCCCAGGTCCCCATGAGAACGAGGCTGCGGACGGCTGCCGGGTGACGTAGCGCCAGCTCCTGCGCAATCGCGCTACCGCCCGAGAACCCGGCGACATGTGCGCTGTCGACCCGGAACCCTCGGAGCAGCTCCGCAGCGTCGTCGGCCATCGTGGCCACGGACATGGGCCCGTCCGGCAGCGGTGTCCGCCCCGCTCCTCTGTTGTCGAAGGCGATGACCCGATACCGGTCCGACAGCCCGTCGAGCTGCGCCTGCCACGCCTCTGCGGGATCGCCCAACCCCGCGATCAGCAACACCGCGGGCCCTTCGCCGCGACTCTCGGTCCAGATCGTGGTTCCGTTGGCTTCGACGTACTCGCCCATGGAATGCATCTCCCGACCCGCCGCCTGCTGCGCCGGTCCGCGAGACACTACCCACGGCGCCCGCCACTCCGAACCTCTCAGGGTCACCCACGGCCCCCATCAACGGTGGCGGGCCGGTGCCGCCCCGCTCCACCACGCCGAACTGCGCCGCCTGGGGCGGCTGGTGAAGCACGAACGCGCGACCCGGGGCGCGACCCGGGGCAAGCACCGTTCGCTGCCCCGGCTCGACAATCAGGCCGATCGGCCTCCGACCTGACCGGCCACGACGGCCACGTCGACGCGGCCGGCACGAAGTCCTCACCGTCGAGGAGCGAGGAGGGCCCGCACGGACAACGCCTGTCCGTGACGTGGACGGCCGCAGCCCGGTTCGGCGGGCCGGTCAGTGGATCCTCGGGCGCGATCGGTGCTGGGTGCCGGCCTATGCGCGACTGCTCGGATCGGGTTGCCGAGGCCACCCGCGCCCGGATCCGGGCGGTCGCCGACCTTGCCGAAGACGCTGTCGCAGTACTGCCAGAACTTCGCGTGCCATTCGCGGCCCAGCAGCGGGCACCAGTCCCTGAAGCTGTGGGGGTGGCATTCGAGCCACTGCCCCCTTCTTTCTGGCCTGCGGCGAGCTGGGCGTGGGCACGCAGCGCGGTGGGATGGGTCTGGGTCCGGGCCTGGGCGGGTGCGGTGAACGGGCCCACCGTGAAGATCGCGGTGAGGAGGGTCGCGGTCACACGTTGTATGGTCATGGGCCTTCCCTGGTGGTGTTGACGGAACCGCTCCCCGGCGCTGCCCCTCAGGGCGCCGTTTCGACGGGGAGCGGTGCAACGTCGAGCCGACGGGCTGGTGCGCTGGCGGCTGTATCGCGGCGGTCGGCCGCCGGTTCCTCGTGTGACGATCCCCATAGCGGCTCGTTTGATTGCGTGATCTTGCAACTACCCTGGAGCTCAATGCGTCCCAATCGGCGGGGCACCGGATGAATCGACCGGACGGACTGGGCAACGTGCAAGAACAACAAGCCGGAGCGACGGACAGCGGCCGGGCGTGGCGATCGGGGCAGCAGCCTGCCCGTCCCTCCTGGGGAGGTTCGTCGCCCGCCACGACATACCGCGCTTCTCCGACAGGGGGAGGAACCAGGCGCTCCAGGCGCCGAGGGTGTCTGGGGAGCCTGGTCCTCGGAGTCACGCTCATAGTCGCCGCCGTCCTCGGCGTCGTCTGGTGGCTGACCAGGCCGCCGGCACTGCCCACCATTCCCCAGCAGTACCTGGCGACCGTTGAGTCGGCCGCCAAGACCTGCCCGGAGCTGAGCGTCCCGATGCTGGCCGCACAACTCGACACGGAGAGCCGCTGGAACCCGCAGGCGGACTCCGGCCAAGCCCAGGGCATCGCGCAGTTCCACCCGTCGACCTGGGCGGAGTGGGGCAAGGACCACACCGGCGACGGCAAGGCCGACGTGTGGAACCCGACCGACGCCATCCCGACCCAGGGCGCCTACATGTGCCACCTGTTCAGGGTGGTCAAGGACGTCCCCGGCGACCCCACCAAGCTCGCGCTCGCCGCGTACAACGCGGGCCCCGGCGCGGTGCTCAAGGCCCGGGGCATCCCGCGGATCCCCGAGACGCAGAACTACGTCAACCGGATCGAAGGGTTGATCCCGAAGTACACCCAGACCTATACCAAGCAGATCAGCGCGTCGCCCAGCCCTCCGGGCAGCTAACGACCACACGGTTAGTTAGTGCCAAGCGAAGCAGCGGGATTGGTCATGATGCCGAGCGAGGTGAACCAGGCGTCGCCCACGCCTTCCGGGGACAGGCCAAGGGATAGCCGTTCGAGCAGCGTAACCAGGACGGTACCGAGCGTTGCCGTGTCCTCGGCGGTGCGCGGGAGGCGGCGTACGAAGCGGATCCCGAGCGCCGTCCGGCTTCATCCGGGGCGGCGGTCGCCCGCTCCACGCCGCTTCCTGCGGTGCACCGGCTCGGTTCGTTGAGGCGAAAGGCGGGAGCCGGCTCGTGGGGGCGTAAGGGGACGTCTCGGTGGGGCCTCCCGCTCGCGTGAGGCCCCACGACGGGATCAGACGGTGAGGACGAGCTTGCCCTGGAGGTGACCGCGGTCGAGCAGCCGGTGCGCGTCGGCGACCTGCTCGAACGGGAACGTCTCCTGCACGTGGACCCGGAGCTTGCCCTGTTCGACGAGTGCGACGAGACCTCGCAGGGCGACCGGATCGGGATCGACCGCGATGCCACTGAAACGCTTGCCGGCCGACTCGTAGGTGGCGGCGAGCTCCGCATCCTGCATGGCGACCGCCGTCACCAAGTGACCGCCTGGGCGGAGCACTTCGAGGGAGCGCTCGGCGGTGTCGCCGCCGAGCGTGTCGAGCACGACGTCGATGTCGCGGACCGTCTCGGTGAAGTCGACCGCCGTGTAGTCGATCACCTCGTCGGCACCGAACCCCTCGACGAACCTCCGCTTGCGCCCGCTGGCGGTCGCGATCACGTGCGCGCCGAGCGCCTTCGCGATCTGGATCGCGACGTGGCCGACCCCGCCACCACCGCCGTGGACCAGGACGCGGTCGCCCTCGGTCACGCCGCCGAGGTCGACGAGGCCCTGCCACGCCGTCAGCCCGACAATCGGCAGCGCCGACGCCTCGACGTGCGAGAGCGAGGCCGGCTTGCGTGCCAGGTGCAGCGCCGGCGCCGACACGACCTCGGCGTACGCGTGCGCCGCCCGCGGGAACAGCGGCATCCCGAACACCTCGTCGCCGGGCCTGAACCGCCATGTCTGCGGCCCCTGTTCGACCACGCCGCTGATGTCCCAGCCGAGGACGAACGGCGGCCGACCGACCAGCGGGAACTCGCCGGCGCGCAGGCGCGCCTCCAGCGGGTTCAGCCCGATCGCCTTGACGCGGACGAGAACCTCGGTCGGAAGGGGCTGGGGTTCGGGCGCGTCCACGATGGTGAGCACCTCGGGACCGCCGAGCGTGTGCTGGGTGATGACTCGCATGACTCTCCTGCTGAGGAAGGGGAAAACCCAGGCTATGAACCTGATAGGAACCAGCAAGTGCCATAGGCGCAGGTAACTTTGGCGCCATGAGCGGTTTCGTTCCCGGTGATCTCTTCCTCTCCGACTGTCCGGCGCGTCTGGCGGTCGAGCTGATCGCCGACAAGTGGACGGTGGTCGTGCTCTACGGCCTCAGCAAGGGCCCGGTGCGCCATGGCGAGTTGATCGAGCTGATCGGCGGCATCTCCCGCAAGATGCTCACCCAGACGCTTCGGCGGCTCCAGGCGCACGGACTCATCAGCCGCCACGCCTACGCCGAGGTGCCGCCCCGCGTCGAGTACGAACTCACCCCGCTCGGGGCGACGCTGATCGAACCGATCCACATGCTGACCGAGTGGGCAAGGGCCAACGGCGACGCCGTGCTTGATGCGCTCGACGCCGATCCCGAGCCGGTTGCCCATAGCGACTGAGGCCCCCGCCAAGGACAGCCCCTCCTGATCCACTCCTTCCGGTACCGCCACCCAGCACCCCCAGTGCGATCACCCGCACGACCAGGTTCACCGAGACTGAAGGCCAAACGACTGGCTTCGCTGAGTAGTCGCCTCGATTGGACGAGAGCGGCCAACTGTGAACAGCGGCTGCCGATCTCTCAGCTTCGGGATGTTCACGAGTTCCCACAGCGTTGGCGCTGCCCCGTCTGCTTGCTCGGGTCCGGAGTGCCGGACCCCGAAGCTCGGCAGTGGGGTTATCCCCATGGGAAGTGTCAGGTCGGCCCCAGAGCGCCCAAGCCGCCTTGGGCGTGATCATCTTCTCAACCGCGCTGGACATCACGTGAGTTGAGGAGAGATCACATGATTGAAAATCGGAAGCTGCTGGTGGCTGGGGCTCTCGCCCTGGCCGCGACGCTGGCCCCCGCAGGAGCCGCGTACGCGGCAGCGCCGGTGGTGACCACATCGGCCGAAGCGCCGTCCCCGGTCCGCGCGCTGGACCGGATCGCCCATCCGCTGCGATCGACGGATCCGGGCACCGGCACGGCCGACCTGCGCTCACTCGGGGCGATGGTCGGCGACGCCAAGGTGGTCGGCGTGGGCGAGGCCACCCACGGCTCGCACGAGTTCTTCGCCCTGAAGGACCGGCTCTTCCGCTACCTCGTCGAACAGAAGGGATTCACCACCTTCACTCTGGAGATGAGCTGGTCGGCGGGTCTGCGGATCGACGACTACCTCCAGCACGGCGACGGTAACCGCGACGCGCGGCAGGTCGTGCACGAGGCGATGGCCGACTCCCCCTGGGACCGCGAGGAGTTCGTGGCCCTCGTCCACTGGATGCGCCACTACAACCTCCAACATCCGTACCAGCCGGTCCACTTCACTGGCGACGACGTCAGCGCACCCAGGCTCGACGCCCGCGTCCTCGACACGGTCACCGACTACGTCCGACGGACCCACCCGGAGTCGCTGCCGCGTCTGACCGAGCTCTTCAGCGGCCTGGGCTCGCTCGACGACGCCATCACTTACCTGAACCGGCCGCTCGCGGAACGCCAGCGGAACGCGGCCAAGGCGCGACAAGCGCTGGAGCTGGTGGAGCAACAGGGGTCGGCGGGTGGCAAGGACGCGGAGTTCGCCGTACAGAACGCCCGCAACATCGCCCAGACCTACACCTTCCTGACCCTCAATCCCAACGACCAGGAATCGTTGACCGCCATGCAGCGCTACCGTGACCAGCTGATGGCCGAGAACACGGCATGGTGGGAGCGGTACACCGGCGGCAAGGTCCTGCTGTCGGCCCACGACGACCACGTCGGCTACGTGGCGTCAGATCCCACGACCTACCCGAAGACCCAGGGTTCGTTCCTCCACGACACCCTGGGTGCGGACTACCTCGCCATCGGCAGCACCTTCGACCGGGGCTCCTTCCTCTCCAAGGACCAGCCGCTCGGAGGCGATTGGAAGAAGTTCACGGTCGACCCGGCCGGCCCCGGCACGAACGAGTACACACTCGACCAGGTGCGGTACCCCGACTACTACGCCGACCTGCGCAAGGCCCCAGCTGAGGCCCGCAACTGGCTGGACACCTCGCGCCCGACGTACAACGTCGGCACGCAGTTCCCGAACGACAAGACACCCGAGATCGCCGTCGGCAAAGCCTACGACGTCCTGATCCACCTCCACGCCGTCCGAGAGGCGAGGAAGCTGTAGCACCCAGAAGCCAGTCAGTCAGCCGGCCAGCCGGCCAGTCAGCCGGCTCGGCCGTCGGCTCCAGCCGCCTGGCTGCCCCGCCGCGCAGTCCCTCGCCGCGGTCGGATGTACTGCTCGCCCTTCGGTATCGGGTGCAGACCTTGAAAGGGGGCCCTGTTGGGGCGTTCCGCCGGGTTTATCGCGTGGTGGTGCAAGGGTGTGCGTGGAGTTGGGGTTTGGGGCCGAGGCCCGTCATGTGAAGGGGGATCGGCCGCCATGCGCACGGATTCCCAAGGGACTTGCCATGGGACCTGCCGTGATCTTCGGCAACTGCCCGTCGCTGCTTCCCAGGCAAGACCAAGCGCAGGCCGCGTCAGCCGGGCAGCCCAGGCACCACCAGGCCGAACGAACTCCCACTCGGCACAGCAACGTCGCCCTGATGCGTCGAGATCAGTATCGCCGATGGGGAGGTTGCGTCAGCCGGTGAACCCCGGTACCACCAGGCCGGATTCGTACGCGATCACTACCGCGTGGGTCCGGTTCTGCGCGCCGAGCTTGGTCAGCACGTTCCCGACGTGTGTCTTGACCGTTTCCAGGCTCACCCTGAAGGACTCCGCGATCTCCGGGTTGGACAGGCCGGTGGCCATGAGGCGCAGCACCTCCTCCTCCCGCCCTGTGAGCGCCGCCCGCGGCAGCGCCTCGGCGGAGCCGAGCGGGCGGGCGGTGACCATCTGGCGCAGGGCCGCCGGGAAGAGGATGGCCTCGCCCGCCGCGACCACGCGCACCGCCTCCGCGATCTTGGGGACCGGGAGTCGCTTGAGTACGAAGCCGCTGGCCCCGGCGCTGAGCGCGGCGGTGACGTAGCCGTCGTTCTCGAAGGTGGTGATCACCACGACCTTCGGCGGGGTGGTCGATCCGGCGAGGAGCTGCCGGGTGGCCTCGATGCCGTTGAGGCGCGGCATCCGCACATCCATCAGGACCACGTCCGGTCGCAACCGCCGTGCCTGCTCGACCGCTTCGACGCCGTCGGCGGCCTCCCCGACCACCGTGATCCCCGGCCGGGCCGCGAGGAGCATGTGCAGACCGCTGCGGGTCACCTCGTCGTCATCCGCGATCAGGAGCGTGACCGGGGTGCCGGGGGTGCCGGGGGTGCCGGGGGTGCCGGGGGTGCTGGCGGTGGCGCCGGTCGTGACGGCCGCGGCCGCGTCGGGGCTGGTCGTGACCGTTGCGCTCACGTCTGGGCCGATCATGGCGACAAGCGTACTGGCAGCCGGACCGCGAGCCGCCAGTGCTCCGGCCCGTCCGGCCCGGCCTCGATCTCGCCGTGCAACAGCCGCACGCGCTCGGCGAGTCCGGGCAGGCCGTGCCCGGACGTCGGGAAGGCAGCCGGGCCGACACCGTTGTCCGCACCCGCCCCGGACCCGGCGCCGGTCCGGTTGACCACGCTGAGCTCCAGGCCGTCGGGTGCGGCCGCCACGCGGACCTGGATCGGGCCGCCCGCCCCGTGCCGCAACGCGTTCGTCAGTCCCTCCTGCACGATCCGGTACGCCGCCCGGGAGAGCGTCCCGTGCACCCGCCCCCACTCGCCCGAGAACTCCGGCTCCACCACCGAGCCCGCGCGCCGCAATCGGTCGAGCAACTCGGGCAGGTCGGCCAGGGTCCGCGTCGGCGCCGCCTGCGCCTTCTCCTCGCGCAGCACGCCAAGGACGTAGTCCAGGTCCTCAAGGGCGGTCCGGGCCGACTCCTCGATGCCGCGCAGAGCGGCCCGTGCCGCCGCCGGGTCGGCGGTCAGCACCTCGCCGGCCACCGCCGCCTGGATCGTGGCCGCCGTCAGGGTGTGCCCGATCGAGTCGTGCAACTCGTGGGCGAGCCGGTTGCGTTCGGCCAGCTGTCGCTCCCGCTCGGCCGCCAGCGCGAGCCGCTCCGCCGGTGACGGACCGAGCAGTCTGGGCGCAAGCCACCGCAGGGCCTTCGTCATCAGTGCGCACAGCACCGCCGCAAGCAGCGCACAGCCGAGCGCCACCGCCCAGCGAGACCAGCCGTCCGCCACCCGCACCGTCCAGCCGGACAGACTCACCGCCGCCTCGGCGCCGAGCGGGATGGTCAGGGCCGCGAGGAGCAGCAGACCGCCGATCAGCGCCCCCGTCCACCCCAGCGCCATGTGCAGCAGCAGCCAGACCGGAGTGCGCCAACGGTCCACTGTGGACGGCGCATTGGGGGGCCAGGAGTCAGAAGTCGGTGCGGTGTCCGTTGCGTTCGCACGCCGAGGGCGACCGGACGCCGGGTCCGGCAGCGGCACCCCCAGCAGGCGTCGCGCGGACGCGATCAGCATCCGCCGCGTGGCGCGGACCAGTCCGACCGCACCGATCAGCACCGTCCATCCGAGCAGGGTCAGAACGACCCGCACCCCGTAGGGACCGGACGGCCATGCCAGTACCGGCAGCGCCGCGCACAGCAGCAGTGGAAGGCTCGCCACCGCGCCGCACAAGGCGAACAGCGCACCCGAATACGTGGAGCCGCGCAGCAGCGGCCGAATTATTCCCCTGATCATGATCGGGCCATTATCACCGGACGATTCACCGGCGGCCTCCCCCGATCGAGGGAGCGCGATCTCCCGCCTTACCGCGATGTGCACCCAAGGCTCTGCAAACCATGATCGTGGCCTGCCCAATTGAGGGAAGGACGGCGGATGAACACGCAAGCAACGGGGATGACATCGCATCCTGCGGCACCGGTTGGGACCGCGCGGAACGGGCCGGTGTCGGCGCCGGCACCGACCGCCAAGAACGGCCTGGCCGTGGCAGCCGTGGTTGTGGGCAGCACCGGCCTGCTCACGTCGGTGGTCGTCATCGGCGGCCCGCTCGGGGTGATCGGCCTGATCCTGGGCATCGCCGCCCTGATGACGGCCAGGCGAACCGGCGCCGGCCGGGGCAAGGCCGTCACCGCCGTGGTGGCGTCATCGCTCGCGCTCGTGATGTCCGGCCTGGCCGCCGTCTTCTTCATCTGGTACGCGAACAAGACGCAGGAGTGCTACCGGCCCGACAGCCTCCAGCAGTACACGCAGTGCGTTCACCGGCACCTCTCCGGAAAGTGACCAACTGCCCCTCCCCGTAAGGACGAACACTTCATCGTGCGCAACAGAAAAACAGCACCCCATTTCGCGGTCGGGCTCGCGGCGGCATCTCTCCTGACGCTGACGCCCGCGATTTCCTCCGCCGCATCCGATGCTCCTGTCGCCAAGGACCCTCTGCGGCAATACACGCAGCAGAAACTCCGGTGGCAGCGGTGCAATACGGCGAACCCAGCAACTTTTCAGTGCGCGACAGTCAAAGTGCCGCTGGACTACAGCGACCTCGACGGCAAGAAGCTCGACCTCGCGATATCCCGGCTGAAGGCGAGCAGCACGAAGCAACGCCGTGGCGTTCTGCTGCTCAACCCGGGCGGCCCTGGCGGGCCGGGCCTGGACCTGCCCGTCGCCCCGGAGCTCCGCCTCCCCGGGGACGTGAAGAGCCGGTACGACCTCATCGGGTTCGACCCGAGGGGCATCGGGCAGAGCTCTCCCCTGAGCTGCGGCCTGACCGAGGACGAGCAGAACTTTGAACACCCTTACAAGGCCGGGACGTTCGCGAAGGACGTGACGTGGGCGCGCACGGTCGCCGACAAGTGCCGGGCCCGAAACGGTGACGCGCTGCCGCACTTCACCACCCGCAACACCGCCCGCGACATGGACGTCATCCGGGCCGCGCTCGGCGAGAGGAAGATCTCCTACCTGGGTTACTCCTACGGCACCTATCTCGGCGCCGTCTACACGCAGATGTTCCCCCGGCGAACCGACCGGTTCGTGCTGGACAGCGCGGCCGACCCCACGCGTTTCGGGCGCGGCACCTTCCAGGCGATGGCGGAGGGGGCCGAGGCCGCCTTCACGCGGTGGAGCGAGTGGACCGCTCAGCGGCACACGGCGTACCGCCTGGGCAACACCCCGGCCGAGGTCCGCAGGACCTTCTGGGACCTGGTCGCCCGGGCCAACCGCAAGCCCCTCACCGACTCCGACGGCAGGCTCCTCACCGGCGACGCCCTCCGTGTCGAGGAACGCCCCACGTTCTTCCACGTCCGGAAAGCCGCCGAAAGGATCGCCGAGCTGAAGAAGGCGGCCGAGGGCGGAAGATCGGCCGCGTCCGGCACGCCGGGACGGCGCCGGGACGCCGTGCCGCCGGCCTCCGTCCGTGGTGTTCCCTCGGACAACGAAGCCGCGGGCATGTGGGCGGTCATGTGTACCAACGCCCTTGCGTGGCCGCGTGACCCGGGGCAGTACCGCCGCGACGCGATCCGCGACGGAGCCCGGTATCCGCTGTACGGCGACGTCGCCTCCACCATCATGCCGTGTGCCTTCTGGACGGCCGGCAGCGAGCCCGAAACGAGGGTGAACAACGGCGTCAGCCTGCTGATCCTGCAGAACGCATGGGACCCGCAGACACCCCTGCCCTCCGGCCAGGCCATGCACCGGGCCCTGCACGGCTCCCGGATGGTCACGGCCGCCGGAAGCGAGGGACACGGTGTCTACGGCATCGACGGCACCAGCACCTGCGCGAAGAAGAACGCCACGGCCTACCTCACCACCGGCAAACTCCCGCCCAAGGACCTGACCTGCCCGGCGTCGACGGAGCAGAAGACGTAATCCCGTCCCGTCGAGAACGCGCCCGCCCTGTCGGTCGCCTTCGACGGGTCTTCCGGGTGGTCTGACCGACTCTCCCGGCCGTCGCGGAGCCGGTGGTGGTGGGCCCCGCGGCGGTCACGGGTTGTGTCATATCAGGCGGTGCGCCCGGAGATCGGCCACGTACTTGGTGATCAGGTCCGGTGACAGACGGGGGATGTCGTTCTCGTCGTCGAGGGCTGCGGCCCGTACCGCCGCGCGGAACCGGTCCGCCGGTAGGGCGGATCCGGCGAGTGGCTGTTCCGGCTCGGCGAAGGCGTGCAGCAGCGGGAGCAGCGAATGGTGCTTCTGCCGGTCGGGGAGGCCGCGCAGGGCGGTCTCGAAGCGGTCGATCCACTCGGCGTGGTCCTGGACGCGCGTCAGGGGATGTCCGGCTGTCATCAGCCAGTCGACGAACGTGTCGAGTGAGATGCCGTCGTCGTGCGGGTTGACCACGTTGTAGGTCCGGTAGCCCTCTCGTGCGTCGTCACCGAGCGCGGTGATGGCCCGCGCGGTGAAGTCCACCGGGAGTGCGTCGAAGTGTCCGCGGCCGTTGCCGGTGCCCCGGGCGTAGAAGCTGCCCGGTGCGATGCCCGTCGTCAGCAGGCTCAGCACGAGGCGGGTGAAGACGTCCGGGAGGTTGAACTGACCGCGGTAGCGCGGGTGGGCGAGGATCATGTTCGAGCGGAAGACGGTGACCGGCAGACCGAACGTGTCGTGCGCCTCGCGCAGCAGCACCTCGCCGGCCCATTTGCTGGCCGCGTAACCGTCGGCGTAATCACCGTCGAGGTCGCGTGCCCCGCAGGCGGTGCGGATGTCCGCCGACTCGTCGGCCGCTGCCGCGTTCCCGAAGACGACGGCGACCGTCGACAGGTAGGTGAACTGCTTGATCCGGGAGGTGGCCGCGAGCCTGATCAGTTCGGCCGTGCCCAGCACGTTGGGGCCGAACAACTGGCCGTAGGGCAGGACATGGTTGACCAGTGCCGCCGGGTGGACGATCAGGTCCACGGTGTCGGCCAGCCGTTGCCAGGTCTCCTCGTCGAGCCCGAGGCGGGGTTCCCCGATGTCGCCGGCGACCACCTGGAGATGCTGGGCGGCGGACGTGCGGTAGCGCTCCGTGAGTTCGGGGTCGCCGCTGTCGAAGGCCGCGTCGAGCCGTGCCCGGGCTGACTCGGCGGAGGAGCCGCGGACCACGCACACCAGTGTGCCGCCGCGCTCCGCCGCGCGCTCCAACCACTCCAGGCACAGGAAGCGGCCCAGGTAGCCGTTGGCGCCGGTCAGCAGGATGGTCCGGGCCTCGGGCAGCGGACCGGCCGGCCTTTCGGCCTGCTCGATGGTCCGCGCGTCGAGGAACGCGTCCAGCCGCAGCTCGGCCGCGTCGAGTCGCGTCGCGTCCGGGCCGTGGACGCTGTCGGCGGTGGGACGGCGGTGTTCCGACGCGAGCGCCCGCTCGATGTGATCGGCCACCTGTTGCAGCGAGTTGACCGGGTTGGTGATCACGTCGACGGGGATGTCGACGTGGAAAATCCCCTTCAGCAGCTGGGAGAACGACAGTGCCGTGAGGCTGTCGCCGCCGAGTTCGAGGAAGCGTGCGCCAGGCTCCACGACGCCCGCTTCCTGCCCGAGAAGCGCCTGCGCGGCCCGCAGCACGGTCGCCGGTACCGGCTGGTCGCCGCCGAACTGACGCAGCGTCCGAAGTTCTTCGGCCGCACGGTCGGTCAACTCGGTGTACAGCGCTTCGAGACGCTCGCCGTAGCGCTTCGTCAGGGCCGGCCGCAACGGCTTGCGCACCCCGGAGAGCAGCCCGTTCTCCTGAGTGAACGGCTCGGTCTCGACGAGGAGTTCCCGCGGAATCTCGTAGGAGTTCAGCCCCGCCTCGGCGGCGAGCTTCCGCAGGGACTCCCGCAGGATCGGCCTGAGACGCCGGGCATCCCCGTCGACGCGGTCGAGGGCGTCCTGCGTCGGCACGACGACCGCGAGCAGGTAGGCGCGGGCGCTGCTGCCGTACAGGAAGATCTGCCGGATGACCGGACTGCCGGTGAAGAGCGCCTCCAGGCGGGAGACGGCGACGAATTCGCCCTGTGACAGCTTGAGGACGTTGGAGCGGCGGTCGACGTACCTCAGTTCGTCGGGGCCGACGCGGGCCATGATGTCGCCCGTGCGGTAGAAGCCGTCCTCGTCGAAGACCTCGGAGGTGGCGTTCGGACGCCGGAAGTACCCGGGCACGAGCCGGTCGGACCTGATCAGCAGTTCGCCTCTCGGGTACGGCGAGTCGGTTCCGAAGTATCCCAACTCGGGTACGTCGGCCAGCTTGTGGTCGGTCACCGGCGGGCGCAGCACCCGGCCGTCGAGGGAGACGATCCCGCCTTCCGTCGACCCGTAGCCGTCGAGCAGCCTGACGTGGAAGCAGTCCTCGATGAACGCCGTCGTCTCGGCGCTCGGCGGAGCCGAGGCGCTGACGGCCGACAGGAGGCGGCCGCCCATGACCTTCTCCCGCAGCTCCTCCCTCACCTGCTCCGCCAACTCGGCCGCATCGCCGCCCGTCCCGGTCCGGCGGGACAACTCCGCCCGGTAGTGCTGGAAGAGCATGTCGGAGATGCGGGGAACCATGACGAACTCGGTGGGACGGACCAGGGAGAGGTCCTCGAAGAGCGTCGACAGGTCGCTGGACGCCGCGAAACAGGCGAGGCCCCCCTTGGCGAGCGTCCCGAACAGCACGCCCCTGCCCATCATGTGACTCAACGGCAGGTAGTTGAGCACGATGGAGGGCCGCACCACCTGGCCGGGCACGAAGTCGACCCAGAACTGTCTGACCAGACGCTCGGTGTAGATGGCCCCCTTGGGGGTGCCGGTACTTCCCGAGGTGTAGATCAGCGCACTGAGCGCGTCGGCCGCCGACCCGTCGGGAACCCGGGGGAGCGGCGGCAGCGCCCTTCCCCGGTCGACGACCGACGCCAGCGTGTCCAGGGCCACTCCCCGGCCCTGCGCCGCGAGTTGGGCACGCGCGGACTCCAACTCCTCCTGGTGGGCGGTGGCCTCGGGCCGGTGGCCGATGACGACGATCCTGCCCAGCGAGGGGGCGTTCGCCGCAACCTCGATCGCGACGTCCAGGTGATCGACGTCCACCACGAGCAGGCGCGGTCCGGTCTGCTCGACGATGGGGGCAAGGTGTGCCGCCGAAGCCCCCGACTGCAGGGGAACGGACACCACGCCGGAGCGGACACAGGCCAGATCCGCCACGGTGTATTCGGCGCTCGTGGGACCGAGGACGGCGACGAAGTCGCCGGGGCCCACCGCATGTTCGGGGTGGTGCCGCCATTCGGAGGCCACCGCGCCCACCCGCTCCCAGAGTTCGCCGTAGGTGAGCGTGTCGAACCGTTGCAGAAGGCGCAGCGTGGTGCGGCCCGTCTCAGGGTCGGTGACCGGCTCCGTGGCACGCTCGCCCAGGGCGGGGCGGTCCGCGTACGCCTCCATCACGGTGGCCAACAGATCGGCGAGCGGTAATCCGGGGCGCCCGATCGCCTCGGTGACGGCGTCCAGGGGCGCAGTGTCACGGAACTGGGCGTCGGTCGCGTACAGGCGGGCGCTTCGTCGGTCGGTACGTGCGTCGAGCTCGTCGATGGGGAGGGGGGAGCGAGACACGAGTGATCTCCTTACGTTGTTGGTGGGTTGATCCTTTGCGGCGGTGAAAGCCCGTTCAGGCAGGCGGCGTTGGCGTTCGGGCGGGGGCGATCGGATCAGTGGGAGGGCTGACGTAGGCGGCGATCCCGGCCCGCGCCGTGGCGGGCGAGCGCCGCGGCGATGACGAGTCCGGCGGACCCGGCGGGCCGGGCGCCGTCGGCGGCCGGCGACCCGGCGGCGGAGCACCGGCGGGACACCGGGGTCGGCTGCGGGCTCACTGGTCCTCCGCCGCGCGTGCGTCGGCGGTTTCGTGGTCGTGGGTGAGCCGGACGATCGCCGCCGCGGCGTCGCGGGCGCCGCCCGCGTCCCGGGCCTCGATCGCCTCGACGAGCCGCCGGTGCAGGCCGGCGTGCTCCTCGGCGTGGGCGGCGTCCCAGGGCAGGCCCCCCAGGTGCGAGGTGAGCGCCGTGCCGAGGTAGTCGTACACCTCGATCAGCAGGTCGTTCCCGCTCGCCCGGACGACGGACCGGTGGAAGAGCGCGTCGACGCCGGTGGCCGCGGACGCGTCCTCGCCGGCGACGGCTGCTTCGGCGTCGGTCAGCAACTCCCGCAGCTGCCGCACCTGCTCCTCGCTGCGCCGAAGGGCCGCGGCGCCCGAGGCGTACTCCTCCAGAACGGTCCGCAGCTCCAGCACGTCGTCCCGCTTCGCGGAGCCTGCCCGCCGCACCATGACCGACTGGAGCTCGCTGGAGGAGCGGACGTAGGTGCCGTCACCGGCTCTGGGCTCCAGCAGACCGAGGTGCACCAGCGCACCGATCGCCTCCCGCAGCGTGCTGCGTCCGACCCCGAGCTCCTCGATGAGGACCTGCTCCGGCGGAATCCGCGTCCCGACCGGCCAACCCCCTGTCTCGATGTGCGAGCGGAGGTTCTCCACGAGCTGGGCGGACAGGCTGGCCGTCCGCCGCGGTGCGCTGATGCGTTTCATGGAAGCATCCTAGACAAACATCAGACGTTTGAACATCGTCTCTTTTGGAGCGCGCCCCGCCTGTCCCCTCTGTCACTCTCGACTCCCAAGGGCGGCCGCTGTGTTCGGACACCTACGCCGGAACACCGTCGGGAGAGAACGACACCGCGGGTTGGCTCAGGGTCCGCCCGCTGATCCGGACGCAACGCCAGAAGTTCGACGGGTGGATCAACGCCTCACGACACCCGCAAGCCACTTCGCCCACTACGTGTCCACCGCCTTGAGCGACACCTGGAACACCGCCGCGACCTCCTTGCGATCCCGCCCCGCGACCAACGTGACCAACGCGACGAGCGCCCGCATCCGCAGGGCCTCCTGCGTCGACGGCAACAACTGTCGTGTATCCCCCACCAGTTCACTCACACAAGGGTCAACGACCCAGAACACCTATCAATTCGGGCCAATAGTGGGAAGCGGTTACGGGGAGAGTAGAGGGCGCTGCGGGCCGGCGGTGGGTGACTCGGGTCAGTCCTTTCGGCTCGTAATACGGCAACGCGGCCGGATTTCGCATGCTCGCAAGCAATTCAACACGTTCAACATGCTGATCTTGGCGAGGGGTTCCTCTGGCCGCGGCCGAGGTGTGCAGTGGAGGCTAACCCGGTCCGGATCGGCTGCATATGGCATGTGCCTCCATCCGTAACCGTCTCGGAAGTGTGAACTGCTGTCAGGACGTGCCTGTTATGACCAGCACCGCCTTTTCCGCACCGCCCGGCATACCCCCCTGAAGGAACTCTGTTCCCTGGGGTCGAAGGGGTTGGCCGCCCTTGCCGGGAGTATCTGCGCTTTCCTCGGCGAGAAGGTCACGGCAGCCGGTGGGCACTTGGGCGCGAATTTAGGGGTGGCGGAGCTGGTCACCAGCGACGAGAAAGGTATTCGGCTAGTGAAGGGACAGCTCTCATGAGCGAGTCAGGTAACGCAGAGTCCACGGGTGCCACGGCAGGGGCCCGGCATCCGGCGGAGCCCTGGCGGGTGAAGAGCATCGAGTTCATTCGACTCACAAGTGTCGAGGAGCGCAGGGCAGCTCTCTCGGCAGCCGGCTACAACGTGGGCCTGCTACCGGCGGAGTTGGTGTACATCGACCTTTACACCGACTCGGGGACCAGTGCGATGTCGGACCGGCAGTGGGCTGCCGTGATGCTTGGTGACGAGTCATATGCGGGCTCGCGGAGCTATTACCGCTTCGAGGCGGCGGTGCGTGACTACTACGGCTATGAGCACGTGATACCTGCCCACCAGGGGCGGGCAGCGGAGAACTTGCTTTCGCGCTGCCTTATTCGACCGGGTCATCACATTCCGGGAAACATGTACTTCACCACCACGCGCCAGCACCAGGAGCTCAACGGCGGGACCTTCCACGACATCATCATCGACGAGGCCCACGACCCGGGCGCGGACTTGCCGTTCAAGGGGAATGTCGATCTCGCCAAACTGGAGCGGCTCATCGACAAGGTGGGGGCCGAGCAGGTCCCGTACGTTTCCTTGGCCGCGACGGTGAACATGGCCGGAGGCCAGCCCATCAGTATGGCCAACCTTTCGGAGGTCCGTGAACTCACCCGTCGCTACCGGATTCCGGTCATGCTCGACGCGGCGAGGGCAGTGGAGAACGCCTGGTTCATCAAGCAGCGTGAGCCGGGCTGGAGCGGGCGCTCGGTGGCCGACATCCTGCGGGAGATGTGCGCGCTGACCGACGGCGCCACGATGTCGGCGAAGAAAGACAGCTTCGCCAATATCGGCGGCTGGCTTGCTGTGCGCGATCCCGCACTCGCGGAGCAGGCCCGCAACCTGGTCGTTGTCTACGAGGGACTGCACACCTACGGCGGGATGGCCGGCCGTGACCTGGAAGCGACGGCGCAAGGCATTGAGGAGTCCGTACAGGAGGACAGCATCCGCACCCGCGTCCAGCAGGTGGCCTACCTAGCGGACCGGATCGCTGCGGCGGGCGTGCCGATCGTACGCCCGGTGGGCGGGCACGCCGTGTTCCTCGACGCATCCGCTTTCCTGCCGGGCGTTCCCCACGAGCAGTTTCCCGCACAGACGTTGACGTGTGCGCTCTACCTCGATGCCGGGATCAGGTCCACTGAGCGGGGAGCGGTGTCGGCCGGGCGCGACCCGGTGACGGGCGAGAACCGGTATCCGCGCCTCGAACTGGTCCGGCTCACCATCCCGCGTCGCGCCTACACGCAGAGCCACATGGATGTGGTGGCCGACAGCGTCATCCGGCTGTACAGGCAGCGAGCGGAGCTGCGTTCGGGCGTGGAGTTCGCCTACGAACCTGAAACGCTGCGCTTCTTCCAATCCCGGTTCCGGCCGCTATCGAGCGAACCGCTCTTCGGCTAAGTCGCGAAGTACCCCGCAGAACCGATCAGGGACGAGTGAGGAAACTCGCCCCTCCACGTCTCACCAGGAGCTTGCCATGAAGCAACCGCACAAAGACGCCACACCACTGCTGCCCACCCCTCTCATGCAGCTCGCCACGGGATTCTGGAGCTTCAAAACCTATGCGGGCGCCATTGATGTCGGCCTGTTCAATCTGCTGGCCGGAGGGCGCGAGATGACCATGGAAGAGGTGTCGGGCGAGCTGGGGATAGCTGACCGCCCTGCCGACCTGCTCCTGGCCGGCTGCGCATCGTTGGGCCTGCTGAACAAGTCCGGTTCCCGGTACCGGAATTCGGAACTCTCGGAGGAGTACCTGGTCGAGGGGCGGCCTTACTACTTCGGCGGGTTCGTCCGCTACCTGGATCGCCGGGAGTACCCGGCCTGGCAGTCCATCGTCCAGGCTCTCCGGACAAACCGTCCCCTCACCTGGACCCCGGGCACGCAGGAGTCGCTCTTTGACACCGAAGACTCAGAGACGCTGCAGCTGTTCTGGGACTGCATGTATTCCATCTCCACCTTCACGGCGCGTGCGCTCGCCACGGCCTATGACTTCACCCGGCACACTCGACTGTTGGACGTGGGTGGCGGCGCCGGCGCCTTCCCCATCGAACTGTGCCGTCACTTCGGCAACTTGAGCGCGACGGTCTTCGAATTGCCACACGTGTGTGACCTGGCGCGCCAGAAGATCACCGACGCCAAAATGAACGAAACCGTCGATACGGTCGCCGGCGACTTCATCCGTGACCCCGAACTGCCCCGCGGCTACGACACCATCATCCTGAGCATGATTCTTCACGACTGGGATGAAGAGAACGGCCGGGCGCTGCTGCGCAAGTGCCGGACCGCTCTCCCCCCAGACGGCGCCGTGCTGATCTGCGAGCTCCTGCTCAACGACGAGCGTACCGGCCCACCGGCTGCGGCCTTGATGGGGATGAACATGCTGGTGGAGACCGAGGGCGGCAAGAACTACTCGGCTGCGGAATACCACAACTGGCTGCTGGAGGCAGGCTTCGCCCGCGTGGAGGTCCTGCCCCTCAAGGCCGCGGGCGCCAACGGCGTGGTCGTCGGCCACGTCAGCTGACCACGCCTGCGTGCCCGAAGTGTTTCCCGAAGCGGCAGCGTCCCCAAGCCACGAACCAACTCACCTGAGAGGATCCCATGCGCCTGCGTGAGCGCCCTGCCGGATACGACCGTGCCAGGCATGGAGTTCACCTGCTCAGAACTCCCGAAGTCATCGCCGATCCGTCCGTCTACATCGACGCCATTGCCGAGCTCGGTCCGCTGTTTTTCGACGAGGTCGGGGGCATGTGGGTGTGCTCCGGCTACGCCGAGGCGGTTGAGATCCTGCGCGACCACCGGACATTCTCCTCCGTGCGCGAGCACGACCAGGATGCGTTTCAGGAGCTGGGCCTGCACGCCTCCGCCAGCCTGAGCACCATGGTGCACGAGCAGATGCTCTTCATGGATCCGCCACAGCACAAGGCCATCCGGTCAGCCTTGGCCGAACAGTTCACCGGCACTCGCGTGAGGAGCCGCGAGAACGACCTGCGGCACATCGCCGCCCGCGCCCTTGAGGAGCTGCCTCGCACGGGTGTCCTCGATCTGGTGGCGGACTTCGCAGCGAAGCTCCCCAGTGCGCTGGTGGCCCAGTTACTGGGCATGCCGGGAAGGGAAGCAGAACTCACCCGGTGGGCCGAAGCCTACGAGCGGCTGCTGGGCAGCCTGTCTGCGCTACCGGCTGCCCCGGACCGCGAGGTGGACGCGGTCCTGACCGATGCCCTCTCAGTGCTGCAGAACGAAGCGAGAAGCCGACTGCACGCGCCCGGCGACGACGTGATCAGCTCACTGACCGCCCTGCTGGCCGACCGCTCGCCAACTGGCAAAGAACTGTTCGCTGTTGCGGCGAACTGCATCGTCCTTGTGGGCGGCGGCTACCAGACCCTGACCCACCTTGTCACCTCGGCTCTGCTGGCCCTGCATGACGACCCGATCCTGGAGAAGCGGCTGCGCGAGTTGCCCGAGCTCATCCCGCCAGCCGTCGCAGAGTTCATGCGGATCAACGGGTCAAGCCAGTACGTCGCGCGCAAGGCCACGACCGACGTGAGAATCCAGGGAACGCTGATCACAGGAGGCGAGAGTGTCCTGGTCCACCTGGCCGCTGCCAACCTCGACCCCCGGACCTTCAGCGCGCCCCGTGCCCTGGACCTGACCCGGCACGGCCCCAAGCACCTCGGCTTCGGCAGCGGACGCCACGCCTGCCCCGGCGCAGGCTATGCCGAACGCCTCGCCGGATTCGCAGTTGAAGGCTTTCTGGCCAAATACCCCTCCTACGCACCGGAATCGGAGCCGCAAGCGTTCTCCTGGGGCCTGCATGGGAACACTCGCTGCCTTGAACGCGCACGCGTCCGAGTCGATGCCGGAGCCACACCGGAAGCCACCGTCGACATACCAGCGGCCGAAACCCACGACAGCACCGGCGGCAACGGCCTCGGTCTGCCTCCGACCACCACCACAGCGGCAGCCTGCTGGCACGAGGTGTTCGAACGGCAAGCCCTACTGACACCCGATGCACCAGCGGTACAGGGGCCGGATGACCTGATCAGCTACCGCGAACTCGACCACTGGGCCAACGCCCTGGCCCATCGGCTGCGACACCAAGGGGCCCAGCCGGGCACGTTGGTCGGCATCGTCATGGAACGCTCCGTGGAGTTCGTCCTCACTGTGCTGGCGGTCGCAAAGACTGGCGCCGCGTTCCTGCTCGCGGACATCTCTTGCCCCCGTGAGCGCCTGCGGACCATGCTCGTCGAGGCCGAGGCGCGCCTTGTTGTGACCGACGGCAGTCTCCCTTCCTCAGCGTTCCCCGTCCGGGTGGTCGGCGTAGGTGCGCAAGGCTTCCGCCCGGACGCCCCGCTCACCGGAGTCTCGCCCGGCGATACCGCCTACGTCGTCTTCACCAGCGGCAGTACCGGTGCCCCGAAGGCCATCGCGATCAGCCACGAGGCCACGGTCAATCTCCACCTGGCGCAGCGCCAGATCTTCGACCTCGAACCCCGCGACCGGGTCCTGCAGTTCCTGTCACCGAACTTCGACGGCTGTATCGCCGACCTCACCCTTGCCCTCCTGTCAGGCGCCGCCTTGGTTGTCGCGCCGTCCCACCAGCTCACCGTCGGCCCCCCACTGGTCCGGCTGCTCGCATCGCAGCGGGTCACCACCGCAATCCTCACCCCGTCCGTCTGGATGACCCTTCCGGACCAGCCCCTGCCCGAACTGCGCATCGCCGCTGCCGCGGGCGAGCGGCTGCCGGCAGCATGGGCCCGCCGGTGGGCCGCACCGGGGCGACGCCTTCTCAACCTTTACGGTCCAGCCGAGACCGCCGTCCTGGCAACCTGGCATGAATGCTCCCCGAGCGAGGACCCCCCGCCCATCGGCCGACCGGTAGCCAACAAACGCGCCTATCTCCTGGACCACCACCTACGCGACGTCCCGCCTGGGCAGAAGGGGGAACTCTGGCTCGGAGGTATCGGTGTCGGAAGGTACCTGAACCAACCGGACCTCATGGAAGAGCGCTTCATCCGCAACCCCCACACCACAACCGATCCGGCAAGCCTGCTCTACCGCACCGGTGACATCTGCCGTCAGCGCCCGGACGGCACACTCGAATACGTCGGCCGTCGCGACCGCCAAGTCAAGATCCGCGGTCAACGCGTCGAACTCGACGAGGTCGAGCGTGTCCTGGAGTCCGCCCCCGGCGTCACCGCGTGCGCCGTATACGAGCAAGACGGCCGCATCGAAGCGCTGGCCGTCCCCGTCGGTGCCCAACTCGACGAGACGGCAATCCGCACTTACCTGGCCTCCCGCCTGCACAGCGCCATGCTGCCCTCCGTGTTCACCGCCGTCACCGAGCTCCCGCGCACCGTGAACGGCAAAGCCGACCACCGACACGAGCCCCCCAGCGAGCTCACTGTCCAGTCCTCTCGCCCCGCTGGGCCCGCACTCCTACCCGACGACCATGAAAGGTCTCTCTCCCGCATCACCTGGGAGGTCGCCCAGAACTTCGCCCAGGTCCTCAACGTCCCGTTACGCCAAGTCCAAGCAGACTCCGACTTCTTCACCGCAGGTGGCGACTCCATCACCATGGCAGCCTTCCTCGCCCGTCTGGAATCACTGGCAGGCGCACCCGTGGACACTGCCGCTCTGATCACCGCCCCCACACCGGAGCAGATCACCACCCTTCTCCTCAACGCCGGGGCACCGAAATGATCCGTCCAGTACTCCGCACGAGAAAAGGAACACGACCCGAGACGGCTCTGTTCGTCCACGGGACGATGGACCACAGCGCGACCTTCCAGCGAGTCGCAGCGCACCTGCCCCGATGGACCGTCGCCGGGTACGACCGGCGCGGATGGGGCACCTCCCGCGCCCTCGCAGACCCGCAAACCAAACTGGCCGACCATGTCACCGATCTCATCTCCGCGGCCTCCAGACTGCCGAGGCCCGTCGTGGCAGGACACAGCTACGGCGCACTCGTGGCACTCACCGCAGCAGCCCAACAACCCCGATTCGCAAGGGCGGTTGTGCTCTTCGAGCCGCCCGTCTGCTGGCTGCCCTGGTGGCCCGACACCGCCCCGTGGGAGCAACTGGTCGAAGACGCATCAGCTCAGGGCCCAGCCGCCGCAGCCCGAGCCCTCCAAGAGGCCGTCGTCGGCCGCCCCACCTCAGGACAGACGGACGAGGAACTGGAAGCGGCCGGCACAGCCCTGATCCAGGAGATGACCGACCCCACGCTCAACATCCCCACCTTCGACCCGACGACGGTAACGACACCTGTGATCACGGCGTCGGGAAGCCGGTCGCTGACACATCACCGACAGACCGCGCGTCATCTTGCGAACCTGATCCCCGCCGGCCACCACGCGTCCATCGACGGTGCTGGTCACATCGCGCACGTCACCCATCCACAGGACCTCGCCGCGCTCGTAGAGCAGGCAGCAGCCCTGAACGGGGGCTGACACGTGTCCAGGCCATCGGCGACACGGACTGCGGCAGGCCAGACACATCACAACGACAGGGAGGACCGCCATGTTGCCAGGCAACTTGGAGAAGGTCATGTTCGGCGCAATCTCAACGCCGGTCCTGTACTTGGCCGACCGCTACCAGGTTTTCACCCACCTGGTAGCGAACGGACCTGCAGTAGCAGACGACATCGCGAAGGACCTCCGCATCGACCCGGAAACCACGGAACGGATGCTGCTGGTCCTGACCGCATTCGAGATCATCCAACGCACCCCCGGGGGCCAGTACAGCCTTCCGGACGACATCCGGCCCTTCGTTGATCCGGACAGCGACCGCTACATCGGAGGGTTCATTGCCCACCTCGTCCAAGAAACAGCGGGCAGGATGGCCCTCCTGGACTCCTACCTCCAGCACGGCAAGCGCACGGTGGACGGATCCGACCCCCGGCCGTTCACCTCCCTGTACCGAGATGACCACGCCACTGGCCGTTTCCTGAAGGCCATGTGGGACCTCAGCTTTGCCCCGTCCAAAGAACTCGCTGCCCTCGCCGGACTGGCCACCACCGCCCACTTGATCGACGTGGGGGGCGCCAACGGGCCGTTCGCAGTCGCCGCGCTCCAGCACTCGCCCAGGCTCCGGGCAACCGTGTTCGACCTTCCTGAAGTCGAACCGCATCTCAAGGAGACCCGCGCCGCCCATGGGCTAGGTGACCGACTCACCTTCCTCCCAGGCGACTTCTTCACCGACGAACTGCCCGAAGGCGACTGCATCGCCTTCGGGTACATCCTCTCGGACTGGCCCGATGACGCTTGTGTCCAACTCCTGAGCAAGGCACACCGGGCGTGCCGCGACCACGGGCGGGTGCTCGTCATGGACCGGCTCTTCGACGAATCCAGGCAGGGCCCCCTCGCAACCTCGGCAATGAACCTGACCATGCATCTGGAGACTCAAGGGCGTCACCGCACGGCAGACGAATACATCGCACTCCTCACGGCGGCAGGATTCAGGCACTGTGAGACACACAGGTCTCACAGCGACAAGCATCTGGTCATCGGCCACAAGGCCGAGCCGGAACACTGTCATCCCTGACGCAGGGACAGGACTTCCCGCTCCTCCGGTGCCAATCCCCTTGCCCGTGGGGGAGTGTTACCTAATCAACGGCCCTCTCTCACTTTCGGTGGCGACGGAGAGTCGTGAGGGTCGTTGACATCGGTCCGCTGGATGCCAACGAGCTTGTGCGGACGGTGTTTTGGCCTGTCTCCGCTGGCCATCGAGGGCGTGGTCGACGAGGGCGAGCGGTTGGGGCCTGCTGCCCGAGGAAGCACCACCGCCGACCACCGCGCCATTTCCGGGCGGCACGGACACCTCTGCCGATGAGCGGGACGGCTGAGCCGATCTTCCGAACCCCAGCGGACTCCCGCGGAAGCCATGTCGCTCGGGAATACCGAAGGACCCCGTTCGGAATACCGAAGGACACCGTTCACAAACGACATGGCACCCCGGCAGGTCAGCAGCTTGCTCTCTGCCAGAGGCACTGCGACAGGACAGTAGGCTAGGCGTGATGGACAACGACGCGCAGGTCCTGGCACTGCTCCACGCTCTGGACCAGTTGCCTGGCCCCGACCACCTGGAGTTTCCCGACGGGTTCAACTATCCGTTGGCGAAGTCGCAAGCGCTCCGGCTCAAAGAGCGGCTGTCCAAAGACTTCGGCTGTGCTTGTGAACTCGACGACCAGGTCCAGGACGCCAGTTACTGCTTCCGAGCCGCCCTGCCAGTGGGGGCGACCGAGGCGGGCGTGCTCCTCAGTGTGCGGCTGAGCAACTTCGGCAACCTGGCGGTGGTGACCGCTCCGTGGCCCGATAGCCACGATGACCTGGACCATGCCGTCCGGGAGGGTGCACTGAGCACAGCGGACCGTAGCCGGATCGAGGCTGCCCTACGCGATCTCGGCTACACGGTGGTTCCCCCACGACTGCTGCACCAGCCCTACGACGGCACGACGTGGCTCGCCGGCGAAGGGTTCTGCTGCATCAGCTATGGCCCGCATCAGGGCCGAGCGACGTGGTGGACCCGCTTCTTCGAGCACCTGTAACACGGCCAGTTGAGGAGGCCACGGCGGCGCGGTTTGCCTGGAGATTCCGGCCCGTACAGGGCGAGCAGCACGGCCTCGGTGCGGTCCGGCGACTTCATGCCGCGCGCGTTCACGGCCTTCTTCGACTCGATCTGCGTGTAGCTGCTCGTCGTTGACAGGACGAGAGGTGTGGGGGTATTCGGTCGATCCGGGCCGGCTACCGATCAATCACGACCTCCGCGACTGCCTGAGCAGGCTGATAGTTCGCTACGACACGTCGTTGAACTGGGACTACCCACCGGACCCGGGGCCGTGCCGTGAAGTGGATTGCCGCAACTTCAACGAGGCGGTACACCAAGCGCTCGGACGCCTTCGCACTGAACTCGGTGCGAGCTGGACGATGTCGTTGGGGAGGGTTCGCCGTCTCCGCGGAACTGTTACGTCTCAGCACACGGCGAAGTCCCTTGTACGACGGTCGACTTGACCCCGCTCGTGCGGACCCGTTCACGAGGCGGTGCCGGTCGGGTTGAGCACGGCGAACCGCCAGGTGCCGTCGAGTCCGCGGCTCGCCACGTTGGCTGTGGTGCCCGACGCCCTGACGCGCTCGCCGTCCGGCGCATTCAGCTCCATCGCCCAGTCGACGATCACCAGGGCGGTGTCGTCGGTGGCGATGATGTGGCGGGTGGTGTTGCTGATGTGCGGGGCGGCGGCGATGGTCTGCTCGACCTCCTCGCGCAGCGCGGCGTAGCCGCTGATCACCTTGCCGGTGACGGTGCGCATCGTCGCGTTTTGCGAGTAGAGCGCGAGGACCCGATCGACGTCGCGGGCGTTCAGCGCGTCCTGGAAGGCGGAGGGGAGCGCGGTCGGGTCGGTGGGCGCAGTCATGTCGGAGTTCCTCTCTGCTCAGGCGTGGTGCCGCAGGAAAGTGGTGAGCGGGCCGTTGGCCGCTTCGGGGTGCGTGAGGTTCGGGGTATGGCCGGCGCCGGGAACCACGATCATGCCCCGGGCCCGGGGCAGTTGGTCGCGGAGCATCTGCCCGAGCGCAAGGGGGACCGGCTGGTCACGTTCGCCGTGCACGATCAGCGCCGGCGCGGTGATCTCGCCGAGGCGCCCCGAGATGTCGTCCACGTTCATGAGCACGGCAACCGCGTCCGCCAGCCGCGCGCGGGGCTGCTCGCGCCACGCGCGCAGCCACTCCTCGTGGATGCCGGGCCTGCCGAGTAGCAGGTCGAGCAGCACCAGGGCCACCGCGTCGGGGCCGCCGGCCCGGAAACCCTCGCTGACCCCGCTCATCTGCGCCAGCGCCTCCGGCGGCCAGGCCACGGCCGCGGTGTCCACCAGAACCAGGGCCCTGACCCGCTCGGGCGCCAGCAGCGCCGCACGCAGCGACAGGAACCCGCCCTGCGAGTGCCCGACCAGCGTCGCCCGCGAGACCCCGAGGTGGTCGAGCAGACCGAGCAGATCGTCGGCGGATTCCCAGTACGTGTACAGCTCGCCGTCGTCCTTGGACAGGCCGTGCAGCCGCTCGTCCCACACCACACACCGGAACTCGCCGCGCAGCGCCTCGACTTGCGGCGCCCACATCCGCCGGTCCATCAGGTTGCCGTGGCTGAAGACGACCACCGGGCCGTCGCCGCCGCTGTCTTCGAAGTAGAGCTGCTGACCATTCACGGCTGCGTAGGGCATGCGCGTTCTCCCATCGGGTTAACTTGGTGCTCTCACGATGCCGGGGGAGCAGGCGGTCGGATTGCCGTCACGCGCACACCCCGTTGTCGGTACGCGCACGGAAGCGGGAGAACGAGCCATGCCGGTGGTGCTGCGGACCCAAGACCACGCGATCGCCGACCGGCGCGCGTTCTGGCAGGACGTGGTCTGCGACAGCTTCGTGCCGGTCCACGTCAAGCCGTTGACCGACGAGCCGTTCCACGGCCGGATCCAGGCTGACCGCCTCGGCGCCGTCCAGATCGCCGAGGTGGTGGCCGATCCGAGCCGGGTGGACCGCACGCCCCGACTGATCGCCCGCTCCGACGCCGAGTTCCTGCTCGTCGGCGTGATCCAGGGCGGCAGTGCGCTGATCCAACAGGACGGTCGGGAAGCCGAGCTACACCCCGGCGACATCGCCTGCTACGACACCGCGCGCCCCTACACGCTCCTGTGCCGCGAGAGCTTCTCCATGCTGGAGTTCATGCTCCCGCACCGCCTGGCACACCTGGACAGTGGTCAGACCGACGAGGTGACGGCGACTTGCTTCTCCGCGGCCGAAGGCGTCGGCGCCCTGGTCTCCCCGTTCCTGACCCGACTGGCCAAGAACCTCCGCGACTACATGGACAGCGCGGAAAGCCTCGCCCAGACCACCGGCGACCTGCTCGCCACCATGCTCGCCGAGCGGTGCACCCGCCCGAGCCGCGACGACGCACATGCCACGCGTCGCCGCACGCTCCTGCGCATCCGCGCCTATATCGACCAGAACCTCGGCGACCCCGACCTGTCGCCGGAGCGGATAGCCAAGGCACACCACATCTCCCTGCGCCACGCGCAAAAGCTCTTCGCCGAGGAGCAGACCACCATCACCGCCTGGATCAGACAGCGCCGCCTGGAAGGCTGCCGCCGGGACCTCACCGGCTCGTTCGCGGCCGGCCGCACCGTGGCCTCGACCGCAGCCCGCTGGGGCTTTCTCGACCCGGCCCACTTCAGCCGCGTCTTCAAGTCCGCCTACGGCCTCAGCCCCGGCGACTATCGCGCCGCGCACAGCGAGAAGTGACCCATCGGCAACGCCGCATAGGCAATGCAGCATCGGCAACGCTCTCACCGCGCCGCTCCGTTCGGTTGAGGCCGAGACGCCGCCGGCCTCGGCCCGCCGGCGAGAACGAGCCCCCGGGTCCCGCCTATTGGACCGATCGATCGCGGGGGTGGAGGCTGGTGCCATGACAGCAATGCTTCAGGACCGTCAGGACATCGCCGACCTCATGACCGGCTGGATCCATCGCGACCTCGGCGAATGGGACCGGCTCCGGGACCTGTTCCATCCGGAGGCGCGGATCGAGATCACCTGGTTCGAGGGCCCGGCCCACGAATTCGTCGACGCCTCCGCCAAGATGGGCGCCTCCGACCTGCGGTCCAAGCACCTGATCACCGCTCCGGTGGTGACCTTCTCCGCGGACGGGACGCGCGCGGTCAGCGAGACCAACGCGCTCATCGTCGGCGAGAACATCCGGATCGGCCTGGGCTGCCAGAGCCACAACCGGTTCATCGACCAACTGGAGCGCCGGGACGGGGTGTGGCGCATCCTCGACCGCAAGAGCGTCTACGACTTCGCCTCCTTCACCTTCCCCGCAGGCGTCGTGGAGATCGACCGCGAAGCCGTCGCCGCGTACCCGCGCGAGTACGCGGCGCTGGCCTACCTCCTCCAGGAGAGCGGCTTCCCGGTACGCCGCGTCTTCGCCACCAAGGGCAGCGAACTGGAGCGGGAGATCAAGCAGTCCGCCCTGACCTGGCTGCGGGAGTCCTGACGCCCGAGCCCGCGTTCGACCGTCGGCTGGCTTCGCCGCCGTGCTGGCGGGCTGATGGCCGATCGGGCCTGAGGCACTCCCGGCGGCCGGCGCCAGCGTGCTGGACCCGCCGACCGCAGATCGTGGCTACGTGTAGTCGTCGACGCGCTCACGGCCCAGCCCGTGCCGTGCCTGTCGGCGCGAGGGCATGATGCGGTCCCGGCGTTGTCGGTTCGGTGTGCTTGCTGTTGGGGAGCCTCATACCCGCATGTCGCCTGTCACTGGCGTGACTTGTTTTCACGCTCGTGGAAGCCCGGCCTTGGGTACGGGGTTGTCGCGGTGGGCACGGCGGGCTCCGATCAGCAGTAGGGCGCACGCAAGCGCGATGAGCGGCCAGGGCGTGAACGGGAGGACTACGGCGTCGACGACGGTCCAGGCCCCCAACGCCCAGGCGATGAACGCCGGCGGGGTGATGTCGCGGCGGTCCAGCCACAGCACCGTCAGGCCGACCAGGACGAGCGGTGGGCCGAAGCTTTCCAGGCTCAGCCAGTACGCGCTGCCCGCCGGGCTCATGTTGGCAAGGTCCTCGCTCCACAGCCCGCCGCTGAACCATGTCCCGGCATGGCGCGCGGCCCTTTCCACCGTCAGGGCAAGGAGCGTGTGTGCGGTTCCGAATAACGTGACGATCCAGCCAGCCCACTTGATCATCCGAGTTCTCCGTTCTTGTCGCGAAGCCGCGTGGTGCGACTTCACCGCGGTTGCCGCTGCGTAGCAGGGTCCGGGGACCTCTGAAGTCGCGGTTCCGATACCGCAGTTCCGAAACCCTGGTTCCGTATAGTGCAGGCATGACGGCGAGAAGGCAACGGGGTGGACGCCCCAGAGATGGCCGCGTGGATGACAAGATCCTCCAGGCCACGCGCGAGTTGATCGACGAGGTCGGTTACCCGGCACTGACCGTCGATCAGGTCGCGGCGCGCGCCGGGGTGGGCAAGGCGGCGATCTACCGCCGCTACGCGTCCAAGGCCGAGATGGCATTCGCTGCCACCATGTACGAGCAGCAGTTGCCGCCGCTGGCCGGCACCGGCTCGTTGCACGGGGACCTGCTGGCGCTGGTCCGCGCGTTCCACCTCCGCATGGCCACCCCGGCGGCCCGACAGCTCGCACCGGCCCTGATCGGCGAGATCGCCGTCAATCCCGGACTGGACGCGCGGTTCCAGGACACCTTCCTCGCTGCCGAACAGGCCATCTTCGCCGAAATCATCGAAAAGGCCGTGGCCCGTGGAGAGTTGGCCGGGGCGGTCGATCCCGCGATGGCCCACTTGGTGCTGCTCGGCTCCCTGGCGTCCGCTCTGTACATCCTCAATCTGCCCGTCGACGACGCGATGGTCACCGACCTCGCCACCGCGGCCACGGCGGGAATCACCGCTCTGGCCGACCGGCACCACGGCGACCCTGGCGGAGTCGCCGAGCCGCACTGACAAGGCCGATTCGCCTGGTTGAGGGGCCGTTCAAGACGCCATGAACCTCACCGGGCGGATCTCGCCGTTCGGCTTCGGCGATGGCGATCTTCACGGTGGCAAGGGCATCCGCGCCGGTGCGGGTCGGGGGAGCGTGCCAACCCTGCTCGATCTTGGTGAAGTAGTCGGCGATCCCGGCCAGTTGCCCGGTCCCGTCACTGGTTGTCGCGTACTCGGAGAAGGCCACTGCCGCACCTCGTTCGGACTCGCCGGCGGATCGGCGGAGGCGGCCTTGCGGGTCATGGGCCGCAGCGACCATCCCAACTCGGCCTTCTGGCTGGCCTGTTGTCCCGCCGGCTCGGTGATCAGGCCCGGGTCTGGGCTCGGCGACGAAGGTGGTGATGTCGGCGTTGCGAGCGCACCGGATCAGGGGCGGGTGCCGTTGGGGACTGTCGCGCCGGGAGGGGCGCGCTCATTCGGTGATGGGGTAGCGCGGGGCTTGTGGGCCTTCGATGGTGATCCACTGGAGTTCGGTGAACTCCTCCAGTCCGGACCGTCCGCCCGACTTGCCGTAGCCGCTGTTCTTCACGCCGCCGAAGGGGATCTGCGGTTCGTCGTCGAGGGAGGCGCCGTTGATGTGGCACATGCCGGCGTTGATGCGCCGGGCCAGGTTCAGGGCGAGGGGGATGTCGCGGGTGAAGATCGCCGAAGTGAGGCCGTAGTCATTGTCGTTGGCCACGCGCAGGGCCTCTTCGTGGCCGTCGACGGCGACAACGGTGACGATGGGGCCGAAGGACTCCTCGCGGTAGGCGCGCATGTCGGGCGTGACGTCGGCCAGCACGGTCGGGGCGAAGCACGGGCCGTCGGGGCTGCCGCCCGCCAGTAGGCGCGCGCCCGCCTCGATGGCGTCTTGGACCAGGCCCGCCAGGCGGGCGACGGCGGCCGGGCCGACGACGGGACCGAGCACGGTCTGCGGGTCGCGGGGGTCGCCGTAGGCGATGGTGTCGGCGAGCGCGGCCAGGCGCCGGCAGAACTCGTCAGCGACTGTGCGGTCGACGACGACGCGTTCGGTGGACAGGCAGCCCTGCCCTGAGTTGGCGAACGCGCCGAAGGCCGCCGCGCTGACCGCCTGGTCGAGGTCGGCGTCGGCGAGGACGATGACCGGTGCCTTGCCGCCGAGTTCGAGGATCGCCTGCTTCATGTGCCCGGCGGCCTTCTCGCCGATGATGCGGCCCACCCGGGTGGAGCCGGTGAAGTGGACGCGCCGCACGGCCGGGTGGGCGATGAGCGCGTCCACCACCTCAGGGGCGTCCTCGGGCGCGTTGGTGACCAGGTTGAACACCCCGTCGGGCAGCCCGGCCGCGGTGAAGCACTCGGCGACCAGACCGTGGGTGCGCGGGGTCTGCTCCGACGCCTTCATCACCACGGTGTTGCCGGTGATCAGCGCCGCCGGGACCGAGTTGCCGACCAGAAGCGCCGGGGCGTTCCAGGGGATGACGCAGGCGACCACGCCGACGGGGCGACGGATCGCGAGCGAGGTCCGCCCCGTCATCTCGGAGGGGATGACCTGGCCGGTCAGACCCTCGTGGGCGGCGCTCGCCGCGTAGCGGATCTTCTCGGTGAGCACCTTGACGTTGTACGCACCCCAGGCGGCGGGGCCGCCCATCTCGGCGGTGATCGCCGCGGTCAGCTCCGCCTCCCGCTCCTGTACCTTGTCGGCCGCCGTCCACAGGATGCGTCGGCGCTCGCCCGGAGCCAGTGCCGCCCAGGCACCGCATGCCTGCTCGGCCGCTTCGGCTGCGCGCACGACGTCCGCGGCGCAACCGGCGGCGGCGCGGGAGGCCACGTCACCGGTGAACGGATCGTGTGCCGCGTAGACCCGGCCGTCCGTCGCCTGCTGCCAGGCACCGCCGATCAGCAGCCGTTGTATGGGGGTCTCGGTGATGGGGGTCATGTTCCCTCCTGTCCCGCTTGCCCCGCCAACGGCGGGCGGGGCAAGCGGAGTTGATGGTGTGTTGGCGTCCGGGTTACCGCTGGGCGGCCAGGCCGGCGCGGTGGATGCGGGTCTGCTCGGCCACGCGGCGGCCGAGGTGGCGCGCGGTGCTCAGGTCGGCGTCGTGCACGGCGGCGGTGTCGTTGAAGCTCTGTGCGCCGGCGCCGAGGTAGAAGCCGAGCCGGTTGTCGTCCTCGGGGTGGGAGGTCGTGGTGTTCCAGCCCGGCAGCAGGCCCAGGCTCACCCAGAGCATCCCGTGCTGGGCGGCCAGGAGCGCGAAGTACTGCAGGGTGTGCATCTTGTCCCCGCTCATGGAGCCGGAGTTGGTGAACCCGGCGGCGAGCTTGTCGCTCCAGGCGCGGGTCGCCCAGCGCTTGCTGGTGGCTTCGGCGAAGGCGTGGAAGGTTCCGGAGGCGGTGCCCATGTAGGTGGGGGAGCCGAAGACGATGGCGTCGGCGGCGTCCAGTACCTCCCAGTCCGCGTCGCCGAGGGAGGCGACGTCCACGCGGTGGACCTGCGTCCCGGAGACGGAGTGCGCGCCGTCGGCCACGGCCGCGGCGAGCTGTGCCGTGTGGCCGTAGCCGGAGTAGGAGGCGATGGCGATCGAGATGTCGGACATGGTGGTTCCCCTCATGGCGCCGGCGGGTGCTGGCGCAGCGTCGTTGAGTGCCGACGAGGTGGACTGACAGTCCGCCCGTGCGGCGGAAGGGTTGCGGGACGGGCTCGTACGGCACGCGTGGCGGAATGCGGTACGCGGCCGGAACGAGAGGTCCATGACCCCCTGTGTTGGTGCGGGCCTGTGTAGCCCCTTGATCGATGAGCGCTTTTAATCAGCGATCCGGTGCAGAGCGTAGCACTGATAATTCAGTGATACGCAATATGGCGTATCGTTGTTCCATGGATGAGGGAAGGCACGCCGCCAGGTACCGGGTTCTTCAGGTCGCAGCCGAGCTGCTGGAGGAGGGGGGCAGCGAGGCGGTTTCCACGCGGGCCGTCGCCACCGCGGCAGGGATCACAGCGCCGACGCTGTACCGGATGTTCGGGGACAAGGACGGCCTGCTCGCCGAGCTGGCCGCCTACGGATTCGAGCTGTACCTGGCCGAGAAGCACGAGGCACTGTCCCGATCCGAGGACCCGGTGGCCGATCTCCACAAGGGCTGGGACCTGCACGTCGACTTCGGCCTGCGGCACCCCGAGTTCTACGTGCTCATGTACGGAACGGCCCGCCCCGGCCGCAAGCCCCCGGCCGCCGACGAGGCGCACGCCCTGCTGGTGAGCCTGCTGGACCGGGCCGCCGTCGACGGGCGCCTTCGGGTGCCGGTGGATGAGGCAACCCGCGTGGTCCACGCCGCAACGACCGGCGCCACCCTGGCGCTGATCGGCGAAGAGGCGCCGCGGCGGGAACTGTCGACCTCGACACGACTGCGCGACACCATCATCGGGTCCCTCACCACCGACCCACCCGTCGCCACCGGCGTGGACCTGGCGTCCCGAGCGCTCGCACTCGATGCCGCGCTCACCGTCGAAGCCGGCGCCGCGTCCCCCTTGCGTGATACCGAGAGGGCGCTGCTGCGCGACTGGCTGCGTCGTCTCGCCGAGTAGACCACCTCAACGGCGTCCAGAGCCGGCCCGGTCTGAAAGCGAGCGACGTCGGTCGGCGCGGCCGCCGCACGGATCGGGGCCCAACGCCCTCTCCGTGACCAACGGCGGTCTCGCCGGCGCAGGGGATGCGGATTCCCGCAGGCCGTCGAGAGCGGTGCGCAACGTCTCCAGAAGGTGCTGGCAGGGCGAACCCCTCCAGGTTGATCTCTGCCCGGCGGGTCAGCTCGCGGCGTCGAGTAGTTTCTGGAATGCCTCGTTGACGGCCACTGCCTTTTGGAGGTCTTTGACGGTGGCTTCGGGAATGGTGCGGAAGTACGAGCATGCGGTGGCCTGGTGGGCCACGATGAGGTCTTTGATGTGGGGGTCCGAGATGCCGGGGTAGTCCTCGGTGTGCTGCAGGATGGCGTCGAAGACATCGGGGATGTACTTGGCGAAGTCGTCGATGTAGGCGTCCCAGTCACCGTCGAAGTTCGTGGCGAACATCAGCCGTGTGTCGTCGTCGAAGAGGACCCAACGGGCGTCGTGGAGCGTGCCGATGCGGGCGCTCATCTCCTTGCGGCGGTCCTCGAATCCCGGCTGCTGGAAGATCTCGCGGATCTGTTGCCCGTGGCCGGGCTTTACGGTGAAGAAGAGAGTGAACTCGTTGGTCCTGCCGTGCCGGAGCCCGGGGCGGGTCCGCTTCTCAGCGTGGGTGGTCATGTCAGACGGTCCTTCTCAGGGTGGTGCTGCGCAGGTGCCGAGCCCGGGAACCTCGCCTGCGGTAGCCGGCCGGCTGCTCAAGTCTCAAGTTCTGCTAGCCAGTTCAGGGCGCGGATGCCGGGCATGAAGAGGTATTCGCCTCCTTTGGTGAGGGCGAAGCGGGGCAGTTGCTGGAGGCGGCGGCGGACGGGGTGCCGGGGGATGGTGAAGGTGCCGGTGCCGTCGTTGTCGCCGATGAGGGGGTCCTTCTCGGTGCCCAGGCCGACGAAGTCTCCGTCGTTTGCCCACTGGGCCGTGAGGAACTCGAACTGCCGGACCAAATCGGCGCCCATGAAGATGAAGACGATGCCGCGCTCGACGCCGTCGTCCTCCAGCTCTCCTTCGGGGAGCAGGGGCCCGTAGGTGGTGCCGCGGCGCAGCGCACGGTGGAGGCGGACGTCCACCAGGGTGTCGGAGAGGGCGTCGCGGGGGTTCATGCGGCGGATGTGGGCGCCCATGGGGCACCGCAGGCCGGCGGGGTCGTCCTGGGCATAGGCGAAATCGTTTGCGCGGGTGGGGTCGGCGGCGAGGTCTGGGTCGTCGTGCTCGGGGGCGAGGACCAAGGGTGCGCCGCTGCGCCACCGGCCGACCATCTTGGCGGCCAGCAGCTCTTCCTCGTCGGGGGAGGAGGCGTTGTCCCTGAGGTAGCGGCGGAAGTCGGCGACCTTGAGGTGGAGTTTGCGGAAGGCCACGTAGGTGCCGTTGCGGGCCAGCGTCTCAGGTTGGGGCATGGGGGCGAGCCGGCCGAGCTGGTTCTCGTAACCGAGGAGGAATTCGCCGGCCTTGATGGTCGGACCGAAACCAGGCAGGTAGCCGTAGGGGTCCTGGCCCGCCTGAAGGACGCTGGCCACGCCGGCGCCCTCGATGTCCGGTTCGCCGATGCCGTCGACGAAGCCCAGATGGGTGCGTTTGGTCGGCAGCTGAGACGCCTCCAGGCGGTAGATCAGCCGCACTCCCGACAGGTCGCGCAGGGCGTCGCGGCCCGTCTGCAGCAGCGACTCCAGTGCCGCGTCATCCGGGGCGAAGGCGGACACGGCCAGATGCACGTCGGGGCTGCCCAGCGGCGCGTCCCAGTGTGCGGGGGCGCTCTCGCCGGTGTCCCCGAGCCGGTCGGCGCGAGCCGCCATGCCCTCGCGAAAGGCGTCAGGGAAGCTGTCCAGGGACGCCTGTGGCACCCCCAGCGCCCGCAAGCCGGCGTGGCTGACCGCCACGCTCAGCCAGGCCCGGCTCGGCGGGTCCCACCAGCGGGCCGCCGAGGCCAGATGCGGCACCAGACGCTTGAGAAACAGGCGGCCGTCGGTGGCCTCGTCGACGCGGAGCAGGAAGTAGGCGCCGGTGTACGGGGAGGGGCGTTGCCGCAGCAGGGTCCCCTGGATGTCGTCCAACTCCAGTTCCTGCGCTCGGCGTGTGGTGCTGTCTGCCATCGCGTGATCTCTCCGTGGTTTCGGGGGACGGGCCCTGACTGTGTGCGGCTGTCCGCAGTCAGTGATGGATGAGCGGTGCCTTCAGCGGCAACGCCTCGTCCGCGGTGCGCGGTTCGCGCCGTTCCTGCTGGTTGAGGCGGTGACGAAGGAGGGAGGAACGGCGGTAGACCTCCTTGCGGGCGCGCATCATGCGGCCCAGCGGCCGGTGCGCGGCCGTCACCCGCCACGGCGTGAACGACAGGGCGTCCATCCGCCGGAGGTTCTCCTCACCGGAGATGTCCTGCTGGGGCAGGCGGAGCTTGGCCACGGTGACGTACGGGGACAGTTCCTCGGGCCATTCGACGGTCAGGTCCTCCACCGGCATGCGCTCCAGATCGACGCAGAGCTGGACCTGGATGTCGAAGGTGTACGGCCGCTTGCTGAGCTCGGCCGCCAGAGCCGGGCGGAAGACCTCCGCCGCGGACGTGACGTCCATGCGCCGCTCCGCCACGATCGCCGCGCACGCCGGATCCGGGGCGATGCGCACCTTGGCGATGTAGTCGCCGTGCCGCACCGCGCCCATCGTGGTGTAGGTCGACAGCAGCAGGTTCACCAACGGGCGCTGCGACACCCGCAGGAAGGTCAAGAACTCCTCCCAGGCCCAGTCGTCCTCGTCTAGCGTGCCCTTCCCCGTCACGTAGTCGCGGTAGAAGCGGTGCCGGCCACGCACGCCCTCGGCCATGTAGGCGTTCGCGTTGAGGAACAGCTCCTGGATGAACAGGTAGTGCCGCAGGGTGTTGCAGAAGAACACCGGGGCATTGATCGTGTTGTAGTCGAACGTTCCGGTATCGGGTTCGTCGTCCAGCAAGGTTGGCCCTTCGACGTCGAACATCTTCAGCCCCAGCCCAGTCGCGCGCCCCAGGCGCGCATCCGCCCCGGCGTGCGGAGAACCGTTGGAGAACCGCAGGAGCGCGTCGTGCCGGCCGGGTGCGGCATAGATGCCCTGGGCGTACTCCTCGGGCAGCCCATCCAGGATCTGCACCTCGCCCCGGACCAGCCCGTACCCCTTGGCGTGCGCGTCCCGCACGGCCTGACCGGTGCCTTCCGCGGCCACCGAGCCGGTGATGTAGTGCTCCATGCGCGCGATGATCGTCTGGAGATTCGCGTCGAATCCCGGCTCCTCGGCCTCTACGTCCGGCGTGTAAGGGATGAACCGCGGCGACATCTCGATCATCTTCTTCCGCACCCGTCACCGGTGGCAGACGACCCCTCGCCGACCTCAGTCCGGGAACGGCCAACAGAACCGTCTCCCCTCACGTCCACCGTAGGCGCGCCCGCTTCCCGACCGCGCGCCGAAGCGCCCACGATGCCGAGACCCGCGCCGGCTCCTCACCCGTTCGACATCCGGCGACGCGCCTTGTCCCTTGCCCGCCACCGACGATGGACAAGGACTACGCGCTGAGCAGCCTGCTGAGCCGTGCATGATCTGCCGAAGTCGGCGGCCACAGCTCCGGCTTCGGCCGCCCGTACCCATCTGCCAGGAGGGCATCGTGGGACACGCCGTGGGCGACGTACTCGGCCTGGCCGCCGGCGTCGCGGTCAGCCCGCTGCCCATCGTGGCGATCATCCTCATCCTGGCCACCCCCCGTGGACGTCTCAACGGCGTTCTCTTCGCCCTCGGCTGGCTCCTGGGACTGGCGGTACTGGGAGCGATCATGCTGGCCGTGGGCGGCTCCGGCGGCGCCTCCAGCCACAAGCAGCCCACCACCTGGGTAGGAGCCCTCAAACTCGCCCTCGGCCTGCTACTGACCCTCCTCGGCGCCCGACAATGGCGCCACCGCCCCACCGACCCCTCCCAGGCACAACTCCCGAAATGGCTGGCCGCGATCGACCGCTTCACCCCGCCCAAGATCCTCGGACTCGGCGTGGCACTGTCGGCGGCCAACGCCAAGAACGCCCCCCTCACCCTCGCCGCCGGCGCATCGATCAGCTCGACCGGACTCCCCGTGCCCCAACAGGCCGCGACACTCGCCCTCTTCGTGCTCATCGCCTCCCTCGGCGTCCTGGCACCCCTGGCCGTCTACCTCTTCACGGGACAACGGGCCCAACGCCTCCTCGGCAACTGGCGAACCTGGGCCGCACAGCACAACGCCGCCGTCATGGCCGTCCTCTTCTTCGTCCTCGGCCTCAAACTGCTCGGCGACGGCATCGGCATCCTCGCCTCCTGAGCGCCGACGAGCAGCCCTTGCGCGGGGCGTGGCGGAGGGCGGCAGAGATCGTCCCTCCTCGCGGACACCCGCCACCGCTATGCACATGCTCGCAACCCCGACGAACAGGTCGCCACAGCGGCGAGCGCGCGATCACCCGCCACTTTGCGGCTGGTGTCTGAGCTAGGACTCCGAGACCGGCTGGCCCACCCGACACCCCCACCGGATCGGGTCGCCGGGACCGTTCTGAGTCTGGAACCCGTGCGCGCCGCCCTCACCGCGCCGACGGGAACCCGGTCGGCCGGGCCGGATCAGGCGTACCGCAGGGCGGCGGTGAGGTAGGAGCGTAGGAGAGCGTGCTTCTGTTCGTAGCCGGGCTCGTTGGCGAGGTTGCGCACGCGGGTGTCGAACGCGCTCTGGGTGAGGGCTCCCACCGAGTACAGGTACGCCCAGTGGTGGAACCCGGCGGGCTTGTCCGGCAGCGCGACCTTGAGCGCCTCGACGAACTCGCGGGCCAGCGGGTCGAACTGGTCCCGGATGACCGGGCGTTCCTGGCTGGACGGGTCGGCGGCCTCGCGCAGTACGAGACGGGCGAACCAGATGCCGTCCGGGTCGTCGTGCAGCGCGAGCACCGGATCGGTGAAGGCGCTGACGATCTGCTCGACGGCGTTGTCCGCGCGCAGGTCGGGGATCGCCTTCAGACGAGCCAACCGCTCGTCGTTGACGTACCGGCGCTCCTCGAAGATCGCCGAGTACAGTCCGAGCTTCGAGGTGAAGTGGTAGACGACGAGGGACAGTTGGACGCCGGCCTCTTCGGCGATCTGGCGCATCGTCGCGCCGTGGTAGCCCTCCTGGGCGAAGAGGCGTTCGGCGGCCCGTATGATCGCCCGCCGTCGGCCGCCGCTCGTCTCGCTCCGACCGGCCGTCGCGTTGCCCACCTGGCCATCCCTCATTTCTGCGTGCTTCGGCTTGAGTATGGCACCGGCGGCGCCGCGTGACGCCGTCCGAGCCGCTCATGACTCCCGTGCGATACGGGGAGCGGATGCTCCGTCCGCCGGCTAGGCGGTCGACCTGTTCGCCAGCGCGGCCCGTACGTTGTCGACGAGTGCGTTCTCCACCGACCGCACGGTGCCGAAGCCGCGTTCCTGGAAGATGTCCCACTCCCGCTTCAGCAGGCCGGGCCACGGCTCGACGGATCGGCCGAACCACAGGACGTTCCCGTCCGCCGCGTCGAAGCGCGGCCAGCCGGCTCCCGGACGGCCGCTGCGGATGAAGGACGCGTACAGCTCGCCCATCCGCGCGCTGACCTCTCGTACCTCCGCCCGGTCCGCCCCGTCGAACGCCGGCCACCAGGCGAGGTCGCGTTCGGAGTGGTTGCGGAACAGGAACGGGATGTCCCCGGTGTGCACGGCGCGGAGCCGGCCGTCGAGCCCGGGCAGGTCGTAGGAGAACTGGAAGAGGTGCACGGGAATCCGCTGCGCGCCGAGGTTCCGCGCGATCGCCAGCGACGACAGCTTGAAGAACTCGAAGGACATGACGTCCGACAGCAACAGGCCGGGCGCATGGTCCGGTTGGAGTTCGTGGAATCGCCGGTAGACCTCCTCGGCACCGTCCGCACCGAAGACCTGTTCCAGGACGCCCAGCACGTCCCGCCGGGACCCGCGGCTGACCGTCTCCGAGTGTCCGCGGAAGAACTGCCACTCGTCCTTGGCGAATCCGATGGCCACTTCGAGGCCGGGCTTGGCGACGGTGTTCTCCGACAAGTGCAGCGCCGGGGCCTGCGGGACCCAGCTCCCGTCGACGACCGCACCCAGCGGGCGCCAGGCGAGATGGCGGTCCGGGGGGAAGTAGCGGGTCAGCACGCTCTGCACGGCCAACAGCCGGTTCGGGTCGATGTCCTGGAGTCGCGCCGGGTCGTCGAGGCCGAGGAGGTCCAGGTACATCCGCGCGACGGTGACGGCCTCCGGCCGCTGCTGCGTGCACCAGAGGTTGAACGGGGACAACGACTGCAACACCGCGCGCCGGAAGTAGGGGTGCGCGCTCGGGTTGGTCAGCAGGTGCGAGACCGCGGTGGCTCCGGCGGACTCCCCGCCGATCGTGATGTTCTCCGGGTCGCCGCCGAACGCCGCGACGTTCTCGTGCACCCACTTCAGCGCTGCCAACTGGTCCTGCACGCCGAGGTTCACCGCCTCCGGCAGGTCACCGCCCAGCAGTCCGAAGTGGACCCAACCGAGGGCGCCCATACGGTAGTTCGGCCGGATCACGATCATGTTGGCCTCGCGGGCCAGGTTCGCGCCCCGCTCCAGCGCGAACGAACCGGAGCTGACCGCGTTCGCGCCGCCGTGGTAGTAGACGTAGACGGGCAGGCCGCCGCGTGGCGCCGACTCCGGTACCCAGATGTCGAGGTAGAGGCAGTCCTCCGCCGCGTGGTTGTGGCGGTAGGTCGCGTTCGTGTAGCCGGGCCAGGCCATGATGCCGGGCACGCCGGGGTCGATGTCCCGGACGATGCGCTCGACGTCGCCCTGGTTGGCGGAGTTGAACTGGTACGAGGCCGGGCCCGGGCGGCTCGCGTCCCTGAGGCCCGACCACCGCTCCGGCGGCAGTGGTGAGCGGAACCGCAGCGGTCCGACCGGCGGTTGGGCGAAGGGCACGCCGCGGTAGACGACGACGCCCTCCTCCGGGGTTCCGTGGAGCAGTCCGGTCGCCACCCGCACGATCCCCTGAGCATCCGTCATGTGCATGGTTTCTTCCCCCTCTTGGGTGCGGATCGAGCCTCCCTTGACGCACGCGCCGTCAGGCTGCCGCGACCTGCCGACCGAGCCGGGCCGCAGCCTTCGGAAACAGACACAGGGCGTTGTGGCCGATGGCTTCGAGTTGTTCGCGGGGCAGTCCGGTGAAGTCCGCCAGGGCATGCCGGTTGGCTTCCAGCGTCGTCTCCGTGCTGCACGGCACGCCGCTGTCCGAGCCGTAGACGAGGTGGTCGGGGGTGGTCATGGCCAGGGCCGGTGCGAGGGTGTGCGCGGTGCCGGTGGCGGCGGTGTCCAGGTACAGCCGGGCGAGTTGGTCCCGGATCTCGCCCTGGTCGAGTTCGGCGGGGTTTGGTACCCAGGCTTGCGTGCCCAGCAGATGCAGGCGCCCCGCCAGGGCGGGAAGCGCGCCGCCGCAGTGCGCGACGATCACCCGCATGTTCGGGAATCTGCGGAAGACGCCTGCGTACAGCATGTCGACGAGGGTGCGGGCGGTCTCGAAGGCGACCTCCAGCAGCGGGCTGGGGCGACCCATGGACGCGGGAGCGTAAGCGTCCGGGTGGACGAACACCGTCGCGCCGCGGCGGTCGAGTTCGGCCCACACCGGCTCCAGGCTCACGTCGCCGAGGGAGATTCCGTTGTACGCGCACGTCACCGCGAACCCGTCCGCCCGCAAGTCGCCGCCGGCGCGCTCGATTTCGGTGAGCGCGGCGGCCGGGTCGTCGGTGGGCAGAGCGGCGAGCAGGCCGAACCTTGAGGGATGTTGCGACACGAGGGAGGCGCCGTAGTCGTTGGACGCGCGGAGGGCGTCGAGGGTCTTGGGGACGTTGCTCAGCAACTGCATCGCGACGCCGGCGCGGTCCATGTAGTCCAGCGTCGCCTCGACCGTCCAGTGGTGGGGAGCCGGTGCAAGGAACTGCTCCGCTCGCATGGCATGCCATCGCGCGTCCCGTTCTTCGGGAGTGGTGGGCGGGGTGAAATGCGCGTGCACATCGATCAGGTCGGACATCATGTCGCGGAACCTTTCTCTGGGGTCTGCCGCCGCCTTGCCCGCACCCTAACCCCTGACTGTACGTACGTACAGTCAGGGGCGGGCTGGGCTTCCACCCGCTCTAGGACGGCAGTTACGACATGTGGCTGCACATGGCGCAACGACTGCTGTGTCGCGTGAAATTGGCCTTGAGATTCCCTGCGCGCGGCGTAACTACCGTGCGCCGTAGGGGTATTGACCGGGAGGATTCCGTGAACGGAAAGCTCGCGAGAACCACGCTCGCCGCGGTCGCGGCGACCCTGCTGGCCGGGGTGGCGCTGGCCGCCCAGGCGTCGGCCGCCACCGCCGCGCCAGGCCGGGGAGTGGTGACGGCGGACTCGGCCACCTACTACGTCTACGTCACCGGGGTCAGCAGCTCGCTGGGCGGTGCCCGGGCGAACGCGGACAGCAAGCTCCCGCACGGCTGTTACTCCACGGTGGTGGCCAGTGGCACCACCCCCGACAACAACATCTGGGTGACCGTCCAGGGCACCTGCTCCGGGACGCAGTGACGTCGTGGTGGCGTCAGCTGGGGATGCCCAGTTCTCGGCGCAGGAGCAGTGCTGCCTGGTGGCCGAGCGCGGGTGCATGGCGGTCGATGAGTGCGGCCAGTTCCCGGTCGCCGAGCACGGTGGTCGGCGACGGCGTCCAACGACGTACAGCTTGTTCAGCGCGGAAACGCAGCTTCACGTTCGGGTCGGTCAACAGCAGTAGTGCGGCCCGTAGTTCGACCGCTCCGCCCTGGGCGCACAGGAGTCGAAAAGCCGCGCTACGGGTGTGTGCGGGCCGCTCCGGGGCCAGTCTCGACTCCAGCCAATGCACGGGCAGCCGGTCGGCGTCCGGAATCAGGGCGCCCGTCACCTCGCGGGCCACGGCCGGCGCGGGGTCGTCGACCAGCGGACGTAGCCGCGCCGCATCAGCCAGGCCCAGGACCCGCAGGCCCGCGACGGCACGGGTACGCACCGCGGCGACGGGGTGGCCGATCAGCGGCCACAACAGCTCCGCGTCCGCGCGGGTGCCGCACTCGGCCAAACCCAACGCCGCACCGGGCGGGAGGTTGTCGTCGGTCGGATCCGCGCACAGGGCGCGGTAGAGCGGCAGCGGATCGATGCCGTTCTGCCTCAAGACCCAGCGTGCGCAGGCCCGTACGACGCCCGAGCGGTCGGGAAGGAAGGGCTCTGCCTGTGCGAAGCGCCCCGTCCGTCGCAGCGCGGTCACGCCTGCGGCGCGGACCTGCGGCTGCCGCGATCCGAGCAGGGGTTCCAGCACCTCGTCGTGTGCGCCCTCCCGCACCGCCGCCAACGCGGCCTCGGCACACAGGTTCTGGACGACCACATCGTCATCGGACGCGGCGATCCGGGCCAACTGGAGGGGGGAGAGCAACTGCCTTTCGACGGCGATGCGATGGCCGAACCGACGCGCGGCGCGGTCGCCGCCGGTGAGCAGCGCGGTGATGGCCTCGGGTGGCCCTTCCACGAAGCTCTGCTTCAACAGCGCCTGCGTGAAGTCGCCGTGCTGACGACGGGCCATGCGCAACACGAGAGCGGTGAACGGCACCACCGCCTGGCGTGCCACGCCGGGTAGCAGATCCGCCAGCAGCTCTCGTGCCTCCTCACGCACCGGGGCCACCCAGTCCGTGGACCGGATGACCACCAGGGGCAGAAGCGCCGGGACGGCCGGAGCCCACTCCAGAGCGGCCTCGCGGACCCGGCCGTCGGGATGGCACAGGGCGACGGCCAGTTGCGACTCGCTGAGCGTCCCACGAGCGTGATCGCGCAGCCCGGTCAGTGAGCGCAGTGCCTCCCGTTGCACATACGGCAGTGACCGCACCGCTAGATCAAAATCCATCCATGCCTGGGGATCCGCCGTGTCCAGCGACTTCCGGAGCGGTTCACCACTCAGCAGGCGGCAGACGGATTCGTGCGACGTACTCATCGTTCCTCAGACATCGGTGCCGATCGCGCTGTGGTGCCGATCGTGCGCATGATCGATCGTAGGCGTTGCCTTCGGGCGGCGGCAAAGGACTTTCGACGACGGCATCGGATCACGGGCCCGTCCGACGAGACCAACGCCGGTAATGCGGGCCGCAGTTCGGCGTCAAGGTCCGCGACCCGTTTGCGTCCTCCGTCCGGCCACCGCCGCGGCCCCGGAGCAGACGGAGTTCGAGGACGCCGACGACGACCAGGAGCTGGGAACTGGCCCTCGCGGACCTGCCCCGCGAGCAGCGGCCAGCGATCCACCCCCGCCCGCCCGGCACTTCGCCTCGTCACTGACGACTCCGAGCTCTTCGCCTCGCCCCCGGCTTCGGCCTTGACTGGTCCTCGGCCATGAGCACTGCTTGACGGTCCGGCAACCGGCTTACGGGACGGCGTGTTGTGCGGGGCAGTACCCAGAAGGCGCACGGCCGGATGTTGGCCGCCAACGCGCCGTACATCGGGAAGCGGAAGCACCGTCCGGCGACGTGAGCCCACTGACCGGCCGCGAGGCGGACGTGCCGCGCGCCGCCGCCGAGGGCGGCACCGTGGCCGACATCGCCAGGGCGCTCCGGCTGTCCCAGGGCACCGTACGCAACCACCTGTCGTCGGCGATCGGCAAGACCCGGGCCCGCACCCGCGCCGAGGCGGCCCGCCTCGCGGAGGCCAACGGCTGGCTGTGACCGCCGCACCGCCCAACAGGCCCTGGCCCGACCGGACATACTCCCAACGAAGAGGTTGCCGGCGTCCCATCGCGCCGTGCGCATGGGTCTCGCTGACCGCGCTCTCGACGACGGTCGGACCTTGCTCCTGGATCACTTCGTGTGGTTCGCGTACGCAGGGTGACTGTCTTCTTTGGTGCCGGTTGAGTTCAACGGAGTACCGGAACCGCATGCCAGAGCGGCCCCAGCGCGCGGCTGCCGCGCGGGGTGCCCAGCCGAAACGGCGGTGGCCGATCAGCAGGCCGGCCGGATGCCCACCCTGTGGCGGGGAACGTCGCGCGTGGCAGCACGAGTCGTGCCAACGGTGCGGCGGAGCTCGGTGCCGAAGCACAGGAACGGGGTGAACTTCTCCCACTCGTCCGGCGAGGCGAAGTCAGGTAGGGGCCGAGTCGCGGCCGCCTTCTTCTTGTGGTCCGAGTGGGCCGAGCCGGTGGTCGAGCGCGGCACCGACCTCGGGGCAGTTCTTGCGGATGACGTCGAGGAAGGCGTTCAGTGCCGGGGAACGGTCCCGGGCGCTGAAGGACAGGACCAGATCGGGCAGCGGCGTGCGCGGGGTCACCTCGCAGAACCACGTGCCCCGCCGTGGGGCCGTCAGCATGCGAGAGGGGCCCAGACCGACGCCCACCCCGCAGGCGGCGAGGCCGATGATGGTGTGGATGTCCCTCGCGACGGTCGCGCCGGAGAGCGCCGGGGAGTCCTTGCCCAGGAGGGTCCGCAGCCCGGTGACGACGGCGGGCTCGTCCTCCTCCTGCGCAATGATCAGCGGCTGTCGCCGCAGCCGGTCCACGTCCACCGACGACTGACCCGCGTACGGGTGCGTGCTGCTCACGACCGCGACCAGGTGGTCGTGTCCGATCGGGACCGATACCAGCTGCTCGGCCCCGACGCCCCCTGGCCGGCCGAGGCCGATCGCCACGTCCAGTTCGCCGGCGACGAGCGCGGCCGTGCTGCGCCTGGTCGCCATCTCGTGCAGTTCCAGCCGCACTTCGGGACGTTCGCGGCCGAACCGGCCGAGGACGTCCGGCAGGGGTTCGAGCAGCGCCGAGGCGATGAAACCCAGGCGCAGCCGTCCCGTCTCGCCGCGTGCTGCCCTGGCCGCGTCGACCGCGGCCGCCGCGATCTCGTCGAGCGCCCTGCGCGCCCGGGAGAGGAAGGCCGTGCCCGCGGCCGTCGGAAACACCCCCTGGCGAGTGCGATCGAACAAGCGGGTGCCCACCTCCCGTTCCAGGTCGGCGATCTGCTTGGACAGCGGAGGCTGCGCGATGCCCAGCGCACCGGCCGCCCGGCCGAAGTGTGCGTGCTCGGCGAGGGTCAGTGCGTACCGCAGGTGCCGCGCCTCCATGTCAGCCTCCCAGCCATATCTCACATGTATCGTCGGCCAGCTTGTCAGATCTTTCGCTGGATAATCGGGGCCGGGTTGCATGGAATGCGGTCATGACTGGTTTTTCCCTCACAGACACCGTCTTCGTCTTCGTGCACGGGGCCTGGCACGGCTCCGGGCAGTGGGCGGCGACGCAGCGCGCACTCGCCGCACTCGGTGCCGCGAGCATGGCCATCGACCTGCCGGGGCACGGCTTCGACGCGCCACTGCCCACCGGATACCTCCAGCCGGGCCAGCCGGGCCTGTTGACCGAGAAGTCCGCGCTCGCCACCGTGACGATGGACGACAGCGCCGAGGCCGTGCTGGACACGCTGCGCCAGGCCCGCCACCACCGTCGTGTCGTGCTCGTCGCACACAGCGCGGGCGGCGGCCCCGCGTCACTGGCTACCGAGCGCGCACCCGAACTCGTCAACGAGATCGTCTACGTCTCCGCCTTCGTGCCCGCCGGACGGCCCCGGTTCTTCGACTACCTCGGCTCACCCGAGAACGCCACGGCACGGGGCCAGAGCCTCAACCTCGGCGACCCCGGGGAACTGGGCGCCGTGCGGATCAACCCGCTCTCACAGGACCCCGCCTACGTCGAGGAACTGCGGCAGACCCACTACCACGACACCCCCGCGGACCGCTTCGACCGCTGGCGCTCGGCACTGAGCCCCGATCTGCCGCTGGCGATGCCCGCCACCCCGGTCATCGTGACTCCACAACGGTGGGGGCGCGTCCCGCGGACCTTCCTGCGCTGCGCGGACGATCGGGCGCTGCCGACGGCCGTGCAGGATCTGATGATCGCGGAAGCCGACCGGGCCATGCCCGGCAACCCGTTCACCGTGCGCACCCTCCCGGGCAGCCACAGCCCGTTCGCCGCCCGACCCCGTGAGCTCGCCGCGGCTCTGCTGCCGTGAGCGGCGGACGCCTCGCGCTGCCGATGGTGCTCAGCGCCACCTTCGCGCAACTGCTCAACATCACTGTCGCCCAGGCGGCTGCGCCGGCGATACAGGCCGGCCTGGGCGCCGGTCCGGCGCCGTGCAACTGGTCCTCGGTGTTCCCCACGCGCGTGGGGGTGTTTCGAGTTGGCCGGATGTCTCGCCGGGCAGCAGGCGGTGCTGTCCCGTTGGGAGATCAGCCGGGAGGCTATTCGCGTGGGTGCCGCCGAAGTTCGGTCGCAGGCGCGGCGGTACGGTCGCTCTCGCGAGATGACGCAGGGAAGGAATCTCGATTGATGATGGATCCGCTGATCACCCGGATTGGCCAGGCTGTGCAGCTCAGCCACAGCGGCGAGCGGGAGGCCGCTCGCCGCCAGTTCGCAGAGATCTGGGACGAGATCGGCGGCGAGCAGGGGGATCCTCTGCAGCGCTGCGTGCTGGCGCACGCGATGGCCGATGTGCAGGACGACGCGCACGAGGAGCTGATCTGGGACCAGCGAGCGCTGGCGGCCGCCGGCCTGGTCACCGATGCGCGAGTCGCGCAAGCCGGGGTGCCGGTTCCGGTGGCAGGGCTATACCCGTCGCTGCACCTGAACTTGAGTGAGTGTCATCGCAAGCTGGGCGATCTCGATCGGGCTCGTGAACACCTCCAGCGCGCGCGGGAAACGATCGGCGCGCTTGGCGATGACGAGTACGGGCGGCTGATCAGGAAGGGCCTGGAACAGGCGACTGAACGGCTGCGCTGACGTGGCCTTGGTGAGGCCCTCGACCACCCGGTCGCCGATCGACACCCCGCCGCGGCGGCCGCTCACTGGGAGTACGACCTGCTGCGAGACCAACTCCCCTGGGACGCATGGGAGAACGCAGACACGCTGCGCACCGAACTCGCAGCATGGCTGGTCCGTCACGCCCCTACGCGCCTCCACGCCCCGGATGTGCCGGAGGATCTGCTTCACCGCATACGGCTGATCGGAGTCACCGGTCCCGCACGATGGGAGGATCCGCACTGGCCCAACCATCACTTTGGAGCCTGAAACATGACTGACCCGATGCAGGACCCCGGCTTCCTCCAGGACCCCTACCCCACCTATGCGGCCATGCGATCCAGGTGCCCGGATTTCCAGCTCCGGCGGCCCGCTCCGAACAGTCGGCGGGCCCGGGGTCCTGCTTGCCACCATCGGACGTGGGGCACGCCGACGCGGTGACGATGACTGTCTCCACGATGAGAGCTCCGCCGATCCGTCTGCCCGTGCGCGAGGCAGGACTCCGCGGAAAGCCCGGGCTGCTGAAGGGGTTTGGCGGGCCCGGCCGGTGCGTGTCGGTGTGCTCGCCCTTGTTGGTGTTCCCGCGCGTAGCTGTCCGGCTGATCGCGGGGTGTGCAGGGGCGGCTGTTCCGGGCCCACCGGGTGGCCCCGGGTCAACTGGAGGCGACGTAGGCGCCGATCATGAGGGCCATGTAGAGAAAGAGGATGCCTCCCGCCACGGCCGCGACGAGCAGAATGGTCTTCATCGCCTTCTCTGCTGACTGGCGGTCACGGGCGGGGTGTTGAGGGGCCTGGGGATCGGGTTCGTGTGTGGTCACGGAACCATCTTGATCATTACGGTGCCGGGGGACATCGGTACGGGTACTCATCTTGTCGATCAACCCAAGTAGGGTCTGGGACCGCTTGGATCTCGGCGTCTCCAAGTTCTCTGATGGTGTAGCAGTGGGAAGTTGCGCGTCACGCCCAGTTCGTACCGCGCCTCGGCGACGGGCAGTATCAGTGTCGGCCGGACGTCGCCCGCGCCGCCGAGGCGGCCGTTTGCACGTCACGGCCGTGGCCCCAATCGTCAATGGGTGTGGCCCTCGCTGAGGGATGGCGTCGCAGAGTGCCGAGGCGACGGCAACCTCCGTCCTTGCGAGGCCAACTGAGCAAAAGAGCGATGCCTGGTTTGAGCTGGTCCGGATGGGAGCGCCGTACCGGCGAGGAGCGCGCCGAGCTCCACCATCCGATCAGGATCAACGAGGTGTGGCTCGGGGCAACTGGCCGCCTGGGAACGGGAATCCGTGAGGACAAGGTGCGCCTGATCCGCCAGCACGCGGGGTACTTCGTGATGAGCCAGCGTCTTGGGGCCCAACGTCGTCACGTGTGTGCCCGCGCCGATCCACTCGGCATCCAGCACCGGCTCGGTGCTGTTGGTCGCAACGATCACCACCTCACGCCCGCTGAGCGCGCCTCGGACCTGGGGCGCCACGCGGGCGGCGACCCCCAGTTCCTCGAAGGCCCGCCGGGTGAAGTCCTCGGCGTGCTGCGGGTTGCGGGAGATCGGTCAAGGAATCGCGCAACGCGCGAGGGTGTCGCTGCGTGCCCGTCAGGCGTCGAAACGGCCGTGTGCACTCTCGATGTGACCCAGGTGCTGGTGGGTCCAGCCGCATATGGCGTCGACCGCGGTGCGCAGGTCCCGGCCCGGCGCGGTGAGGGTGTACTCGACACGCGGCGGCACGGTGGGGTGCACCTGGCAGTCGACCAGGCCATTGCGCTCCAGCATGCGCAGGTTCTGGGTGAGCATCTTGTGGCTGATGCCCTCGACCTCGTTCCGCAGCTCGCTGAAGCGCAGGGTGCGCTCGCCGAGCGCCTCGATGATCAGGAGCGCCCACTTGTCGGCGACGTCCGAGAAGATCTCCCGCGCCAGGGAGTCCGCGCGCCGCAGGTCAGCGTCCTCGGGCAGACCTTTGAGCAGTTGCTTGGTCACCATCAGGTTCCCCAGCCACCGAAAAGTGCGTTCTTCCAGGTCGGCGGTCACTCTCCTACCGTTTCCGAGTAACTACAAGAGAGCGGACCGGAAGGGCGAACACCGTGGCCACCATTGATGTCTTCAGCTACGACGTGCCGGCTGAAAGCGACTTCGGCTACTCACAGGCGATCAAGTCCGGCGAGCTGGTTCACGTCTCCGGACAGCTCTCGTTCGATGCGGCAGGCGAGATCCTGCACGCGGGCGACTTCGCCGCCCAGCTCAAGCAGACCCACGCCAACATGGACAAGGTCCTGGAACACTACGGCGCCGCCCGGAACCAGGTCGTCTCACAGACCCTGTACATGGTGAACCTGCGGCAGAATGCCGCGGCGACGGCGGAGGGCAACCTGGGGTACTTCGGCGACCACCGCCCGGCCAGCACGGTCGTGGGCATCACCGAACTGACCTTGCCCGGCCAGGTCATCGAAATCAGCTTCGTCATCGACACGGAACTGCCCGCTTGAGGTCACCTCCTCGCACGTCCCACAGCCCTCTGGGGCCTCCGTTCGCGAAACCTTGAGGTTGCCGCAGCCCACCTGCCCCCGAACGGCATCGAGTTGGTCTTCCTGCCGCCCTACGGCTCCTGGCTGACCTGGATCGAGGCCGCGTCCACGGCCCTGCGCTACTTCGCGCTGAGCGGCACCGACCACCGTAGCCACGACGGGCAGAACGCCACCATCGGAGCCTACGTCCGCCGGCGCACCACTCACGCGAAACCGAAGACGAACCTCGCCCCAGACCCAACGATCCGAACACGGACTCATCACCTCGCCAAACCAACGTGACCAGCCACTGGACCCCCGACCGCCCACGTACCGATCACCGAACAGCCGGTGGAGCAGCCAGCGTTGTGGCCTGTCTGTAAGTGGGCGGTTCGCGAGACTTTGAGTCGTTCTGTGGTCGCCTGATGGTGTGGGGCGGGGCGGGGTGGAATCCGCGGGTTCACGCCGTGGGGTCTGCTGAGGTTGGCGAGGTGAGCGAACGGAAGCCGTATCCCAGCGACTTATCGGCCGAGCAGTGGTCGTTGATCGAGCCGGTGATCGCCGCGTGGAAGGACCGGCATCGCTCGGTCAGCGGTCATCAGGGCGCCTACGACATGCGGGAGATCGTGAACGCGATCCTCTACCAGGGGCGGACCGGCTGCCCCAAGCATCACTTCGAACGGACATCAACTCACGAACCGTCCACTGAGAAGAACCTCAGCCGGATCGGTCCGGCGGGCCTTTAGTCGTCGCCGCCGTCACCCCCTTGGGGGCGCGACCGCTTGGGCACCAACCACGCGATCAGCGCGATGGTGTCCCGCAGCTGCTTGGGCGCGACCTGCGCCGTCGCGTCCCGGCCGGCTTGGTCCTGCCCGCGCCGGCGACTGAGCACCGGCCCTGTCCTCACGGTTTGCGCCGGTGATGAGGCTGGATAGCGCGTCGTGTGACGCTGCCCAGGACGGCGGGGTGCAGAAGCGCCACGGGGGATCTGACCATCTGCGCCACCTGATACACGCTCTGGTAGATGCGGGGGCTGTGGGGAATGAGGGCGATGAGATGGTCCCCGTACCAGCGGGTGAGGCGGGCCGTGGGCGAGGACCTTCCCGGGGCCCAGCCGAGGTCGGTGCTGGTTGCCACGGCCCAGGGGACGGCAAGGGCGCGGGCAAGACGACGCTGGAACCGCGGAGCGATCCCGCTCAGGTCGCGGACGTAGTCCGCCCGCCCCAGCATCCGGCCGAGCAGCTGGGCCTCGAGAGCCGCCATCGTCATGCCCTGGCCGTACACCGGATTGAAGGAGCAGACCGCGTCTCCGAGGACCAGCAGGCGCTCCGGCCAGCACGGCATGCGGTGGTACAGGACCCAGCGGTTGTCCAGCCGCAGGGCACGGTAGATGGGTCCGACAGGAGTACTGGTGGTGATGATTTCGGCGATGTCAGGATGGGGCAGCGAGCGGGCGTAGGCGAGGAAGCCCGGTTCGTCCCCGGGTGGGACCTCGCCCCCGGCACCGAGCAGCGTGACAATGACCGCCCCGCCTTCCACGGCCTGCACGCCGCCCGCTCGGCGCACGTCCGGGGCATGGGGGGTCCCGCCCAGAATGTGGTAGCCGTTCATGGTGCCGGGTGGGGCCTTGAACAGCCGGGACGCGTAGGTCGTGCTGGACCGGATGGTACGGGAGGCCGGTGCGGGGTACCCGGCTTGATGCAGCCACTCCGCCAGGCGGGAGTTGCGGCCCGCGGCGTGCACGACCAGGTCCGCTGCGATCGGCTGGAGCCCGGCCCCCGCGGCCTGTCGCGGCCCCAGGGCGGCCGGGTGCTGCAGGACCTCGCCCGTCGAAGCGGCCACAACCCCCGTGACGCGGCGGTGAGTTGCATCCCAGCAAAGATCCTGAACCCGCCATCCTGATCGGATCGACACCGGTTCGAGCGCCAGAACTCTTCGCCGCAGACAGCCCTCCAGCGCGGGTCGGGTGGCGTTCTGGACAAGAACGCCGATGTGCGTCCGGGGGGCCCAGCCGGAGGGGAACAGGACACGAGCCGATGCGCCCAGGTCGAAGACGGACGCGCCCTGCGCGGCCAGTTCTTCACGAAGGCCAGGGAAGAGCTGTTCCAGGATGTGAGCGCCCCGGGCCAGCAACGCATGTGTATGGCGCGCCTGTGGCACGCCCGTACGGTAGCCGGTGTCTGCCGTGACGGTGTCCTGTTCCAGGACGGTCACCCGCTCGAAGTGGCCGGCCAGGACCCGGGCGGCGATCAGACCGCTGATTCCTCCGCCCACGACGACGGCGTGTCCGTGACGGTCGCATGTTGTCGCAGAGACATGCCCCACAGTCGCCCCTCAGTTCCATACCTGGATCGCTCGTTGTTCGTCGGGCCTTCCGGCCGCCTGCGGGCACCTTTCCCCTGAACGACAACTCAGCCCCTCCGGCGCCGTTGTGTCGCGTGGAGGGGAAGCTGCCGGTCGGCCACGTGCGTGACGGGGCCTGGGAGTGGGAGGCATCAGGGTTGTTGCGGTCGGAGAAACACTGGACGATGTTGAGGTGATGTCAACTCGCCTGTGTGTGATCGGTGTTGTGCCTGATGGTCCCGGTTCCTGCCTTGGGTTACCGTCTGTTGATGTTGGTCAGAGAGTGGGAGCCGGTCGCCTAACCGGATCTTGAACTGGTTCATGGTGCGGGTCCAGCCGAGGGTCCCGCTGCCGCGGACGCGCCCGGCGGGGACTTTGGTTCCGTGGCCGTCGACGTGTCGGCCCTCGATGCTGCGGATGCCGAGGCAGAGAGTCTTCAACGCGGTGTACCGATCCTCCGAACATTCAGCATGGTGAACCCTTGCCTTTCCACGGTCAATGGAGACCTGCCCATCAGCATGACGACGCACGCTGACTTCCTGGTCGCCGTGCGGTCGCCGGACAGTCGCGCGGCCGGTCGTTGTGCGATGAGGGCGTTGTTGAGGCTGGACAGCGGCCTGCCTTCGTCGTGCCGGTGCCCGATCCCCGCTCTCGGGGTGCTGGGGAGGAAGCGGTCACCAGTCGCAGTCCGGCATCTCGTGAACGCCCGAAGCCGGGGCATGGGCACGGACACCGCAAGCGTCACACCGCAGACTTGTGGAAACGCGGTGATCATCCCCTCTGTGTCCTGTTGTCTTTCTGACTGAGCTTCTTCAGCCCGGCCACTGATCGGGTGACGAAGCGAAACCCGTAACAGGCGAGGCCCTCGGACTGTTGAGCGAGATGTCTCACGTCTCAACTCGTCAGTCAGAGGGCCTCGTTGGTTACCTATCCTTGCGTACTGGACCTACTGCACGCACTCGTGGAGTGGGTCACCATGCTCATCGTCACCCAGGAGGGTGACCGCCACTGCAAGCTTCGTCCGTCGGGACGGGCCCTGGTGGCGCTGGTCTACCTGCGCGAGCACACCACTCTCGCCAAGATCGCCGCAGGCTTCCAGATCAGCGAAGCCACCGCCCACTCCTACGTACACAGTGTGACGGAGCTCCTCGCCACCAAGGCTCCGTCCCTGACCCGAGCGCTTCGCAAAGCCAAGCCCGAGTACGTCCTGGTGGACGGCACCATCGCCGAATGCGACCGCGTCGGAGATAGCCGAGCAGACTACTCCGGCAAGGCCAGACGTCACGGAGTGAACACCCAAGCCGTCACCGATCCAACCGGCGAGGTGCTCTGGTACTCGCCCGCACTGCCCGGCCGAACAGTGGACATCACCGCGGCGCGGACCCACCACATCATGACAGTGTGTCAGCGATTGAAGATCCCGACCTTGGCGGACACGGCATACGTAGGAGCCGGCGGAACCGTATGCACACCGTTCAAACGGCACAGCGGCCGCGAGTTGACAGTGCAACAGAAGAACGTCAACCGAGCGCATTCCCGTCTCCGCAGCCCTGTTGAGCGAGCCTTCGCCCGACTCAAGTCCTGGCGCATCTTCCGTCGAGCCCGCTGCAGCCCCAACCGACTCACGTCAATGACCAAGGCCATCCTCACTCTGGAGCAGCACCGCTGAAGAAGCTCTGTAGGGCGGCGATACCCATCCCCTTGGCGAAAGGGTGGACTTGACCGATTCGCTCCATTGCGGCGAACAACTCGTCCACGACGTGTTCGGCAACGTCGCGTTCGGTTGGCAGGTCGAAGGCGCGGGCCGTTTCGGCGAGGATGCCGGCGCCGCGCTGGACGACCCCGAGGTCTCGCATCTGCTGACTGGGCCGCACGTCGATCACCTGAACTCCCCTTGGCCCGTGTCGGGTTCGGGCTGCGCCCGGAACCGCCATTCCAGACGGTACCGAGCGTGCAGGGCGGGTGGGGTCGTGATCCACGCGAATTGCCGTAGGCCGCCGTCGTCGCTGCGGACAGGTGGAGTGCGTAGCGGGGTGGCTTCGGCGGTCATGGAGGTCTCGGTGCCCCACACCGCCGGGTCGAGGTCGGCGGGGAAGGCGAGCTGCACTTCGAATGCTCGACCGCGCGGCCGCGGGCGGACATCTGGCCGGTTGGGACCCCGAAGACGGACTCGACCTGGCCTATCCTCTCGGTGGCCACCTCACCCAACGGCTCCTGCACGGCGCCCTCCGAAAGATCGTCCTCGCCCGCCACGATGTCACCGTGGCCTCCGGCAACCACCGGGCACCCAGTCACCGGCCGGACGCCGACCGCATCTGCGCGGTTCACCACTTCAAGTGGCGCTCGGGCATCCTGGACGGCCTCCGACGGCGGGTCCGGCACTTCGCCTCCGGCACCTGGCAGGAACAGACCCCGGCCGTCAGAGACGGAGCCAGCCGCCTGCTCGCCCACATAGGCCAGCACCGCGGCGTGATCAACACCAGCGATCCGCGGTTCGCCTTCCGCCGGGTCAGCCTGGACCGGATGCCCTCCAGCTGGCTCGCCAAGGCCCGCAGCATCTTCACCATCTGGCGGCCGTACGCGCACACCGGCCAGGATTAGAGACAGTGCCCAGGCTCGCGGATACGTCACGGAAGGGATGACCACGTGCCCCTCGCCGTTCTTCTGGTCGGCCTGACCGGCTCCGGGAAGACCACCGTCGCCAAGGCCCTGGCAGACCACGGCTACATCCGGCTGTCCGTGGACGAGGAAGTGCACCGCCCCGCTTCGACCCACCGGCCGAAGACGAAGAAGTGATCGTCTGCACCGGAGATCTGGCCGAGCTCGTGACCGTGCTGTCCTCGGCCAGGTCGAGCTGAAGAAGCAGGCCGTGTTCGTCATCGACGTCGGCGGCGATCCGCGAGCTGTTCGCCCATCGCCGCGGGTGCGGCTGTGGCGTGGGCGTGGTGCGCGCGGTAGGTGCAGTGCGGCGGGTGCTGCTGGTGCGGGCGGCCTGTGCGCGCCTGTTCGGCTGGGCGGTGACGCCCCAGTTGAGGACGTCTTCCCCACGCGAGTGGGGGTGTTCTGTTCATGGGCGGCCCCATGGAGAGCGTGGAGTTGCTCTGCGACGGCCAGGCGGACGGTGCTCCTGCTCGGCGGCGCGGCTCGTCACCACTTACCTGAACTGCACGAATGAGCGGGACTGCGGGCCCTCATCGCACTTACCGCCAGCCTCGGCATTCCCCGACGCGAACTGCCTCCTGCTGCAACCGGGTTGCTGCGACAACCCGGCGGTGGAGGTCTCTCACCTCACTCGACTCCATAGGGCCTCGTGGCGTACTCATCCGGTACGACAAGTTCGCGGCCCGCTACGAGCCGACCGTGCTGGTCGCGGCCATCGACGTGTGGCTGTGACCGGCACATTCGATACACGAGTTAGACCTGCAGCAGAGTTTTTTCCTGGAGTGCTGCGTCCAGCTTTTCCCCGCGCTCCGGGTCGAGTTTGAGCCTGGCGAGTATGGCGGGCGGTGCGATGCTGGGGAGGGTGTGTTCGAAGAACACGGTCAGTCGGTGGCAGAGATCGGCGCGGTCGGTCAGCGCGTGCGACAGGATCTGCACCCCGGCGAACGCGCCGACGAACAGTTCCGCGGTAGCGCGTACGTCGACGCTTTCCAGGACTTCACCGCGGTCGCGTGCCTCGTTGAGCAGGGCCTCGACGAACTGGGTCCACGTGAGCATCGACTGCTTGCGATGAAGATGCTTGGATCCTTGTTCGACGAGCAGTCGGGCTGCTCCCCGCTGGATGGGGTCGCTACGCAGCCGGTGCGCCAGTATCTGTCCCGCGTCGACGAACTCCTGCAGTTTGACCGGCTGTGGTTCCACGATGATGTCCAGCACGTGCTCGTCCAGGACCGCGAGTGCGAGCTGTTCCTTGGAGGCGAAGTGGAAATACAGGGCGCCCTTCGTCACGCCGGCGCGCTCAAGGACTTCGGCGATGGTGGCACGGTCGTATCCCCGGTCGTCGAAGATCGCCGCCGCTGCTTCCAAGATCACTCGCCGGGTCCGGATCGCGCGGTCCTGTTGTGCCACGGAACGCCTCCTGTCTCTCAAAATCGTCAAGTTCCGCAATCGCGTACCAATGGTCAAGTCACCACCTGATCAGCATATTTCCTCTTTCCGGAAGTACTGATTCCGGTAGTCAACGCTAGCGCGCACTGCTGGCGTCGCTAGTCCGCGGGGGCTTGATGCCTGCTCGCGCACCCGCCCGCGGCTCGCCGCCTCCATCCGCCGCAGAGGACCCTGTTCGCATCGCCGTCAACGGCAGAATGTACCCTCTCATGCAGATATGTGATGATCATCACTTGTGCTTGCCTCGCGATTTCCGCGCCCCAGGCAGGGCGCGGCGAGCCCTCTAGGCATGCTCCTCGCTCATGCCGCCCCAGGTGAACGCCACATCGAAGCATGCCTGGCAACTGTCGAACTCAGGCTAGCCCGGCATTGGATATAAAACCGGACGGTAGGTAAGTTATCGGCGCTAGACACTCACTCCGTTACAGATACAGACGCCTGGGGGCGGTCATGAGCGACACGATGCACGTCAGAGGCGCGGTTACGTCCACGTCCCCACATCGGTTGTGCCGGCCAGCTGCCCAGGAGCCCCACTCCGGCGCTCGTGTTGCGCGCGAATTCGTGCACCGTCTCAGCGTCGACGACATTTTGATCACCTCCTGGCAACGGGTGGATGATCGCCACTTCTCGGTCAGCGCCCGGTGGCCGCACGACCATGGGTACTTCACCCCCCGCCCGCTCATCCTCACCGCCGAGACCATCCGTCAGGCCGGGCTGCTGCTCTCGCATGCCGAACTGGGCGTCCCGGTGGGCCACCACTTCATACTCGAAGATCTCGCTTTCACCATGCATCCCGAGCGGCTCGACACCGACACCGGTCCGACACTGCTGAGGATCGACGTCGTATGCGGCAACCTCCGAATGCGGGCCGGCATGTTGGCCAGCGGCCGCTTCGGCATGACCGCGCATACACCGGGCGGGATTGTCGCGACCGGGCACTCCCACGTCACCGTCGCGTCCCCCGCTGCCTACCGTCGGATCCGTGGCGAGCGGCTGACCGCCCGGCACACCCCCGGACTTCTCCCCATCCCCATTCCACCCCAGCTGACGGGCAGCGACACCGAGCACGAGGTCCTGCTCTCGCCCGCAGGGGGACCCAACCGTTGGCTACTGCGCATAGCCCCCGGCCATGCCGCGGTCGTGAAGCCGACGAGCGATCACGTCCCGGGCATGGTGCTGGTTGATGCTGCGCTGCAGGCCGCGTACGCCCTGACTGCACCCGACCGCTTCGTCCCGCACACCCTCGGCACCGAGTTCCACCGCTACGCCGAGCATGGCACCCCCTGCGTCCTTGAGGCCCGCCGCGTGCCGCTGCCCGGCACCACCACGGTGCAGGTCACCGGCGTTCAAGATGGCGAGACAGTGTTCGTGTCCACCTTCACAGCGCCAGATGGACGCGGCTGACACCCCGCGATCACCGCACACCTCCTCCTTCAGGACACATGGCTCGAGCCTGCGCGCCGTGATCCTTCCTCAGCACCGGATCGACCGGCGGCAGTTCGCCCGCCGCACGCACTGGAAAGTCGACGCGCATTATGAGTGACCTCAACGGAAAGACCGCGCTGGTGACGGGAGCCAGCCGAGGCATCGGCCGAGGCATCGCCCAGCGCCTCGCACACGACGGTGCGCTGGTCGCCGTCCACTACCACCGCAACGACGCCGCGGCGAAGGAAACGCTCGCCAGCATCGAGGAGGCCGGCGGACGGGCGTTCGCCATCAAGGCGGAACTGGGAGTGCCCGGTGATGCTCAGGCTCTTTTGGCTGCCTTCGACGCCGAACTCGCCGCGCACGGTGCCGAGCCAGGTCTCGACATACTCGTGAACAACGCAGCAACCAGGTTCTCCGGCCGCATACACGAGGCTACGGAGGAGGAGTTCGACCAGACCGTCGCGATCAACATCAAGGCGCCGTTCTTCATCATTCAGCATGGCCTGCGCCGGATGCGGGACGGCGGACGCATCATCAACGTCTCGTCGGCGGTGACGCGTACGGCGCACCCATCATCCGTCGCCTACGGCGTCTCCAAAGGCGGCTTGGACACCCTCACGCTCACCCTTGCCAAGGAACTCGGCGGGCGCGGGATCACGGTGAACACCATCGCCCCTGGCTGGATCGAGACCCATGTGACCGAAGCACGGTGCGCGACGCCCGAGGGGCGGGCGGCACTGGCGGCCTATTCGGTTTTCAACCGTGTCGGTCGGCCCTCCGACATCGCCGACGTCGCCGCCTTCCTCGCCTCCGACGACTCCCGCTGGATCACCGGCCAGCGCATCGACACCACCGGCGGCTCCACGCTCTAAGGACTGGAATCAGAATGAGGTCTCTGGGCTTGGGGGTGACGGCATGTCAGTTCGGGCTGGTGCGGCCCGAAGGCTTATGGAAGGTGGACTCCGGACCAGTCATCGACTTCGCGCTGTCCGTCGGCATTGTTCCCTACGGTCACGACCGTGCCGTTGGCACGCAGGCCGAGAGTGTGCGTAGAACCGGCCGCCACGGCGACAATGTCGCGCCAGCCGCCGACTTCGCACTGTCCGTAGCTGTTGTCTCCCGCTGCGAGGACCCGTCCGGACGCAGTGACCCCGACGGTGTGGTAGCTGCCTGCGCCGAGCGCCACCACGTCTTCCCACTCGTCGACCTCACACGCCCCGGTTGCCTGGTCTCCGGTCGCTACTGCCCGCCCGTCAGCTCTGAGGCCGACGGTATGGAGATACCCGGCCGAAATGGCGGCCAGGTCATGCCACCCTTCAACGGCACACTGCCCTCGTCGGTTGTTCCCCGCGGCCAGTGCAGAACCGTCCGACCGGATGCCGACCGAGTGCCAGTCACCACACGAGAGGGCGATCATCTCGCGCCAGGACTGCACGTCGCATTGCCCTTCTGAACTCCGGCCAACTGCCAGCACGCGGCCATTGGCGAGTAGCCCGAGTGTGCGGCGCCAGCCTGCGGCCACGGCCGTGACGCCTCGCCATCCGGCGAGATCACATTGCCCATCGCCATTCCACCCCGTTGCCAGCACCGTGCCGTCCGACCGGAGTCCCACCGTATGAGACCTGCCCGTGTTCGTCGCGGCATGGACGTTGCCAGCTGCCACCGCGACGACGTCTTCCCAGCCCTCGACACGACATTCAGCGGCTGCGGTATTGCCCACGGCGAGAACGGTTCCATCCCAGCGCCGTCCGACCGAATGACGCCTTCCGGCCGCCAGCGCCGACGAGCTAGCGAGCATTCCGCCTCCTTGCGCTCGGCGCGAGTTCGCGACACGGGATGCCACCTTACTTTGGCCTGGAATCAGAGCGTGGTCCTCAGCCGCCGCCAGCAGATGACGGCACAGCCGAGTGTGATAGACGCCTGGTGAACGTCGTCGCGGATTGACAGCGGACAGCGCAAGATCCAGGTAGACGGTCATTCCGGGTCTTGGCTGGCGGACAGCTCATCTCCCTGGTGATTGGGCTATTCGAGGCAGTCCGAACATCCATTCCGAACAGATGAATCCCTCCGGGGGTTTGCTCGTGATTGCCCGATCACATATGAGCGACTCCTCCCGGAGGGATCGTGAAGAAGAATGCCAGGGAAGTGATGGAGATCTTCGAGGCGTTGGATGCCACCGAGTGCGTGTACTCGGCGGCTCAGCTGGCGGGGGTTGATCCCAAGACCGTGCGCCGGTACGCACGGATGAGGGACAGGGGGATGCCCGTCGACGGACCGATCGTCCGCCCGAAGCTGATCGACCCGTTCATGCCGAAGATCGAGGAGTGGGTCGAACGTTCGCAGGGCAAGGTCCGTGCCGACAAGCTCCACGAACGCCTGCAACTACTGGGTTTCACCGGTGATGAGCGCACGACCCGCCGGGCGGTGGCGAAGGCGAAGGAACGGTGGAAGGCCGGCCACCGCAGAACGTATCGCCCATGGATCGCTGAACCTGCGCTCTGGTGCCAATTCGACTGGGGTTGGGGACCGAAAGTGCCTGGCCCAGGCGGTGGCGAGCCCCGCCAAACGCTGTTGTTCTGCGCGTGGTTGGCGTGGTCCCGTTACCGGGTGGTGGTCCCGGCCTGGGACCGGTCGCTGGGCACGCTGATCTCGTGCATCGACTCCATGCTGCGGCAGTTCGGTGGGGTCCCGACCTATGCGCTGACCGACAACGAGAAGACCGTCACCATCGACCGCGTCGCCGGTGTCGCCGTCCGCCACCCTCAGGTGGTGGGCACGGGCCGCCACTACGGCGTGCAAGTGCACACATGCGTCCCCTTCGATCCGGAATCCAAGGGCGGTTCGGAGGCCACGGTCCGCATCGCGAAGGCCGACCTGGTGCCCACTGATGCCAATCTGCTGGGCGAGTACGACAGTTTCACCGAACTCCGCGGGGCCTGCGCGGTGTTCTGCCAGCAGGTCAACCAGCGCATCCACCGCGAGACCGGCAAGACGCCGGCGGCCATGCTCGACATCGAAAAGAAGCGGCTTCATCCGTTGCCCGAGGCCCCCCACACCCTCGCGTTGGGCGAGTCGAGGCAGGTCCTCAAGGACCAGACGGTCCGCTTCGGATCGGTCCGCTACTCGACCCCGCCGGGCCTGGTCGGTTCCGAAGCCTGGGTTCGTGCCGACGGCGACGAGTTGGTCATCGTCGTCGACCTGTCCCGCCTTGCCCACCGGCCCGAGTGGATGCACGGCCCCGCCGGCTTGGTGGAAGTCGCCCGGCACCAACTCTCCCTGCCCGGACGGCCGGTGATCGACCTGACCCACTACCCCAACCACCCCCAGGACATGGACGGTGGTCCCCGCCAGCCCAAACCCAAGCCCAGCACGGACGCGGAGAAAGCATTCCTCGACCTCGGCCCGGGGGCCAAGTCGTGGCTGATCGAAGCCGCCGCGGCCGGCACCAGCAGGATGCGGGTCAAGATGGCCGCCGCCGTCGAACTGGCCGCTCTGGTCGGTGTCGGCGAGGTCGACATCGCCCTCGGGCTCGCGGCGACCGCCGGACGGTTCGCCGAAGAGGACCTCATGTCCATCGTCCAACACCGCCGCCACGGTTCCCGCCCCGCCGACCTGGTCGTCGCCGATGAGGCCCACTCCGTCCAACCCGGCACCTCCGCCTGGGCCGACTTCGGCCGCGTCAAACCCGCCTGATCTTCCGTTCCCGGGCCGCTTTGCGGCCCGGGAACGGGGACCCTCCCAACCCGGCACCATGGAAAGGAAGTTGACATGACAGCCCCCGTGATGGATCCCGTCGAGGTCGTCACCCAGACGCCCCCGACACCGCTTCCCCCGCCGCCGACGGCCCCGCCGATCCCGCCCGAGCTGGAGTCCGTCCTTCGGCGCATGCGTTTTCCCTACCTCCGCAGGGCCGCCCCCGAAGTCCTCGCGACCGCGAGATCACAACGGTGGGACCCCGCTGAAGTGGTCCGCATCCTGCTGGAGGAAGAGATCAAGGGCCGCGACGCGGCCACCAGACGCAACCACCGCAAGCAGGCTCAACTCCCCTCGGGCAAGACCTTCGAGTCGTGGAAGGAGGACATCTCCTCCATCCCCGTCCCAACCCAGCACGCGTTGATGACGCTGGAGTGGATCGGCCGGGCGGAGAACTTGGCGGCCGCCGGCCCCAGCGGCACGGGCAAAAGCCACCTGGCCGAAGCACTCGCCAACAAGGCCATCGACGAAGGGATGAAAGTCGCCTGGTTCACCCTCGAATCCCTCACCGCCCACCTCGGCCGGGCCGTCGTCGACAACACCGTCTCCAAGGCCGTCGCGAAGATCACCCGATGTGATCTGATCGTCGTGGATGACATTGGCATGCTGCCCTGCGGCCAGGCCGCCGCCGAAGCCTTCTACCGCGTCATCGACGCCGCCTACGAACGCCGTTCGGTCATCGTGACCTCGAACCTTCATCCCTCAGGATTCGATTCGATCATGCCCAAGACACTGGCCACCGCCGCTGTCGATCGCCTCCTGCACCACGCTCACATCGTGCTGACCGAAGGCTCCTCACTCCGCCTCACCCAGGCCACCACCGGCCAGGGAGTCCAACCTCTCATCACCGCCAACTGACCGCCAACCGAGGGACGAAAAGTCATACCGCGACGGGAGATGAGCTGTCCGCCCAGCAAGACCCGAACTGACCGCTCACCCAGACGGGCCGATGTCCGTGGACACGGATCTCCCAGCGGATGCGTAGGCGGCGGAACCAGTGCAGTAGTGCGATGGCGCCTTCCACGACCCAGCGATGGACGCCGAGTCCGGAGCCGTGTTCGGTGCCGCGTCGGGCGATGTGCGGGGTGATTTCGAACCGTCGGACCTGGTCTCGGTAGCTCTCGTGGTCGTAGCCGCGGTCGGCGTAGAGGTGCTTCGGGCGGCGCAGCGGTTGGCCGCGTTTGCCTCGGATCGGCGGGACGGCTCGGACCAGTGGGATCAGCTGGGTCACGTCGTTGCGGTTGCCGCCAGTCAGAGTGACGGCCAGCGAGATACCGTGAGCCTCGACGATCACGTGGTGCTTGCTGCCGGTCTCGCCCCGGTCCACCGGAAACGGGCCGGTCGCCGCACCATCTTTCATCGCCCGCAGATGGCTCGAGTCGACCGGCGCCCGGGACAGATCCAATCTGCCGGCCGCCCGCAGTTCAGCCAGCAGCAACTCATGCAGGCGCTGCCAGACCCCGGCCTCGTTCCACTCCCGCAGTCGCCTCCAGCAGGTCATCCCGGAGCCGAAGCCGAGTTCCTGCGGGAGGTAGCGGCAGGGGATGCCGGTGTAGAGCACGAACAGGATGCCGCACAGAACCCGCCGGCCATCGAGCCGACGACGCCCCGGGTACCGGAAGCGCCACTCAATCACCGGTAACAGCCGCTCGATGCGCTCCCACAGCCCATCGTCTACCTCCCACGGCTTGCGCCCACCACGGGTCTCGGTCGCAACCACCCCCTCCAGGCCGTATCAACGAAAACTGACACGCCGTCATTCCCGAGTCCCAGAGACCTCATTCTGATTCCAGCCCTAACGCCGCCGGACCCGGCGTACGAGGTCGGGGGCGGCGTGCTGCCAATGTGCGTAGTCGAAGACGAAGCCGGACTCCAGCAGGCGTCCCGGCACCACCCGGCGGCTCTTGAGCAGGAGTTCGGTATCGGTGCGCAGGGCGAAGGCGCCGAGCTCAGCCATTCACTTGGTGGCCGGCAGTCCCACCGGCATGCCCCAGGCGCTGCGCAGGGTACGCATGAACGCCCGCTGGGGCAGGGGGCCGGGGGCGGCGAGGTTGACCGCTCCCGTGATCTCCTCCCGGTCGATCAGCAACTCGACCGCACGGACGAAGTCACGGTCGTGGATCCAGGAGACGTACTGGGCACCGCCTGCCACCGGCCCACCCAGGCCGAGCCTGGCGAGCCACAGCAGGACGTCGAAGACGCCACCGCGGTCCGGGCTCATCACCATCGCGGAACGCAGCGCGACCTTCCGAGTGTGCGGCGTCGCGGCGTCCTGTTGTGCCTGCTCCCAGCGCCGGGCGATATCGACACTGAAGGCCCAGTAGCCCGGTACGCCGGACTCCTGGCCGCCGATGACGCCGGTGCGCTCGTCGTGGGGAGTGTCATAGCGGTGGGCGTAAATGGTGGCGGTGCTCATCTGGAGCCAGACGCGCGGCGGGCGGCGGGCGGCCGTGATGGCCTCACCGACGACGCGGGCCGAGTCCACCCGGGAGTTCATCATCTCCCGGAGATTCTCCTCCGTGTAGCGGCAACTGACGCTGCGGCCGGCCAAGTTGATCACGACGTCGCTGCCGTCGACCTCCTCCACCCAGGGGCCTGGATTCCGGCCGTCCCAGCGGACGTCGCCGGTGCGCGCCGGGCGCCGGGTGAGGACCACTACCTCATGGCCCGCAGCGTCCAAGGCGCGACGCAGGATCGCACCCACCTGGCCCGTGCCACCCGCTATCACGATCTTCATCCAGTGCCTCCAAGGCCGCTCCACGGGCGGGGTTGGGCGCGAGCCCGAACACCATCCGATCACATCCGCCCGGCGCTCGGTCTGGCGGGTATTCAAGGCCGGCTCTTGGGCCCCGGAACCGCGACTGCTCGGATACGCCGCCGCGCTCCTTTTGGTGAACGTCTGGGCGGTGCGCTCGTGAAGCCGTAAGGACGAAGCGGATGCCGTGGTCAGCGACTTCACGAACACCGGCCAGCCCCGCGCCCTGTACGAGCGCCTGGACCGCCTCGACAACGAACTTGACCGGTGTCTGTCCCAGGCAGCCAGCTAGTGACCGACGCCAGCAGCCAGTTGGCCGTTCGGCCGTCGTGAACGAGCTCCGCCGGTTGGCGTCCTCCGAGCAGGCCCGCTGATCGTGCCTGTGCGCTGGGAAACTCCAAGATCCCGGCAGAGACAGGTTGAGGGGGCCCGGACTTGGGGACGGGCGCCGGAACTGGCCGTCCTGGAATGCCTCGTGAGCGTCCGTCAGTTCTGCGAGAGCGACTTGTCTGGCGAGCGGTGGGCGTTCAAGTGGCCATCTATGACCATTCCCTTACGTCCAACTCGCGAGCCCTGTTGGGAATAGCTCCGAATTCTAGTATCGGGCCCGACCAGTCGCCTCCCCTTCAGCATCCTCGAAACCCGAAGAACCGCCACAGACTGGAGAGCCTTCGTATGCGTATCAACATCAAGAGAGCCATCGCCGTCGCCGCCGGACTGGCCATGGCGCTGATCGTTGCGCCCGCGCCCGCCCCGGCACTGGGGTCGGCCGCGGTGCCGACCACCGTCACCATCGATACCAAGGGACCGGCACTCGGTACCCTCGCCGACGGCTATCTGGGCTTCTCGTTCGAGAGCAATACCTATGGTGTCAACAGTGGTGACTTCGACACCGTCGGGAATCTGCCCCGGCTGTTGACGAACCTCGGCCGAGGTGTGATCAGGTTCGGTGGCAACACCGTGGACGAGGGCTACCGAGCCGCCACTCCGGCCGGGCTGGCTGGACTGGACCGGCTAACGAGGGCAGTCAAGTGGAAGGTCCTCTACAGCGAGAACCTCGGGCACTTCGACCGCACCACAGTCACCCAGGACGCCCGGTCGGTGTCCACCGTGCTCGGTGACCGGCTGACCGCTATCGCCTGCGGAAACGAGCCGGACTACTACTTCCGCCAACTGCGGCCACCGACATACTCGTTGCACGACTACGTGCCCGAGGCCAACCAATGCCTCTCCGCCGTACGAGCCGGAGCCCCGGCGGCGCAGCAGGCCGGCCCGGACACCGCGGGCGGTGCCTGGCTACCCGACTACGCTGCGGCCGAACGCGGAAAGGTGGGACTGCTGACCCGCCACTACTATCCCCTGTCACGCTGCAGCGACAAGAACGCAACGGCCGCCGAACTCCTCTCCAGGGGCGTTGCCCAAAAAGAAGCGGCCACCATCGCCAGCGCCGCCCAGTCCGCCGGCAAGGCCGGGGTCCCACTCCGAATCAGCGAGACGAACTCCGCGTCATGCAGCGGGATTCCCGGCGTGTCCAACAGCTACGCGTCGGCGCTGTGGGCCGCGGACTACGCCCTGATCGCGGCGGAGCACGGTGCCCAGGGAGTGAACCTGCACGGCCAGCTCGGACGCAACTGCGCGGGATACACGCCGTTCTGTTCGGTCGGACCGCACGCGTACCGGGCCATGCCCGTCTACTACGGGCTTTACTTCGCTCATCAGCTCGGCACCGGCCACCTGCTGCCGACCACCGTCAAAACCAGCGACAACATCGCCGCGCACGCCGTGCGCGGTACGGACGGCACCGTTCGAGTCCTGGTGGAGAATCTGGCGCCGAAACCAGCGGCTGTCGCCGTCCGTGGTGCCGACGCCATCACCGCGGCAGTGCTCCACCTGACCGGGCCGTCGCTGTCCGCAACCGACGGAGTGCGGGTCCAGGGCGCTGTGGTGGCCGCCGACGGCACCATTCGGCCCGGCGCTGCCGACCACGTGAAATGCGATCAGGGAGGCTGCGCTCTTCCGCTCGCCGCGTACAGCGCCGCGGTGTTGACGCTGGCGACCGGCGGCGCGGCCGACCATCGACGGTGAGCTTTCCCCAAGATAGGAAGCGAGTTGGAAGAGGGGCAGAGGAGGCTCATGCGAGGACCCGTGACGATGGCTGCCGCCAGCTCTGTTGGGACACTCAGCGGGTCAGGCGGCTATCCCTCGGCTGTCCCCGGGCCCTACGAAGCGAACTGTGAGGTGATGGGGGAGGGGGAGGGGGAGGGGATGCGAAGGTCCAGGGCAGCGGAGGCTGTTGGAGTCGCCCCGTGGGGTGACACGGGAGGCGTCATGCCTGTGGGGGTGCCGCTCGGAGGCCCTCAAGCAGGGTGGCCAGGTAGCGATGTGCGGTGTCGATCCGGTCGACGGGCGTGCCGCCGTGCACATGGACGGCGTGCGCGATGCCGCACATGAGCGGGACGAGGTCGGCGGCGGTCACGTCGGGGCGCATCACCCCGGCGCTCCGGGCTCGGTCGAGCAGTGTGGCGCCGGCCGAGCGAAGCGCCGATTTGAGTTCCGTGGTGCGCGGCAGGGCGTCCGTGGTTGCGGCGGCGACCGGGGCCAGGGAGGCGTCGGTGACCTGTGCCTCGACGGTGCGGAGCAGGAAGCCTTCCAGCGCGCGCCAGGGGTCGTTGTCGGTGAGTGCCTGTTCGGCGTGGGCGACCAGGGATTCCAGGCAGCGGGTGGCGACGGTCTCCAGCAGCGCCTCGGGCGTGGCGAAGTGCCGGTAGACGGTGCCGACTCCGAGTTCGGCGCGGCGGGCGACGTCGTTGAGCTGCAACGCCGTGCCCTGGTCGACCAGGGCACGGGCGACGGTGACGATCCGGTCCCAGTTGCGGGCGGCATCCTTGCGTAGGGGCGTCGTCGTCATGGGGACATGCTAATCGGATGGCTCATCCGGACTTGTCGTCGCGGGTGCCGGCACGGGTACGAAGGTCAGGTGACCGTGAGCGGTGCGTGCCGTTGGCTGAGCCGACGCACGGCCTCGGCGATGCGAGGGTCGGTCGCCGCGCGGGACGGCGCTACCGGGTGTGCCTGGGCGCCGATGACGATGCCGGTCCGACCGGTCAGGGCGTCGTCGGTGGCGGCGGTGATCGAGGGTCTGGCGGCCACGGATGCCGGGCCCGAGGTGGAGCGTTCGAACTTGCGGCGCACCAGCGGCCACAGCAGCCGGAGCGCGGGCGAGACGATCCTCGGATCGGTCAGCGTGCCGTTGGTCATCTCGGTCGCGGCGCCTCCGGGGTCGGCGGCGAAGACCGAGACGCCCGTGCCGTCCAGCCGCGCGGCCAGATCGAGTGTGTAGGTGAGGTTGGCGAGCTTCGCGCGGCCGTACCAGTGGAAGCCGTAGTAGCCGCCCGGAGGCTCGACGGCGTCGAACACGGACTTGGCGAGACTGACAGCGCCCGAGGTCACATTCACGACCCTGCTCGGCGCTCCAGCCGTCAGCGTGGGCAGCAGCAGTTCGGTCAGCAAGTACGGCGAGAGATGGTTGACGACGAACGATGCCTCGGCGCCCGCCAGGGTTCGCCGCTCGGCGAACATCGCCCCGACGTTGTTGACCAGCACGGTCAGTGGTTCGCCCGAGGCGGCATGGTCGGAGGCGATCCGGTCGGCGAGCGTGCGCACTTCGTCGAGCGAGGCGAGGTCGGCGGACAGGAATCGACCCAGGTGCGCCGGGTTCGTCGCGTTGATCCGCTCGACCGCCCGGGCGCCCCGGTCGGCGTCGCGTCCCACCACGGTGACCGAGAACCCTTGGGTGGCCAGCCCCAGTGCCGTCTCCAAGCCGATCCCGGCAGTTCCGGCCGTGACCACCGCTGTCTTCCTCATGTGCCCTCCGCTCCCGTAGGCATCCGGATAGTTCATCCGGTTAGCGGGACGGTAGCACGCATTCGGATTACCTATCCGGTTACTGTTCGGGGCGCGGCGGGCCGAATCCGAATCTCGGCCGGGCCGGGAGGGCGAAGTCGCCTGCCGCGGGCGCAGACTGCGCCTCCGGTGCCGCGGCAGACGCGACTTCCGCGACCCCTGTACAGCAGCTCCTCACGGGGGAGTTGATGGGTGTTCAAACGCCCGTGGGCGCGAGCGGGTTGGCCACCCCACTCGCCCGCCGCGTGCGTCACCGCGCGGGGCGGGCCTCGTACAGGGCGCGGATGAGGCGGTCGTTCTCCGGGCCTGCGGCGGCGGGGAAGGGGGTGCGCCGGCGGGTGTAGCCGTAGGCGATGCCGTTGCGCGGGTCGGCGAAGGCTTGTTGGCCGCCCGCGCCGCTGTGGCCGAACGCGCCCTGACCGAGCTGCGGGTAGTACGCGCAGGTGGCATGGAAGCCGATGGTGAATGCCTTCTGTTCGCCGAGGACCACATCGCGTCCGGTGGACTGGATCTGGCCGACCGTCGCGAGGGTCTCCGGTTCGAGCAGCGGGGCCGTGCCGTCCACGGGACCGATCGCAGCCGCGTACATCCGGGCCAGACCGCGCGCCGAGGCCACTCCGCCGAACGAGGCCGTTCCCAAGGTGCGGACGATCTGGAAGTTCGGCAGCTCCCACACCTGCGGGTTCTGCGGGTGATGGCGGTTGAAGGCGATGCCGGACAGGCTGTTCGGGCCGCTCGCGGACGCTGCCAGCAGGGCCAGTCGCTCGGGAGTCGCCGCCATCGGTTGGGCGCTGAGGAACCGGGGTTCTTGTTCCTGCGGCAGCCCGAGGTGGAAGTCAACCCCGTACGGCTCGCGGATCCGCTCGGCGAACAGCTCCTGGACGCTACGCCCGGTGGCGCGGCGCACCACCTCGCCACTCAGTGCCCCCATCACCAGCGCGTGGTAGCCGAACGCGGCACCGGGCCGCCAGTACGGGCGCTGCGCACCGAGGCGCTCGGCGACGTGCTGGTCATCGGCGAGTTCCTCGACCGTGAACCCTGCCTCTGCCCCGACGAGGCCGGCCCGGTGCGCCAGCAACTCCCGCAGAACCAGGTCTCCTTTGCCCTTCACCGCGAACTGCGGCCAGTAGTGGCTGACCTTCTGCTCCAGGTCCAACACGCCTTCTTGGACGAGTGAGGCGACGACCAGGTGCGTGGCGCCCTTGGACGCGGAGTACGCGCCGAACAGTGAATCCCCGGTGATCCCCGGCCCCGTCCACAGGTCGACGACCCGTTCCCCGTGCCGGTAGGCCACGAGCTGCGCGGCGTAGTCGCCGTCCTCCCCGGCCACGACCGCGGCGAACTCCTCACGCACCGACTCGAAGCCGTCGGCCACCACACCCCGCACCACGTTGTCGTCCATCACCGCTTCCTTCCGGATCCACGCACGCCGCCCCCTTTGCCTCCACCGCTGTGCGGATCTTCACGTATCTCGCCCTTCAAGTTCCGTGTCTCGACGCCGAGTTCGCTTCACGCTGGCCGCGAATGCGGGGCGGCTTCGATGCGGCTCCGCTCCCGGCGTCATGGTGGGGTAGACGCCCAGGCCCGGGGTGCCGCGCAGGGGCGTGCTGGAGGGGAGCAGGGTCACCGACCCTCCTCGGGAGATCGACGACGGCTGACGTGACGGCCACTGCGCGAGAGGTTTCGACGAGCGGCGGGAACTTCCGTTACCGCCGGCCGACGGTGACGCTCTCGTCCGCTTCGGCGCGGTGGGAGCCAAGCAGGGCCAGGCGGCGGGCGTCCGGGCTTCCCGGCTCTGCGGTGCCGACCAGGAGGCACTGGCCGGGCGCGTCCTGAACCTCGAACGTCTGGTATGCGAGCGTCAGTTGACCCGCCTGCGGATGGCGGAAGGTCTTGGTCTTGCTGCCCAGGCGACCGACGTCCTGATGGTTCCACAGTGCGGCGAACTCCTCGCTCTGCGCGAGCAGGCCCTCGATCAGGGCGGACATGCGGGGGTCGTGCCGGTCGTGGCCGTGGGCCAGTCGTAGCGCGGCGACGGTGTCGCGGGCCACGGCGTGCCAGTCGACGAACAGGTCCCGGGCCGCGGGGTCGCAGAACAGTGAACGGACCATGCCGCGCGGGTCCGTGAGCGGGGAGAGCAGGGCGTCGGCGAGTGCGTTCGAGGCGAGGACGTCCAGGCGCCGGTTGACCACGTAGGCCACTGCCGTCGGGAAGGCGTCCATCAGCCGCAGCAGTTCGGGGGCGACGCGCTCCTCGTCCGAGACGGGGCCCTGGGCGCTGGGAACGAGCCCGGCCAGGCGGTAGGCGTGCCAGCAGGCGTCGGAATCCAGGTGCAGGGCCCGCGCGAGGGCGTCGACGACCTGGCCGGAGGGATGCCGCTCACGGCCCTGTTCCAACCGGGCGTAGTAGTCCGCGCTGACACCCGCCAGGACGGCCACCTCCTCGCGCCGCAGTCCGCTGACGCGGCGGCCTCGTGAGCGCGGAAGTCCGGCGTCGGCCGGGCTGACCCGGGAGCGCCGGGCCAGCAGGAATTCCCCCAGTTCATTGCCACTCATGCCGGGATCGTACGCCGCGGTTCCTAGGAGCGGCGCACCCAGGAAGACCCGTCCTGCCGCCCGCGCGCGATCGGGCACATCCTGGTGACACCGGCCGGCCGACGCACCACGCGGCCGTCGACGCCTCGTACCTCGAAGGGAATCCCATGTCCAACCCGTCCACCACGGTCGCCTCGAAGGTGGTCCTGATCACCGGGGCCAGCAGCGGTATCGGCGAGGCCACCGCCAGACGGCTCGCCGCCGCGGGCCACCACGTGGTTCTCGGGGCGCGGCGCACCGACCGCCTGGCCGCCCTCGCCAAGGACATCGAGGCCCGCGGCGGCAGCACGCTCCCGCATGAGTTGGACGTGACCGACCAGGCCAGCGTGCGGTCCTTCGTCGCGGCCGCGCACGACCGATACGGGCGCGTCGACGTCCTGGTCAACAACGCCGGCATCATGCCGTTGTCGCGCCTGGACGCGCTGAGGGTCGATGAATGGAACCGCATGATCGACGTGAACCTGCGCGGGGTCCTGCACGGCATCGCCGCCGTCCTGCCGCTCATGCAAGCCCAGCGCAGCGGGCACATCGTGAACCTCTCCTCCGTCTCAGGGCTGCGGGTCGACCCGACCGCGGCCGTCTACAGCGCCACCAAACACGCCGTCCGCGCCCTGTCGGAGGGACTGCGCCAGGAGAGCCGGGAGCTGCGGGTCACCGTGATCAGCCCGGGCCTGACCCACAGCGAGCTGACCTGGTCGATCGGCGACAGCGTGGTCAAGGACGCGGTGCGGGAGCAGATGGGCATCGCGATCCCCGCCGCGGCGATCGGCGAAGCGATCCTCTACGCCCTCAGTCAGCCCGCCGACGTGGACGTCAACGAACTCGTCGTCCGGCCCACGGCCCAAGGCTGAGGACCCGGTACATGCGTCACGGAAAGGCAGCACCGATGGTGACCGAACAGCAGGTGCGCGACTGGGTCGGAGGGTACGTGCGGGCCTGGACCACCAACAGTAGGAAGGACATCGCCGCACTGTTCACCGCGCGGGCCGAATACCACGAATGGCCATACGAGACCGACTGGTTCGGCCGCGAGGCGATCATCGACGGCTGGCTCGGTCGCGCACCGTGGCAGGAGGGCGGCTGGGAGTTCGAGTGGTCCCTCCTCACCCTCAACGGCGACACCGCCGCGATCGAGGGCATCGGCCGCTACACGGAACTGGGCACCTTCGCCAACCTCTGGACCGTGACCTTCGACAAGAACGCCAAGTGCACGATGTTCCGGATGTGGAACAACCAGGTCTGAATCACGAGGAGGATCGGCGAGTCGGTGACGGTGCTCCGTCGTCGGTGCCGTCAGCCGGTTCGGGGTTTCCAGAGCGCCGGGTCGGCGCCGTAGGGGACGAGTCGTTCGGCGCGCGGCAGCGGCAGGTTGGAGAAGGCCAACGGCGGGGCGAGGTTGGTGACGGCGCCGTAGGCGGTGTCGAAGGTGACCGTCCGCGCTGGGTGGGTGTCCTTCTCGGACACACCCGCGAGGAGTTGTTCGTCGATGAGGCCGAGTTCCTGTACCCACATCGCGCTGCGGGTGAGGGAGAGCCGCACGTGGTAGGAACCGCCCTCCACGGACCGGCGCAGCAGGGCGGCCATCATGCCCGCGGCGGCCAGGTATCCGGTGATCAGGTCGGCCAGGTAGAAGACGGGGGAGAAGCGGGGCCTCCCCGGCGCCCCCTCGCGCGCGGCGAAGCCGGAAGCGACCTGCCCGTTCTGGTCGAATCCTGGCCGGCGGGCCCAAGGGCCCTGGTGGCCGTAGGCGTTGGCGCTCATGTACACGATGCCGTGCGTACTTCCGGCCGCGAGTTGGGCGGGGGTGAGGCCGAACCGGTCATTGACGTCCGGGCGCCAAGTAGTGGTGAACACGTCTGCTTCGGCGGCCAGTTCCCGCATGCGGCTGAGCTGGGCGGGCTCGCGCAGGTCGAGGTACGCGCAGTGCTTGCCGACGTCGACGCCAAGGTGCTGGGCCATGGTGTCCGGGTACTGCGGGGCGCTGATGTGGAGCACCTCGGCGCCGTATTCGGCGAGGGTCCGTGCGCTGCGCGGACCGGCGAGGACGTGGGTGAAGTCCAGAACGCGCAGCCCGTCGAGGGGGGAGGCGGCCGTCGGCGTCCACGGCACGGGGGCGGTGTCGGCGATCTTCACAATCTCCACGACGGGAGTGCGCTGGAGCAGCCGGCCCTGCGGATGCTCCAGCCACTGCTCCCTGGTGAAGGCTCGGCAGCAGGGCAGGCCCGCCGCAGTGAGGGCCTCCTCCAGGTCTTCGGAGTGCCAGCGGGCGACTTCGCGGGCGAGGGCCGCGCGGTTGTTGCCGCAGTCGAAGAAGTTCAGGTAGCCGTCCAGCAGCTTGGCGTAGGGGGGTCCCGCCTCCAGCATCACGTAGCGGTCATCGGCGCACGCGAACAGGCCGTTGGCCGCGACGCGTTCGGCACCCACGTCGATGGCGTGGCCGGACTGGCGGACGAAGTGCGTGGGGTGCAGGTAGTGCAGGGCGTGCTCGATGTCGATCTCCACGTCGCCGATCTGGCCGGTGCGCCGCTCCCAGATCGCGGACACCGCGGCACCGATGGCGAGTTGGGCTGTGGCGGAGGCCTCGCCGAGGCGGTGCGGGGAGCGGATGACGGGGTCGGTCCCGTGTAGCGTCGCGTCGCCGTGGAAGGCGTCGCCGAGTCCCATCTGGGCCAGCAACGCGGCCAGCGGACTCAGTTCGTTGTCGTTGAGCCGTAGTTCGATCACAGGTCACCTTCAATCCCGGGCGAGCCGGGTGCCCCCGGCCTGCCCGACCGATCGCTTTTGCCGCTCGCCGGGTGCGCGGCTTGGCCCGGGCACCGTGCTTCCGGGAACCGGCGGTGCCGGCACGTACGCCGAGGATCTCCACGGCCTTCTGGTCGGAACGGCCGGCGGCCGGAGAGGTAGGTGTGCTGCCAAGGGCGCGTGGTCCGGTGCTCACGCAGGCAGCCGACCAGTGGGGCGCGCCTCGCGCAAGGAACTGTAGCTTCGCCTGCGGGGCTCGCCTCTCGCCAAGTGGCGGGAGATTCCCACCACTTGGCAGGGGAGTTCTCGCCTAGCCTGCCTGCTCCAAGGGGCCGATTACTTGAGACAGCGTGTACTTGAGAACAGCGTGTACTTGAGACGGTGTGAGACAGGCAGGTGAACGATGCGGTTCGATGTGGCTTTTGACGTTCCGGTACGGATGACGGACGGTACCGAGCTGGCGACCAATGTCTGGCGGCCGGTGACGCCGGAGCCGGTGCCGGTACTGCTGGTGCGTACGCCCTACGGCAAGGAGACGATCGGGCAGTTGGGGGGCACCTCCCCGAACCTGTTCGCGATGATGCGCGCCGGGTATGCCGTGGTCTTCCAGGACTGTCGGGGAACCTTCGGCTCGGACGGGATCTTCGTTCCCCACGTCCACGACGCGGCGGACGGCGCCGAGGCGGTTTCGTGGCTGGCGGGCCAGGAATGGTGCAACGGCAACGTGGGCATGTGGGGACCGTCCTACCTCGGGTTCGTGCAGTGGCAGGCCGCCGCGACCGGCGTGCCGGCGCTCAAGGCGATCGCTCCCGCGGTGACCTCCGCCGACCTCTACCGGGCGCCGTGGCACTCCCGCGGTGGCGCCCTGTCGCTGGACACGACGCTTGCCTGGGCGACGATGATGTCCCTCAACGAGGCCCGGCGCGCCGTTGTCGAGGGACGCGAAGCGGGTTTGGACATCCCGCAGTTGGCCGCCTCCTTGGCGGACCGCACGCTGCTGACCGAGCACACCCCGGTTGCCGAGCACCCGCTGATCGCCAAGTACCTGCCGTGGATCGCCGACACCGCGATCGGGCACGCCAGCCGTGATGAAGCCTGGGCGCAGGTCGCCGCGCTGGACGCGGTCGAGTCGATCACGACGCCGGCGCTGCACATCGGCGGCTGGTACGACGTGTTCATCGGTGAGACCCTGCGGGCCTACACCGAGATGAAGGCGCGCGCCGGATCGGCGCAGGCGCGCGCAGGCCAACGGCTGATCATCGGCCCGTGGAGCCACAACCCCAGTGGGTTCCTCGGCTACTTCCCCGACCGCGGCTTCGGGATCACGGCGAGCACGGATGCCGCGCTGCTGACCGGGCCGCAGATCGCGTTCTTCGACCGGTGGTTGAAGGGGCGGGCGGACGCGTTGGACGGCGGGGAACCGGTGCGCCTGTTCGTCATGGGCACCGATCAGTGGCGCGACGAGCCGGACTGGCCGTTGCCGGACACCGAGTACACGGCCTATTACCTGTGCGGTGCCGGGCCGGCCAACAGCTCGGCCGGCGCGGGCGCGCTCGCACCGGCCGAGCCGACGGAGGAGTTCGTCGACACCTATCTCTACGACCCTCGCCGGCCCGTGCCCTCTCTGGGCGGCACGATGATGAACATGGGGGGCTACGACGGCCCGGCAGATCAGCGGCCGCTGCACGATCGCGACGATGTGCTCGTGTTCGTCTCCGACGTGTTGGACGAGCCACTGGAGGTCACGGGACCCGTCACGGCCACGCTGTTCGTCAGCTCCTCGGCGCCCGACACGGATGTCACGGCGAAGCTCGTCGACGTGCATCCGGACGGCCGCGCGATCATCTTGTGCGAGGGCATTCAGCGGATGCGCTACCGGAACTCGCTCGCGGAGCCCGAGCCCATCACCCCGGACACGGTGTATGAGATCGGGGTCGATCTGATCGCCACGGCCAACGTCTTCCTGCCGGGCCACCGGATCATGGTGGAGGTCTCCAGCAGTAACTTCCCGCGCTACGACCGCAATTCCAACACCGGCAAGGTCATCGCGCAGGAGTACCTCTCTGAGATGGCCGTCGCGGTCAACCGGATCCACCGCGGCGCGGAGTACCCCAGCCGAGTCATCCTGCCGGTCATCCGCCGTTAGCCCGCCCCGTCAACTCGTCGGTGGTGTCGGGCAGTTGGGCGGGTGCAGCAGCAGGCGCCGCACGGCGAGTGCGGTCTGTACCCGCAGCCGGCCCTGGGGGTCGCGGACGGGGAAGCCGAGGTCGTGTTCAATGGCCGCGATCCGGTCGGTGAGCGTGGAGTGGTGCAGGTAGAGCGCTGCCGCCGCGAGTCGGAGGCTGGCGTGCGAGGTGAACTCCACCAGGGTGCGCAGCACGCCGGGACCGGATCGGGCGGCCCGCTCCAGCGCGCGGACGTCAGCCGGCGGCGAAGCCGGGTCGAGCCCGCCCGCCAGCAGCATCACGGCGCCGAGCTCCTCGGCATAGACCGTGCTCGGTCCCGGGTCGTGGTCCGTGCCCTCCGCCGCGAAACGCAGGGCCGTGCGCGCCTGATCCCACGAGTGCGGCAGGTCCAGCAAGGGCACGATCGGGCCGAAGCCGACCCGTCCGGTGCCCTTCCACCTACGCGCCGCGCCGTCGTTGGCGACCTTGTCGGCAGTGACGATCGTGGCGGCTCCGTCAGCGGGAGCGACCGCCCGCGCCCTCGCGTCGTCCGGCAGATCCAGCAGCCCTGCCGCGTGCCGCCGATCGTCCTCGCGCGCACCGCTGTCGAGCAGTACCTCGATGGCGGCGGGGTCGTCGGGGAAGGTCTCCGGGGCCATACGGGACACGCCGCGGGTGCGGCGCAGCACCTCGCGGGCGGCGAAGGCGGCCCGGTCAAGGACCATTCCCGCCAACAAGGAGGGCGGGCCGAGGTGTTCGAGCCACAGGGCCGGTGCGCCAGCGGGCTCCAGCGGCGCTGCCGGCCAACGAGGCTCGACCGGGCCACGGGCCCGCGTGACGCGCCCGTCCACGTCTGCACGTAGGGCGACGCGGAGGCGCGCGTCGATCAGACGCGCAGGCGAGCCGGTCAGACCCGCCACCGCGGCGAGGATCGGCTCCAGCCCCGCGCGTCCCGCGACGAGTTCGTCGAACCGCCCGATGACGCGCATCGCCGCGCCCGCTTCCGGGTCGAGCGCGTCGAGCCTGGCCACAACGTGATGCATAGCGGCATCGTGCCTTCCTGGGTTCGGGGTGCCCGTCAACTCGGACGTCTGGGATCCGGCCCACGGCCGCGCGGGTGAGGACGCCGAACACGAACGCCACGTAGGCCCAGCCGGTCCAGGCCGAGTTCCCGCACGACGCGGTCAGCGGCGCGGAACGAGACCCGCTGCCCCTGCCGATGTGGGAGAGCGGGTCACCCTCAAGCGTCGGCAGTCCGCCGAACCGGAGCCGGTGCCTCCTCGTCATCGGAGGGGTGCGGAACGAGCGGTCCGGTCGCCCTCGTCGTGGTTGACCTGTTCCAGCAAGCGGCGGTTGGTCTCTGCGACTTGTTCGGTGAGATCCCGGTAGGGCTCGTCCCAGGGGTCCTTGAGTCCGAAGCCGCGTTGCGGGTTCTCCAGCCAGCCGCACCAGTGCCAACCCAGGCACCATGGGTGCGCCGCGAACGCCTCCGCGGAAGCGGTGTAACCGGCACCGCGTTCACGTTGGTCGCGCGCGGACCCCGTGCGTCCGGGGCTCATCGTCGTGGGGCACCAGTTGCCGGTGTCGGCGATCAGGACGGGGCGCTTCGTCCGCTCGTGCCAGCGGCCGATCTGATCCAGGGCGGCGTCCAGGCTCGCGGGGTCCAGCCCGGGAAAGGTCTGCACTGACAGCACGTCGACGCGGGGAGCCATCGCGTCGAGCACGGCTTCGGGCACGCCGGCCCGGGTGCCGTAACGGTCTCCCAGGATCAGGTGGTTCGGGTCGTGCCGTCGGATCGCCTCGGTGCTGATGCGGTAGTACGCCTCGGCGATCGCCGGGAGTTCGGAGGCCGGATACCCGGCGCCGGCAGGATGGCGGTTCCAGCAGGGTGCATCGACGAGGAAGTAGCCAAGGAGGTTCGGGTCGTCCGGGCGGCACACCGTCCTGGCAAGGTGATCGCACCACTGCGCGAAGGTGGGGTCACGGGGGTCGCGGTAGGCGGGGAAGCCGTTCCAGTACTCGATCTCGACCGCGCGCAGCGAGAGCGTGTAGGGGATACCGGCGCCGGCCAGTTCTTCAGGCGGCAGGCCCTCGGAGTGGCCCAGGTCGACGACAGCGCCCTCTGAGGCGAGCCCCGCGCCGCTGATGTACTCCGACGTCCAGCCCAGGGTGTTGAATCCCCAGTCCTTCAGGTCGGGAACGAGCCCTTCTCGCAGCCACCGCCGTCGCGAACTCCCGTACCGGGACTGGTAGATGGCGAGATTGTGCGGATAGCGCAGGTTGGTGTCGTCGGCATGGACGACGCCCACCGACAGGAACGGGTCGCCGTCCGGCGTGCGCAGTCGCCAGCGGTGTCGGCGGTCGACGGTGAAGGCGGGGCGGGTGGGGCGCGTTATCGGGTGCCATCCCCTCGGGTGGACAGAAGCTTGCGCTCGGCCCGAGCTAAGCACCTGGATTCCGCGATGGCAAGACGAGATGCCTCGTCTCGCTTCCTGTATGGTAGAGCCATGCCTGCCGAACCCGATCCCGCACGACGCAGCCACGAGTCCTGGCGCGCCATCCTCGACGCCACCTTCGAGCTACTGGAGCAGGGCGGCTACGAATCGGTCACCATGGGCGCGATCGCGGCCCGGGCGGGCGTCGGCCGGCAGACGCTCTACCGCTGGTGGCCCTCGAAGGCGGCAGTGGTCTTCGAGGTCTTCCTCGACAGGACGAACATCGGCCCGTTCCCGGACGGGGGCGAGGACTTCCCCGCGCAACTACGCGCCTTCGCCCATGGGTTCCGGGCCCTGTACGTGGAAGGGTCCGCGGGAACACGTCTCCGGGAGCTGATCGGAGCGGCGCAGACCGATCCGGAGCTGGCCCGCGCCATGGTCGAGCAGTGGTTTGAACCGCGCCGCGCACCAGTCCGGCAGGCGCTGCATGAGGCCCAGGAAGCGGGTGTCATCCGGACCGACGTGGCAGCGGACACCGCACTCGATCTCGTCTTCGCGCCGCTGCATTACCGCCTGCTGGTCTCGGGTCAACCCGTGGACGCCGAGTACGTGAATGCCGTCGTGGACCTCGCCCTTGCCGCCTTGGCGCCTGGAGCTCCCGCGGCGTAGGAGCGGAAGGCGCTTCCGGCCACGTCGGCGACAGCCCCCGCTTCACTCCCGCAGCTCCGGCCGGCGCGTCAACTCCCCTCCGCACCAACGACTTTCTTCGGTCGGCGACAGATGGCAACCGCTCGGCGTCCGCTAAGCAAGACGGCGACGCGGCCCGCCGGCGCGGGCGTGATCGCATTCGTCGGCGACCAGTTCACGGCACGGAACCACCCTTCCGGCAGCATGCGCCGCCGGGGCCCAGGAGGAGGCAGGAACGATGACGACATCTGCCCGGAGCGCCGCCGCGCCGCGCGGTGAGGCACTGGCCGAGGCGTTGCAGGAGGCTCGGGCCGCCTACACGCGAGCGAACCCGGAGAGCCAGCGACAGTTCGACGCCGCCTGTGCGCACATGCCAGGAGGCAACACCCGGACGGTGCTCTTCCACAGCCCCTTTCCGCTGCGCATCGCCCGGGGCCAGGACTGCCGTCTGTGGGATGCGGACGGGCACGAATACGTGAACTTCCTCGGCGACTTCACGGCCGGACTGTTCGGGCACACCAACCCGGCCATCGCCTCCGCCGTCAGCGCCGCTCTGGCGAACGGCATCTCGCTGTCCGGGCACAACGAACTTGAGGCACGATTCGCGGCTCGGATCTGCGAGCGCTTTCCCACCATCGACCGTGTCCGCTTCACCAACTCCGGGACCGAGGCCAACCTGCTCGCCCTGGCGGCAGCCACCGCGACGACCGGCCGGAGCAAGATCCTGGTCTTCGACGGCGCCTACCACGGCAGCGTGATCGCCTTCACCGGTGGATCGAAGCCGACCAACGTCCCCCACGAGTGGGTGATCGGCACCTACAACGACATCGACGGCACCAAGGCTCTCCTCGACGCGCATCGCCAGTCCCTCGCCGCCGTCCTGGTGGAGCCGATGCTCGGCTCCGGAGGTTGTGTGCCGGCCGAGCCGGAATTCCTGCGGCTCCTGCGCGAGCACACCAGGGAATCCGGGGCGCTGCTCATCCTCGACGAGGTCATGACCTCACGTCTCGCGGTCGGGGGCCGTCAGGGCATGCTGGGTATCGAGGCCGACCTCACCACACTCGGCAAGTACCTCGGCGGCGGCCTGTCCTTCGGGGCCTTCGGAGGCCGCTCGGAGATCATGGCGGCGTACGATCCGCGGACACCCGAATTCCTGTCACACGCCGGCACCTTCAACAACAACGTCGTCACCATGAGCGCGGGACTCGCGGCACTCGACGAATTCCCCCCGAACGCTGCCGACCAACTCACCGTGCGCGGAGACCAGTTGCGTACGGAACTGAACCAACTGTGCGCGCAGTCCGGGGCGCCCATGGTCTTCACGGGACTGGGCTCGCTGATGACCGTCCACTTCACCGAGCGGACGGTCCGGTGCGGAGCCGACGTGGTAGCCGGCGACCAGGAGCTGAAGGAGTTGTTCTTCTTCGACATGCTTTCTGCCGGCATCTACCTGGCCAGGCGCGGGATGATTGCCCTTTCCCTTCCCATTGGGCCCTCGGAATGTCGGGAACTCGTCGAGGCTGTGGCTTCCTTCATCGAACACCGACGGCGCTTTTGGGCGTGACCGATCAACGGCCCTGTTCCGTAGGGATAGTGACGTTGCGTCATTGTCAGTTGAGCAGGGCGCGGTAGTGGAGGAGTGCGACGTCGGCGCGGCGGTGCATCTGGCGCGTGGTCCCCGTGCGCTGGGCGGCGAGGAACGGCCGTTCCTTCGTTACCGGTCGCGGAGAAATGCCTGGAGCAGCCCTGCGGTCGCCTCGGGTGCTTCTTCGGGAACGTAGTGGTCGCAGGGAAGTGCCTGGCCGCGTACGTCGGTGGCGTACGCGCGCCAGACGTCGAGTACGTCGTAGTGGCGGCCGACGAAGCTGTGTTCGCCCCACAGGGCCAGCAGCGGGCAGGTGACGCGGCGGCCCGCGGTCGCATCCGCCTCGTCGTGGACAAGGTCGATGCTCGCGGCTGCGCGGTAGTCCTCGCATGAGGCGTGGATGGCTGCGGGGTCGGAGAAGCAGCGCACGTATGCGTCCTGTGCCACGGAGTTGAAGGGGGTCCCGCCATGGTGGCGGGCGCCCATGCGGGTGCGGACCCAGAATCCCGGGTCGGCGCCGATGAGGTGCTCGGGGATGTTGTTGCCGGCGGCGAGGAAGTACCAGTGGTAGTACCCGAGTCCGAAGTCGGCGCCGGCGTGTTGGAAGGCGTGGCGGGTCGGCACGATGTCCAAGACCGCGAGCGCGGTGACGGCGTGCGGATGGTCCAGGGCCAGTCGATGTCCGACCCTGCCGCCGCGGTCGTGGCCGACCACGGCGAAGCGGTCGAAGCCCAGTTCACGCATCACCAGTAGTTGGTCGAGCGCCATCGAGCGCTTGGCGTAGGTGGCGTGGTCCGGGCCGGAGAGGGGCTTGTCGCTGTCGCCGTAGCCGCGTAGGTCGGTCAGAACCACGGTGTGCCCGGCGGCCAGATGAGGGGCGACCTGGTGCCAGATGAGATGTGTCTGCGGATAGCCGTGCAGCAGCAGGACCGGTGGGCCCTCACCCGCGATCCGTACGTTGATGCGCACACCCTCGGCGTCGACGGTGCGATGGGAGAACTCAGGGAGGAGGTCGGTCATGCCTCGATCACACCAGCCGGGAAGTGCGCAGGTCCAAGACCGAGGGCCAACCACCCTTATAGGGCGAGCCTATTAAGGCTTTCTGAGCCGGTAGGCGCGGCGAGGGACGTCGGGCAGCTCAAGTGCCCCTTGGTCAGGCCCCAGTTGGCCCGTGCGTGGGGTCTTCCAGGTCGTGTTCGCGGGCGTAGGCGATGAGCTTGCGAGGCGCCCGACCGATGTGTTCGGCCAGGGCGGCCACGGCGGCGTCGGCGTCCCGGGCCAGGGCGAGATCCCGCAGTTGACGGTGCTCGGTAACCAGGTCGCGTACCTGGTCTTCGGTCAAGGCCCAGTACCAGCGCCGGTAGAGCTCGGCGTTGTCGCGCAGGGCGTTGACGACCCCCTCCAAGCGCGGGCTCCGCGCACCCGACAGCAGTGCCTGATGGAAGGTCTTGTGGGCGGCGGGCCAGTCTTCGTTGAGCCTGCCGTCGGCACCGTCGACCGTGGTGCGCTCAAGCGTGTGGTGCGCCGCCACGACTGCGGACTCCCATTCCAGACCGCCCAGGGCGATCGCCTGCCGCAACGCCAGCGACTCCAACTGCACCCGCGTCCGCGTCAGGTCGTGCAGGTCGTCGACCGACAGCGGCATCACGCTGAACCCGCGCTGCGGGTTCGACACGACGAGCCCCTGTTCGGCGAGCCGGGTGAGTGCCTCACGGACTACCGACATGCTCACGCCGAACCGCTCCGCGAGGGCGATCAGCTTGAGCCGCTGCCCCGGAGCGAGTTCCCCGTTGAGCAGGTCGCTCCGGATCCCCTCGAAGACCTCTTCGGTACGCGTTGCATTCCCCTTGGCCACCGGAACACCCTAGCGATTTAACGCAATAATTTGCAATTAACGATATTTGGGACTCCGTGGCACACCCAAGGCCGGTGCCGTAGCCCGGCGTTCGGCGGAGCGCCGGCTCCGGCCCTGGGCGCCGATCAGAGAGGGGGCTTCCTGAAGCGGGTCAGGTGCAGCGTCCGTCCGTACCAGTGCGCCGAACAGGGGCTTCGTCGATGCCGTGCGACGCCCACCTTGCTCACGGACGCACCGCCTGGGCGACGCCCCAGGAATCTTCGAACATGTAGTAGCGACTGATGCGGCCCTCGGGGTTCACGACGATGTCCACCGCGAACGGCGTGTCGATCGTCTTGCCCGTCGAGCGCACCACGACCCGTGCCCGTCCGATCAGCACCGCGTTGGGGCCGTCGACGACGACGCGCTCGACGTCGAAGAGCTCGCGGTCGGTGAGTTCGCCCATCGTCCGGAAGAAGTCCGGGATGCCGGCGACCGTGCGGCGGCCCACCCAGGGGACGATCTCCGGGTCCCCGGGGATCTCCCAGTCGGCGTCGTCCGCGAACAGCTCCACCACGGCCGGGACATCGCCTTCTCCGATGCGCTTGAGGAGCTCGTTCACCACGTCGCGTGTCCGGTTGCCCATACCTGTCTCACTCTCCGCCGAACGAACTCGGCTTGTCGAACTGGCTCTCGTGTCGTTGCTGGGGGGCTGAAGCCCGGTCAGGCGGCGTCCCGCGCGCCCGAATCCGCCACCAGCCGGTTGGCCAGTGAACCGATGCCCTCGACGGTGCTGACCAGGGTGCCGCCCGGCACCAGGTAGCGCTGCGGGTCCCGCCCCATGCCCACCCCGGACGGGGTACCGGTGAAGATGAGGTCGCCGGGAAGGAGCGGGACGACCGCGGACAACCGTGCGACGAGCTCGGGGACGGAGAAGATCAGATCCCTGGTCCTGCCGTCCTGGAGCACCTCGCCGTCCAGGGCGCAGGACAGCGCCAGGTCGTCGGGGTCGGCGAACTCCTCGACGCTGACCAACGAGGGACCGATCGGGCTGAATCCCGGGTAGGACTTGCCGAGGGAGAACTGCGGTACCGGGCCGGCCAGTTGTACCGTCCGTTCGGACAGGTCCTGGCCCACGGTCAGGGCCGCCACGTGGCTCCATCCGTCCTTCTCCGGCACCCGGTGTCCTGGGCGTCCGATGACCGCGACCAGTTCGACCTCCCAGTCGACCCGGTCGCTGGGGAGCGTCACCGTGTCGTACGGGCCGGCGATGCTGGAGACGAACTTCGTGAACACCGCGGGCGAGGTGATCTCCGACTGCAGGCCCGACTCGGCGACGTGCGCCCGGTAGTTGAGGCCGATCCCGAAGACCTGGGCCGGCCGGAGGACCGGGGGACCCACCTGCGAGGGTGCGAAGGGAACGGCGTCGTCCAGCGAGTGGCCCTCGGCCCACCGCGTGAATTCGTCCCACCGCTCGAAGACGCGGTCGGGCTCGGCTGCGAACCTGCCGTCGCTCGCCTTCTCGACATCCAGTGCCCGGTCGTCCTGCAGCAGCGCGAGCCTGCCGCCGATCCTGCCAATGCGCATGACTGCTCCTGTGTGGTGGTGAGCTGTGGAATTCAGCGGCTGCTGTGTGTGCCGGTCATCAGGGCGGCGAGGTCCTCCGGTGTGATGAAGGACGGCGGGGGCGGCGGGCCCCAGTTGTAGAGGCCGCGGGCTCCGTCGACGACCGAGGGCTTCCACATCTGGTCGTCGACGATGCAGTCGAGGTCGCTGTAGTACTCGGTGAAGTTGCCGGCCGGGTCCTTGAGGTACCAGAAGAAGTTCGACCCGATGTGGTGCCGACCCAGCCCCCACACGTGCCGCTCGGGATGCTCCTCCAACATGGCGGTGGCGCCGCGGCCGACCTCGTCCACGTCGTCCACCTCCCAGGCGGTGTGGTGGAGGAAGTCCACCGGAGCCTTCTGGACGAGGAGGTTGTGGTGGTCGGTGGAGCAGCGCAGGAAGCTGGCCAGGCCGGGCACGTGGTCGGTGGCCTGGAAGCCCAGGCCCTCGGTGAAGAAGCGCTGGCTCGCGTCCTGGTCGCGCGAGCCGATCACCACGTGGCCCAGTTTGCGCGGCCGCACCCGGTTCGTCCGCTCCGCCCCGGGGGCACGGACGTTGGGGCGCGAGGGACGCCCGGGACCGTTGTACGGCACTTGCTCGGTCGGGGTCTGCTCCAGGTGCGGGGCGATCTCCAGGATCACCGTCAGGTGGGAGTTCGGGTCGGTGACTCGCAGGGAGGTGGCGTCCCGTTGAGCCGGCACGTCCAGCCTCGACAGACCGGCGGCCACGCGGTCCAGGTCGTCCTGGTCGTCCACGCCGACTCCGAGTTCGGTGAGCCGACGGCGCGCGCTGTGGGCGAGCTTCAACTGCTCGCCGCCCTCCTGGGTGGCGAAGCGGCGGACCGTCCCGTCGCCCACCGGTGTGAGACCGAATTCCTCGTAGTAGCCGGCCGCGGCCTCAACGTCCGGGACACCGAGGGTGATCGACGTCAGGCGGTGCAGGGCCATCACGTTCTCCTTCTCTTGAGGGGCACGTCCGCGGGTTGTCGACGGTTGCCCAAGTACCAACTGCCACATGGGTCGTTGATCGGGAGGGGCGGTCCGGAGCGGGCCGTGGCTCAGGCGCGCGTCCACCGCAACTCGATGCGGCGCCGCCCCTCGTGGTCGGTGGACAGGGTCAGGGAGTCGCCGTCGAGCCGTGCCCACCGGACCTGGTCCTCGGTGAAGGGCGGCAATCCGACGCGGACGACGTGCCGCAGGACGCCATCGGGATCGGCTTGGTAATCGCCGATGTACGCCACTGCGGGTGCGTCCGCATGGCCGGGGACTACCACGGCAACCTGGTGCGCCGGTCCGTAGTGCAGCCTCCCCGACGGCTGTTGACCGTACGGCTCGGCCAGGAGGGTGCCGTCGGCGTTCAACTCGCGGATGCTGCGCAGGGACCACGTCCCGAGCAGGCCCGAGTCCCATGCCGCCTGGGGTGGGGACGCCCTCTGCGTCGTGCTCATGTCGCTCCTTTCCGTGTCATCGGGCGGTGGGCACCCGCACACCGCGCGCTGGAGAGTCAGGGGGCGAGGGCGGCGTCCAGAGCGGCCCGCGTCCTCACGCCGACCTCCTCGGCTGACATGGCGTCGAAGGCGGGGGAGAACACCTCAAGGCCAACGCTGTTCAGTCCGCCGATGGCGCGCAGGACGTCGACGATCTCCGAGACCGGGAAGTCGCCTTCGCCCGGCGCCTTGCGGTTGTTGAGGCCGTCGTAGGCGAGGGACATCCCCTCCGGGACCTCCGCGTCGGCGTCGCACAGTTGGACTCCGGTGATGCGCTCACCGGGAATCGTCTCCAGCAGGGCGTCGTCGCGCCCGCCCCTCATGTAGTGCCACAGATCGAAGACGATGCCGCTGTTGGCCGCGTCCGCACCCCGGACGACGTCCCAAGCGCTGCGCAGGTCGGGGATGCCGAACACCGGAATGAACTCCAGGTCACAGCGCAGCCCCTCCACCGCGGCCCGGCGGCAGAGACCTCCGAAGGCGTCGACGAGCTGCTCACGGCTGTACCTGCCGGGCGGGAAACCCGCCCAAGCCGTGAACGACTCGACGCCGAGCGCGGCGGCCATGCGGAAGAAGTCGTCTTCGTCGAAGGCGACGGTCTCGACGGGGAACTCCTCGCCGCCCGGCAGATGCGGTTCCCAGGCAGCTACCCAGCGGACGAGAGGATCGAGATGGCTGAGACCGACCCCGGCATCGGCCGCCATGCCGCGCATCTCGCGCGTGCTGATGCCCGATCCGAGCCACCTGTTGTAGTCGGACGGGGTGATCGCGAGGGCTTCACAGCCGGCGGTCTGCGCTGCCAGCAACTGGTCAGCCAGCGACAGCGACCGAACGGTCCCGTTCCACATCACCCGGCGCGGATCACTCATCCTGCACACTCCCGTTCCTCGGCCGACGTCGCTCCGCACCACCGACGGCGCAGGGCGACGACTTCGTCCCAGCGGCAACGGCCTCACGGACCGTGCTCCGCCAGCCTAGCCATTTATCGATAGAACGCAAGATTATCGAAATTTTCCAGAGGCCGTAAGAGGTCGCGCAGATAGGCGGTCGGTCATGGTCGGCGGCGGCGATGTGTATCTCGGCTGTGGGTGGTCCAGGCTCGGCGAATGAGGCTACGGACTGTGATGATCGTGTAGGCGAGGTCGAAGAAGGCTTCGATGACGTTGGTCCGCTGTTCGTAGCAGCGTGTGCACCGGCCAGGATGTGGTCGATGCCCTGCTTGCCCCGGTCGGCTGGCGAGCGTTCGAATCTCCACCGTCGGGGTGATGACTCCGGCCACAGCATCCCCGGACAGAACAGCTGGGGCCGACTATCTTGCACAGCACTAGCTTGCTGTGCAAGATTCATGCTGTGTAAGGTACTGGCCATGGAGGAGACATCCGCTCTACATGCCCAGTGGCTTCGGGGCGTGCTGGACATGTGCTTGCTCGCCTTGATGGCGGAGGCCCCCGTCTACGGCTACGAGATGACCGTCCGGCTCGGCAAAGCCGGACTGGACGTCGCGGACGGCTCGATCTACCCGGCCTTGGCGCGCCTGCGTAAGCGTCAACTGGTCGAGGTCGAACGCCGCACAGGAGAGGGCGGCCCCGCCCGCACCTACTACAAGCCCAGCGAAGCGGGCCTGCAGTTGCTCCGGTCGATGCGCCGCGACTGGAGCGAGTTCGCCCTGAACGTCACCACCATGATCACCAAGACGGGGCAGAAAGGGTTGTGACGATGACCGTCGAGAATGCGATATCCCAGGCCATGAAGACGTGGCACCGCCTGGGGGTGGACGAGGAAGCGGCCCAGGAGATGGCCGAAGAACTGGCCGCCGACCTGACCGCCGCAGTCGCCGACGGCCGCTCCGTCAGCGCCTACGTCGGCGGTGACGTGGACGCGCTGGTCACCTCGTGGGCGGTCGAACATGGTCTGCTGCCGGTGCAGCACCGGCGCCTGAAGGAGACCGGCGCCGCGGCGGCCAAGGGCGCCGCCGTCCCCGCCCTTGCCGCTGTGTTCTTCTGCTTGGTGTCCATGTCCCACCTCCTCGATCCCTGCGCGCTCGACTGCCGCACCACCACCGACGCCCCGTGGATGTGGGTGGGTTGGGTGCTGTGTGCGGCCGTCGGCTACTGGCTGGTCCTGCGCGCCGTCTCGCGCCGCCTTGAGCGCCACCAGGCAGCCGGACGTGAAGCCACCCGTCGGGCCCTCACCAGGACACTGCCGGTCATCGTGATGGCAGCAGCACTGATAGGCGGAGGTATCGGGCTCCTCTTCTCCGTCATCCTCGGGTACTTCCAAATCTTCGCCCTGCTTCCGGCGCTCGCGAGCATGCCCGCCGCCGTGGCAGTCGGCGCCGCCTGGGTGCGGCACTGCACCTGCCCACCCGTGAACACGATGCGCCGACCCTCGGCCCGGACCGCCTGACCCATCCACGACGGCCAACAGATACCCGCTAAAAGGATGGCGACGCTGAAGGCGGTAGGCAGCGTCGCCGCCATCCTTCCGGCAGAACCCCGATGTCCCCGAGCTTGCCCAGCATGCGTTGAGAGACCGCACTGGCAGGCGGCGGTGGGAGCCAGGCGGCAGACGGGACAGGCACAAGCTCCGTGATCATGGGAGACCTGTGCCTGCGCTGCCATCATGGCTGACCGAACCGCCAAGTGGCCGCGTAAATTGGTGATCATCACGGGCGACGTGCCGGGCGGCTGTCCCACCGGTACAGGGTCCAGGCTTAGCGGATCAGGCTACGCACGGTGAGGATCGCGTCGGCGAGGTCGAAGAAGGCGTCGATGACGACCTCGCGGCGTGCACAGCAGCGTTGGAGCCGGTTGAAGGCGTTGTGCCAGGCGTTCGTGCGTTCCACATGCCAGCGCTGACTTGCCTGGATCGGTGCTTTCTCGCCCTTGTGGGCGATCTGGCCGTGCAGGTGTCGTCCGGCGAGCTCGGTGCGGGTCTTGCCGGAGTCCAGGTGCACGGTGATGTCGGCGGGCAGCGGGCCGAGATCATCGAGTTTGTCCAGGGTGGGAGCCAACAGTGGCGAGTCGTGCCGGTTGGCGCCGGCCAGCACGCGACCCAGCGGGATGCCGTGGCCCTCGACCATCAACGACCGTTTCATGCCCTGCTTGCGCCGGTCGACCGGGGACGGACCAGCGCACTGGCCACCGCCGGGGGCCTTGGTGATACAGCCGTCCACGGCGATCTGGTCCAGTATCAGGCCGACGATGCGGTCGTAGGCGGCCAGCGCGATCCGCTTGAGCGCGGCGAACAGCCCGGCCTTGATCCACTCGTCGCGGCGGTTGCGGATCGTGGACGCCGAGCACGTGGTGTCGGCGATCGCCTCGTAGGAGCAGCCGAACCGCAACACCTGGATGAGCTTGTCGAACACGGTCCGATCACTGATCCGCCGCCGATGACACCCCAGTGGGTGCGCGGGGTCGACCACTGGTCGGGCGGGGATCAGCGCGGCGAACTGGTCCCACAGCGGGGTGGTCAGCCGTGATGGCAACGCGGGCACAGGTACTCCTGATGATCACCCCTGTGTGCGGCCTCTAGGCCGTCTCGAGCAGCAGCGCGGTGAGCTCGACGGGCATGGTGATCATGCAGTCGTGGCCGGTCGGCAGCTCGCGTATTCGTTCGCCTGCCGGGACGGGACGTCGGGTGATGTCTGCCGGCTGGCCCTCGCGGCAGTGGATGTGTGTGCGCGGGATTGTGCGCGCGGCCGGGTCGTCCAGCAGGACTGGCTCCCGCAGGCACCGCACCGGCTGGTCCGACAGCATCGAGCGCAACCAGGCGAGGTCGTCGGGATCGGTGACGCCGAACAAGCCAAGCGGCGGCGGCTGCTCGGGCATCGGCGGAACTCGCCAGCCGTCCACGGCGAGGTCGATGAGCTGCTTGGTGACAGGGAGGACGTCGACAGCGGTGTCGCCGTCTTCGGGGACCATCGCGTCGAGGAACACCAGATGTGCGATCCGCTTCGGGACCCGGTTGGCGACTCCCGAGATGACCATCCCGGCGTAGCTGTGCCCGACGAGCACGACGTCGTCGAGGTGCTCGTCTTCGATCAGGCCGGTGACGTCGTCGATGTGGGTTCCGAGCCCGATCTTGGGGCTCAGCAGGTGTGCCTTGTCGCCGTAGCCGGTCAGCGACGGCGCGAGCACCCGGTGCCCGGCCGACTCCAGCAGCGGGACCACCCGGTCCCAGCTTCGCCCGTTGTGCCAGGCGCCGTGTACCAGTAGAAATGTGGCCATGGTCGTGTGGTTCCTCCTCGTGCCTCGGTACTCTTTGGTAACCGCGAACATCGTGATCCCCATGACGCCCCCCGGGCAATACGGCACTTTTCGGTGCCCCGGTTCTCAGGAGGTAACCGTGCAGGACCCGTGCAAGACCCGTGAAGTCCTCGGGATCGTCGGGGACAAGTGGGCGCTGCTGATCGTGCGCATGCTCAAGGACGAGCCGTTGCGCTTCACCGAGCTCAAGCGGGCCATCGACGGCATCAGCCAGCGCATGCTCACCGTGACGCTGCGCGACCTCGAACGCGACGGGATCCTGACGCGCACGGTCCGAAACGTCATGCCGCCGCACGTCAGCTACGAACTGACCGCGATGGGCCGGAGCCTGCGCGAGGCCACCGCGCCGCTGCTCGAATGGAGCATCACGCACCTGCCACACATCGACGCCGCTCGCACGGCCTACGACAACCGCTAAACGAGTAAGAGGCCGCGCGCATGGGTGGTCATCAGGGCGGCGCGTGGGTCGGGTGTCCCACCGGTAGAGGGCCCAGGCTTTGCGGATCAGGCTACGGACGGGAATCAACGCGGCGAATTGGTCCCACAGCGGGGGTAGTCAGCCATGATGGCAACGTAGGCACGGACACCTCTGGCGATCACGAAGCGTAGACACCTCATGATCATCAATGCCTGTGCCCGCCCGACCACCAGGGCCATACCTCACCACTCTATTTGCGCGACCTCTAAGTCGATCTAGTGGGCGCCGCCGAGGGCGCCAACCGGCGCTGGAGGGACGCTTCAGGGGCCGCATTTCCGTGAGGGCTGGTTCCTGCGGTGATGGCGTCTCCGCACGCGCTGAGCACTGCTCGCGGGTGGGGATCATGAGCAGAACGGTTGATTGGGATGCCATCGGTGGTCGCTCTGCGAAACGTCTGATCTGGGCAGGCCGCCGTCGGGCGTGAGGGTGCCGCCAGGAGCGTATGGGGGGCCGCTTGGGTGCGAGGGCGTCCTTCCGCGGACTGCGCGTGCGGCGATGGAAGGGCAATGATCCGGAGGATCCCCGGTTTCGCTCACCGGGGGATCCGGTGCTGAAGGTGGCAATGCGTGCGCAGGAACGGCCCAGCAGCAATGCGCTCCGGCTGACCGACCGTTCCTACCGAACTCCCTTACTGACTTCGGCTCGTCAGGGTGATCTTTGGCGAAGTCGCTGGTGAGGCGGGCGCGTTGTCTGTATCTCGTGGTGTGTGAGATATGCAGATGGGGGCGGGCTTACCGCTGCGGGACGTCAGCGTCGCGAGGCTGTACGGATGCAGGCGGTCGAGCTGTTCGAGCAGAAGATCAAGCCGCCGGAGGTCGCACGGCGGCTGCGGGTGAGCGTGAAGTCGGCCTATCAGTGGCAGCAGCTGTGGCGTCAGGGCGGCGCCGATGCGCTTGGTTCACGAGGGCCCGGTGGCGGCCGGTGCCGGCTGTCGCCACGCTGCCTGGCGAAACTCGCCGTGTATCTCGACCAGGGTCCGGCCGCGCACGGGTGGGTGGAGGACCAGGTGTGGACCGCGGCGCGAGTGGTCACGCTGATCGGCAGGAAGTTCCACGTCTCCTACAGCGTCTCGGGTGCCACCCGGTTGATGCACCGGCTCGGCTTCTCCCCGCAGGTTCCCGCGCGGCGGGTGGCCGAGCGCGACGAGCAGGCCGTGAAGGTGTGGAAGGAGGCGACCTGGGCGGAGGTAAAAGAGCCCGGGCGGCCTGCGGGGGCTACCTCTGCTTCGAGGACGAAGCCGGGTTCACCCGCAAGCCGCCCAGGGGACGCACCTGGGGCCGGCGCGGTGTGACGCCGGTTGTGACGGTCAGCGGACGACGATCGGGACGCCTGTCGGTGGCCGGGCTGGTCGCCATGCGGCCCGGCTCGCGGACCCGCCTGTGCCACCGGCTGATCGCCCACCCGGCGGGCAAGGGTAAGCGCCGCAGCATGAGCGAGCGCGACTTCATCGCGCTGATCGACGGCGCCCATCAGCTCGTCAAGGCACCGATCGTCCTGGTGTGGGACCGGCTGAACACGCATGTCTCCCGCAGGATGCGGAAGTTGATCGACGAACGGGAATGGCTGACGGTATTCCTGCTGCCGGCCTACTCACCCGATCTGAACCCGGTCGAGTGGGTGTGGGCACACGTCAAACGCAGCCTGGCCAACCTCGCCGTCGTGGCCCTGGACCGCCTCGAGGCACTCGTCCGCAACCGGCTCAAGCGCCTCCAGTACCGGCCCGACACCCTCGACGGCTTCATCGCCGGAACCGGCCTCACCCTCGATGACCCAACATCACCCTGACGAGCCGAGGTCAGTATTTCGTCGCAGAGTTAAGCGTGACGAGGGTGATCGCCCTCATGCCCTGCGCTGGAGTTCTCTCGGCGCTCGATCTACGGGCGTCTTCGATCTACGGGCGTCTTCGACGGTCTGCGCCCAGGTCCTGACCGGTGTGTCGGCCGGGTGGGCGAGGTGGGTCCTGATGGCGGTCCCGCCGGGGGTCTGTGTGCCGAGATCCCCTGGGTGCTGCCGCGCCATTCGATGGGTCAGGGTAGTTCGGATTCGAGGCGGCGCTGCAGCTCACCGAGGGTCTCGCGTGCGAGGTCGAGCCTTTCCGGGTCGAGACCTTCGGTGGTGCGCAGAGCAAGCTGGGTGTAGGCCGCCTGCATCCTGTGCAGTGCGGCGCGGCCGGTCGGGGTGACCTTGAGCAGCTTGGCCCGCTGGTGCGCGGGATTGGGCCGGTAGCAGGCGAGTTCGTCCTCGACGAGCAGGTCCGCGACGCGCTGGACTGCCTGGCGCGTGTGGCCGAGTCGGCAGGCGATGGCCCCGACTGGGGCGGCTTCGTGTTCGACCTCGGCGAGGACCTGCCAGCGCGCCAGGCTCTGGCCGGTCGGCGGTGTCCCGGTAGCCGCCGTCCGCGATCACCGTGGTCTTGCCGACGGCATGCTTGGCACCGGACAGCTCCCACGCCTTGCAGTCGTTGCGGTTGCCGGGCAGTGGCCGGCCGACGGCGACGACGAGCCGGGTGTCGGTGTCGATGACGACCTGGTGGTTGGTCGAGTACCTGTAGTTCTTCGACTGCTCGGCGACCCGGTGGTCGCGGATGGGGATCAGGGTGCCGTCCACGATCAGCACGGCGTCCTTGCCGAACCGCTTGCGTTGTCAGAGGGCAAGCGACGGCCCGAGGTAGCCGATGATGCGGGCGACCGCGTACTTGGACACCCCGTACAGCGGCGCCAGTTGGCGCAGGGTCAGATTGGTCCGCCAGTAGTCGGCGGCCAGCAGCACTCGGTCCTCCAGCGGCAGGCTCCACGGCCGGCCCTTGCACACCGGATCCGCGCCCTCGCGCCGCAGCGCATTGACCACCTCGCTCAACTGGCGCGGGCTCAGCCCGGTGAACGGAGTTATCCAAGACGGCTCCGACGCCGTGATCACACCAGCCACCTCAAGATCATCCCAGGACGATCCGCCAGGTCAGTGCGCCGGTGACAGTCGGGGGCTCGTGGGGTAGGAGCATCAGGACGTTCCGCAGACGCGTAGAGGGCGGGGTTGATGGAAAACGTAGGGCAGTGTCTGGACAGGGGCGGGGATGCCGGCGAACCGTGGTCGGGGGTGGATGCCGCCCGGCTGGCACGTGCCGCCAAGGAACAGGCTGAGTGCGCGATACCGGGTATCCAGAGCATGGGGTCCTACCTGGCCGCCCAGGTCGGCGATGTCTCACATCGGGAGGTGCTGGGCCCTCTGCTCGACGGGCGCGGGGCGAGCGGTGTCGTCGTGCGGCGCGGCGTGGTACTCGCTTCCTGGGGAGATCCGGAGCGGACGGAGATGGCCTTCAGCGCCACAAAAAGCGTCCTGTCCCTGGTGGCCGGGCTGGCCTTCGATGACGGACTGCTCCGGCTGGACGAGCCCGTGTGCCGTTCGGTCGACCTGCCGCAGTTCGGCGGCGCGCACGCGCGGAAGATCACCTGGCGGCATCTGCTGGACCAGTCCAGCCAGTGGGAGGGCGAGTTGTGGTCCAAGCCGACCTGGGCCGACGCCCAGAGCACCCGTGAGGGAACGGAGTCGGCCGGCGGGCCGCCCGGAGCGGGTTGGGCCTACAACGATGTCCGAGTGAACCTGACCGCCCTCGCCCTCACCGTCCTGCTCCGTCGGCTCCTGCCGGAGGCGCTGCGCGAGCGGATCATGGAGCCGATCGGGGCCTCGTCCGGGTGGTCCTGGCACGGTTACGCCGACTCCACGGTTGAGATCGACGGCCGCCGCATCGCCGTAGTGTCCGGCGGTGCACACTGGGGCGGCGGACTGTGGATCAATGCTCTCGACCTGGCCCGGATCGGGCAACTCTGCCTTCGGAATGGGCAATGGGGCGGGCGCCGGCTGCTGTCCGCCGCATGGATCGAGGAGATGTGGCGGCCCTGCCCGGTCAAGCCCAACTACGGGCTCTCCTGGTGGTTGAACGACCACCGCACGGTGTGGCCCAAGGCCCCGTCCACCGGACGCTGCGCCCGAGGAAATGGCGGCGGCCACCTGCTATGGGTCGACCCGGCACGGGACCTGGTGGTGAGCTCGCGTTGGGGAGCGGGGGTCGAGTCGCTTCTCGCTGAAGTATCCGCCGCGATCGAGCCAATGCCGCCAGACTGAACACGCCCCTGGCGGCCCCGCCATACATCTCACCCCCTTCGTAGATCATTTACGGGACAGGACTTAGAGACGCGATCGGCATTCGACGATGCCAAGATTTCCCCTCTTCGGTTGCCGCGCGCTCGCCGCGGCGGTCATCGCTTTCCCTGACGGTGAGTTCTGGTGGCAACCGCCTTCGGCAGGGAGCGCCGGTTCGGGAATCAGAAATCCGACCGGCGCTCCCTACTTGGCTCAGCCGGGATGGCTACAAGGTGTACTTGGCGAAGCCGTCGTAGATGAAGTAGTCACTTCCCTGACTCACCGGAACGTATACGTGGATGCTTTTGCGTGCGACGAGTCCGGACCCGCTACTGATTTGGACGTAGCCCTTGAACCAGTAGTTCGGGTAGACCCGCGGAGCGGAGCCGGCCCGGAACCAAGGCGTGCAGGTGTAAACGTTGTTCTGGTTGTTCCCGCAAACGCGGGCGTTAGGGTAGTACCTGGTCGACACGCCGACCATCTGGCCGTTGCTGCCCGCGTACGCCGGACCCGCGCCCACGAACGACACCGAGGCGAGTGCGACGACGGATGCCCCTACCGCGAGCGCCCTCCCGAGCTTTTTGCCGCGAGACGCCCGACTGCCCTCTTTCGAGATTGTCGTCCCCTTGTCGCGAAACACGTGACCATCCCCTTTGGGTTTGGCCGCCCTTCAGCGGCACCGGTTGACTCTCGGTGGTCGACCCATTCGGCCACCCGGAACGCCTCCCGGTAACCACGATTCAATTGGGCGGGCGTGAATGCGGCAAGCAGATTTTCCGCGCTGTAAGAATGCCGTAATTAATCCGGCTGATGAGTCTTGATCAGGTGCCGCTGATCTCGTTTTGGTCAGAGGCTATGTCAATTGGTAAGCATTCCGTAAGGCCAGGAAAGTGAACCCTGATCAAAGTTGATGTGCGGGGTGGGGGTGATGCCACTTGGTGGCCCCTGCTCAACGTCGGCGGTGAGGTCGGGGCGCATCACTAACGTTGCTATTCCGTTCTGGGGCGTGGCGTTTTCACGTTCACGCCGAGCGGTGTTCCCGGAGCGAACTGGTGATGAGTTCGTCGGCGATCCATCGTGCGACGCCCGCGGGGTAGGGCGCCGGCAGGCCGAGGATGATGTGCTGGAACCCGGCGCTGGTGGCCTCGCCGATCGCGTTCCGGGTCGCGTCGGGGTGAGTGTAGGAGACCGGCAGCACGGTGGAGCGGGTGATGGCGGCGGGGTCGCGGCCGATCTCGGCACAGTAGCGGTCCAGCAGCGCGCTGCGCCGTACCGCGTCGTCGATGTCACCGCCAGGGATGTTCCACACGTCGGCGTGCTGGGCCACGACCCGCAGGGTCGAGGCGGCGCGTCCGCCGATGAGGAGGGGCGGGTGGGGGCGTTGAACGGGCTTGGGGGTGCCGAAGGCGCCGGTCAGTTGGATGTGGGTGCCGTGGAAGTCGAAGGGTTCGGCCTCGGTCCACAGTCGCCGGATCACGGTGCAGGCTTCGGAGAGGTGGGCCACGGCGCGGTCGGTGTCGTGGAAGGGCAGGCCATGGGCCTCGTACTCGCGTCGGGCGGCGGGGTGGCTGGGACGAGATCCGACGCCGATGCCGAAGTCGAGGCGTCCGCCGGAGACGACGTCGACGGTCGCGGCGATCTTGGCCAGTAGTGCGGGCGGGCGGAAGCGGTTGCTCGTCACGAGTACGCCCAGGCGCAGTCGCCGGGTGTGGGCCGCGAGGGCGGAGAGGAGTGTCCAGCCTTCGTAGGTAACCCCGTTGGGGTCGCCGCCGATCGGCATGAGGTGGTCGAACAGCCAGGCGTGTTCGATCTCCGGGATGGCGTCGGCCTCGTGCCAGACCCGCAGGATGTCGTGGTAGTCGACCTGCGAGGGGGCCGTCATGATCCCGAAGCGCGGAGGGAGGGGCTGCGTCATGGGCGTTGGGTCCTTGTTCGTTCGGATGACGTGCGATGCGGACTGCTTGGTGGCGTCGACCATCTCTGCCAGGTGCCGGTCGGGGGTGGGCGGCACTTCACGGCTCGGGGCGGGGGTGCCCGGGTGTTCGCTCCTCGTGCCACGTACCGGCACCGCGCCGTGGCCCTGGTGCATGCGTCTACTTGCTCCACAGCCTCCCCAGCGCGGCGGGGTCGCCCTCCAGTGCGGTGGCCGCCGCCTTCCAGTCGGCGTCCTCGCCGTGCAGGGCGCTGCGAAGGAAGGCCGTGGTGAGGCGCTGGACAAGGGCGACGCGCTCGGGACTCTCGTCCGTCGTCTCGGCGACCTGGCGGCCGGGGATGCCGCCGAGCGAGTGCTCCGCTCCGAACACGGTGAGCAGGCTCTTGTTCGCCGGGCTGTGGGTATAGGGGTCGGTGAACCAGTCCGGTCCGCGGGCGGACAGGTGGGACTGGTCGTGGTCGCCGGCGACGATGAGGGCCGGTGTGGTCATGGTGGCGAAGGACGGCCTCATGAAGGGGAAGTGCTCGGCGGCGAACGGGGTCAGGTCATCGCCGAGGCCGGTCAGGGCGAGGAGCACACCGGCCGTGACGCGGGGGTCGGACATGTCCTCGCCGGGCGTGCCCTCGGAGTTGAGGACGCGGGCGCCCAGCAGCGTGCTCGCTGTCTGGGCTCCCCAGGAGTGGCCGGCCACGGCGATGCGGTCGCTGTCGAGTCGTCCGGCGAGGCCGGGCACGGAGGCTTGCAGAACGTCGAGTCCGTCGAGCGCGCGGGTCAGGTCTTCGACGCGGAAGCGCCAGATCCGCGGCGTGCGGGGGTCCTCGGCGGGGATGCCGAGCGTGCGGGAGTCGAGGTGGGTGGGCTGGATGACCACGAAGCCGTGTGCGGCCCAGTGGTCCGCCAGCGGGGCGTAGCCGTCCATCGACCAACCGAAGCCGTGGGAGAAGAGGATGACGGGCAGGTTGCTGCCGGTCGCGGGGGCGGAGACGCGGACTTGGAGGTCCTCGCCGCGGCCCGGGGCGGACAGGACGACCGGCCTCGCGGATACCACCGTCGTGGCGGGTGTGTCCGCGATCTGCTGGGCGTTCGCGGTCTTCGAGTTGGACATGGAGGTGCCTTTCGTTCAGTGTCTTCGTGCTGTTTGGCTCGCTGGCGGCGTCGCGGGGCTGGCTCGGGTGGGGAAGTGAGGAGTGCTGCTCGTGTGATGCCGTATCGGCGTCGGTCGCCGGCGGGCCGTGCTCTTCTGCCCGGGTGGAGCGTGATGGCGGCAGCAGCGGCCTCGGTGGCTCGCTCGCCGGTACCATCGGATGGAAACGGAACGTTGCTCCGCTAACGATACGGAACGTCGTTCCGGTTTGCAATGCACCTCACGGAAGGAGTGCCGCGGTGAGCGACAGCGGCCAGGGTTCGGGCAGTTCGTCCCAGTCCAAGCGCAAGGACGCCCGGCGCAACCAGCAGACCCTGCTGGAGGCTGCCGCCGCGGTCTTCGTCGCCTCGGGAGTGGAAGCGCCGGTCCGCGACATTGCGGCCCAGGCCGGCGTCGGCCTGGGCACGATCTACCGGCACTTTCCGACCCGGGCGGACCTCGTCATCGCCGTCTACCGGCACCAGATCGACGCCTGCGCCGAGGCCGGCCCAGCGCTACTGGCGGCAGGCCCGACACCCCATGCCGCCCTGGGGGAGTGGATCGACCTCTTCGTCGACTTCCTGGTCACCAAACACGGCCTAGCCGCCGCCATGCAGGGCGACGGCGCCGGCTTCGAGACGCTGCACACCTACTTCCTCGAACGTCTGCTGCCGGTGTGCGCCCAACTCCTCGACGCTGCCGCCGACTCCGGTGAGATCCATTCCGGGATCGATGCCTACCAGCTCATGCGCGGCATCGGAAACCTCTGCATCGGCGCCGAGAGCGACCCCCGATACGACGCACGACGACTGGTCTCGCTCCTCGTCGCGGGGCTGGGTCACCCGCGATGACACCGCTGCCCGACTCCCGCCCCCGGCGGCCGTAGACCACGAGGCCGCGGCACACCCACCGGAAGGGCGGCCGACGCTTTCCCATAGGTTCATCGCCATGAGTACGGAACCGGAGAACGACGCCACCAAAACGGCCAACGAGCAGGATTTCCCCAGCAATTGGGGCCGATGGGGTCCGGGCGACGAGCTGGGCACGCTCAACCTGATCACCGAGGAAGCCCGGGCCAGGGGCGCCGCGGAGGCCCGTACCGGACGAGCGGTCTCACTGGCCCAGCCGATCCGGCCGGCACCGCTCGTCAGCGGGCCCTTCGCGCCCACGACCCAGGACGTCTCGCCGGTCCAGCAGTTGATGCAGTACACCGGAGGCGCACCCGCGACGGCGGACGTGATGCTGGTGACCAACCATCACGTCCGCTCGACCCACCTCGACGCCCTGAGCCACCAGACCCTGGACGGCCAGGTCTACCCGGGGCGCCCCCTCGCCGAGAGCGTGACACCGGCCGGCGTGCGGCACGGTTCCACGGCAGCGTTCGCCGCCGGGATCGCCACCCGGGGCGTCTTGCTCGACCTGGCCTTCGACGGCCCGCTGCCCGCTGGGCACCCCATCACCTCAGAGGACTTCGAGGCGGCCGAGACGCGCCAGAGCGTACGGCTGGAGTCCGGGGACGCCTTGGTGGTGCGCTGTGGGTGGGTCCACACCATCGACCCCGACAGGCCGATGCCGGGCATCAGCCTGGACGCGGTGCGGTGGATGCACCGGCGCGGCGTGTCCCTGTACGCCGGCGACCTCGGCGACGCCCACCCGCCGGTGGATCCCGCCGTCCCCGGCCCCCTGCACCGCGTCGCTCTGCCGCTGCTGGGCATGCCCCTGATCGACGTCGCGGAACTGGAAGAACTGGCCGCCGTCTGCGCGGAGTTCAACCGCTACGCCTTCCTGCTCACGGTGGCACCTCCGCGCATCCACGGCCTGACCGGCATCCCGGTCAATCCACTGGCGATCTTCTGACGGATCCAGCTCTGGTGCCGCCTGCGGCCAGGTGACCCCGTTGTGTTGGCGCGTCGGGGCACTCGCCTTGAAGATCTCCTACGAGCGGTGGAGCGACTGGCAGGTGCGGCGGTCATGAAGTCCGCCCGCAGCCTGGTGGACGTCGTTGTACGTGGGGGATCGTTCAGCGGTCGGCGTAGTAGGTGGCGGCCTGGCGGACCATCTCCAGTGCGGGGCCGCTGCCGTCCATGGGCAGGACGGTCCGCGCCGCGATCGACCACCGGCCGTCTTCGCGGACGAGGGACCATCGGTTGGCGACGAGGCGATGGATGCGGAACCCGGTCGATGTTCCGTGGTTCGCCAGTTCGCGCTCTTGCCCCTTCCCGTCTGGCGTGATGAGGGCGATGTATGACGTGGCGACGGCGGTGTCGCCGTGCAGTTCGACGAGCGGCAGGTTGCCGAAGTGCGCGAGCCCGCCGGCGATCGCGGTGTGGTGTGCTGCGCTTTCGACGAGGTCGACCATCGCGTCGCGGCCGTGTGCGCCAGACAGTCCGGCGCCGCGGTCGAACACGACGGTCTCCGTGTAGATGGATTCGATGAAGTCCGGCTCGCCGGTGTCCGCACTGAGCGGGTGCGAAGCAAGCAGGTTGTAGATCGCCAGGCGGTCTTCGATGACGCGGAGCCGGTCGTCCAGGGACTTGCTGTCGTTCATCGGCAGCCCTTTCTCGCGTGGGAATCCGGTGGATGGGCCAAAGGCCGGTTCAGGTCGGCTACTTGGCTGCCACCGCGGTCGTGTCACGAGCAGCGAGCCGACGCCGAGTCTCGACGTGAACAGTCCTCAGGCGAACAAATCGATCATCTTCTTCGTGTCGTAGAAACCGGTGATCTCGACGATCCGGTCGTCGACGACCCGGATCAACCAGCAGTACTGCATGCTGAAATCGGCCCCGTTGTGCCCGTGGACACCCGCGCTACGGAAGCGCACCATCGCCCACTCCCCGTCCACGAGCATCTGCTCGACCGTCGGGCGGATCGGGGTGGCCAATCGTTCGTGCAGCCGAGCGAGGACCTTTTCGCTGTACTCGGCCTTGCTGGTGTAGCGCCCGGCCAGCGGCGAGGTCCCGGCGGCGGTGAACACGAGGTCGTCGGCGAGCCGGTCGAGAAATCTCTCACCGAATCCGGTTTCCGAGACCGTGCGGAAGACGTCCTGCAACGTTGCTCTGGTTGTTGATCCATCGCCCATCGATGCTCCACTGCGGACGAAATATGCAACTGGTGAGTTGGATTTTAACGTGCTGTCCGAACGAGTACAACTGGCGAGTTGGAGATTGGTACCATGACGTCATGGCCTGGGACACCGAGCGAACCAGGCAGCGGCTGTTGGACGCCGCCGTCTTCGAGTACAGCGAACACGGCCCGCTGGGCGCGCGGGTGGATCGCCTTGCCGCCCGTGCCGGGGTCAACAAGGAGCGGATCTACCAGTACTTCGGCAGCAAGCAGAAACTGTTCAGTGCGGTGCTGGAACAGGAGATGAGTAAGCTCGCCGTCGCCGTCCCGCTGGCCGAGCAACAGGCCGCGGACCTCGGGGAGTTCGCCGGCCGGGTATGGGATTACCACCGGGCCTACCCGCACTACCTGCGGTTGCTGTTGTGGGAGGGGCTGGACCCGGATCCGCTACAGTCCGGCCGCGCGTCGCTCGCCGCGGCCCGGGAACGGTCCGAGCACTACGCGGACAATGTCCGCGCGGTCGCCAAGGCTCAGGCCGACGGGTTCCTGCGCACCGACGTCGCTCCGGCGTACCTGCTCTATTCCGCCCGCGCGCTGGCGGCGTGGTGGCTGGCCGTGCCCTCGGCGGTCACGCTCATGCTGGGGGAGGCCGCGAACGAAAGCCCCCAGGAGCGGCGGCGGGTCTTGGTGAAACTCGTCAACGACGCCACCAGGAACCGGTGACTTGGGCGCTCGTTGCTCCGGTCTCGCCGGACCCGCCCAGTCCGGGGAGCCGACGAGGGTGCGCATGTACGCGTCACCGTGTGCGAAGCGGCTCGGCCGAGGCCGAGAAGGTGTGGGTTGAGCGATACGGCCGCCTCACGGATCGGAACTCGGTCGGTCGCCGGCCGATGTCGTCACCGATGGATGGTGGATGGGCCCACGCCCAACAACGTGATGCGACAGGCTCATACCTACGGCCTTCGTGCCGAGTGTCTGCGTGCCTTGGGCGGAGCATATGACCAGCCGAAGACTGCCTTCACATCCGCTGAACCGAGGTGAGAGGCGCAGACGACCGTCACGTCGATACCAGTCGGCGAAGTCCTTGTCGTTCGACGGCCCGTGGAGGCGGTCACGAACCCATATCGCCATCGAGCAGCCTGGTGCTGCGCCGCGGAAGTTCCGCCGATGGCCATCGGCTCGTTGATCGGGCATGGTGCTTGATCCTGATGATCGTTGCGTGCTGTTGGAGCGGGTGCGTGCGCATACCGCTCCACAGCGTGTGGTCCGCCGGGCTCGTATAGTCCTGCTGGCTGCTGGTGGGTGCTCGGCCTGGCGGATAGCGGAGATCGTGCGGGTGGATGTCTCCACGGTGGTGCGGTGGCGCGACCGATATGCCCAAGAGGGGCTGGCCGGGCTGGAGGACCGGCCCCGTTCGGGCCGGCCGCCCGTGTACGGGCCGGAGGTCCGGCTGCGGATCGTCGCGACGGCCACCAGTACGCCGCCGCGCCCTTATGGTGGCTGGTCGACCGGCTGATCGCCGCTCACCTGGCGGACACCGGTAACTCCGCCTCCCAGGCCGGGCGCATCCTCGCCGCGCTCCAGGTCAAGCCGCACCGGGTCCGCGGCTGGCTGACCCGGCCCGCCGACCCACAGTTCTTCAGCAAGGCGGCCGAGGTCTGCGACCTTTACCGCACCTGCCCGCCGCGCTCGGTGGTGCTCTCGGTGGACGAGAAGACCGCGATGGCCGCCCGCTCCCGCAAGCACCCCGACCGGCCGCCCGGCCCCGGGCGGGTGCGCTGGCGGGAGTTCGAGTACGTCCGCCACGGCACCGTCTCGGTCACCGCCGCGCTGGACGTGCACACAGGACAGGCCGTCGTGGAGGAGTTGCCGCGCAACGACTCCGCGCACTTCATCCGGTTCCTGGCCCGGCTGGAGCGATGCATTCCCACAGATCTGACGATCCATCTGGTGCTGGACAACGGCTCCTCGCACACCTCCAAGGCCACCCGGGCCTGGCTGGCGAAACACCCCCGCATCGTGGCGCACTACACCCCCAAACACGCCTCCTGGCTGAACCAGGTGGAGATCTTCTTCTCGCTCCTGGCCCGCGCCGTCCTGCGGCACGGGGACTTCTCCTCCCGCGCCGACCTGCTGGAGAAGGTCACCGACTTCGCCATCGCCCACAACGAGACTGCCCGCCCGTTCAGTTGGAACTACAAGGGGCGGCCCCGCCAGACTGAGGACGAGAGCGCCGTCGCTGCGAAGGAACCGTGCCATGCCCGCTGACTCCGTCCTGCAGATCAAGGTCACCCTGACCGACATCCGCCCGCCGGTCTGGCGGCGGCTGCAGGTTCCGGCCGACCTCACGCTCGATCGCCTGCACCTGGTGATCCAGCAGGCGATGGGCTGGGAGAACTACCACATGCACCTCTTCGAGACCCCGGCCGGTGACTACGGCCGCCGCGACAGCGAGCTCGGCCACCGCGACGAACGCAAGGTCCCGCTCCATGCCGTCGCGCCAGCCGCCGGGGACAAGATCAGCTACACCTACGACTTCGGTGACGACTGGGTGCACCGCATCGAGGTGGAGAAGGCCCTGCCCCGGGACCCCGAAACGGCCTATCCCCGCTGCCTGACCGGTCGCCGGGCCTGTCCGCCCGAGGACTGCGGCGGCCCGTGGGGCTACGCGAACTTCCTCGAAGCCATCACCGACCCCGAACACGAGGAACACGACGAACTCCTCGAATGGGTCGGCGGCGCCTTCGACCCCAGCCAGTTCGACGTCGAGGACATCAACAAACGCCTGACCGCTCAATAATCACCGGCGGAACTTTCGCGGCGCACCACGAGACAGGCTGAAAGGCCGGCCATGGTGGCCGGCCCTTCAGCTTGGAGATATGCGGGGAGGGATAGTGCAGGTCAGTCGACCGGGGAGACTCGGATGAGGTTGCCGTCAGGGTCCGTAATCACGAACGTGCGGCCGAAGACAGCATCATGCGGCTCCTGCACAACGTGGACCCCCTTCGAGGCCCACCTCGTGAAGATCTCGTCAATCGCCTGCGATGGCCCCGGCACCATGAGTCCGATCTCTGTCGTACGAGGGAGGCTCGGGACCGCGTGCTCGCTGTAGCCCGTCCACAGTGCGAACAGGACACCGGGGGCAGCTTCGAAGGCTACGTAGTGGGGACTGGTGAAGGTCGGTTCGATCTCGAACAGGTCGCCGTAGAAGGCGGTGGCGGCCTCGGCGTCGCGGACGCCGATCAGGAACAGGTTCGGTGCGGGCATGGAGTGCTCCTCAACTCGTTGATTTCTCGGTCCAGCACCCAGTGGATCACTCAATCGCGACGGAACCTGTCACCTTTTCTGAGAACATGGGTAAGCATGAAGGCTTCAAGGCTCCTGCATCTCCTGCTGCTCCTGCAGACCCGTCAGCGGCTCACTACCACGGAGCTCGCCGCGCGTCTTGAGGTGTCCCGGCGGACTGTGCTGCGGGACGTCGAGGCGCTATCGACAGCGGGCGTGCCCGTCTATGCCGAACGTGGGCGGAACGGCGGGATCGTCCTGCTCCCCAGTGCACGGCTCAGCGCATCCCATCTGGAACCACCAGAACTGGAGGCCCTGTCCGTGGCCGGCTTGGACAGCGCACTACGTGAGCGAATGGGCCTAACTGCGGCGTGGGAGTCGGCCGAGCGCAAGATCGCCGCCCGCCAGGCTGCAGCACCTGAGTCGCCGAGCCCGCTGCGGCTGGCTGACCTTGTGCTTGTCGACAGCACCGCGTGGTTTGCTGCCCCCGAGGCAGCGGTCGAAGTATCGGATCTGGCCTCGACCCTGCGACACCGGCGACGCCTTCGAATCCTGTACCGGCGCAGCGCCGAGAGCCAGGCCTCGACACGGGTGGTCGACCCGTACGGGATCGTGGCGAAATCAGGTCGCTGGTATCTCGTCGCCGATGACCAGGGCGACAGCCGGCTGCTCGCTCTGGAACGACTGTCAGCCTTCGAACAGCTAGACGCACCAGCCGTGCTCCAACCAGGCGAAACCCTCCGCACCAGATGGGCCGTGTTGAAGAAACGCACTGAGGAGCAAGATCGCGTGAGCGTGACCATCCGCCTGCCGGAAAAGGGTCTCGACCTGGCGCGGCGCATCCTCGGCACCCGCATCCATCATGTCTCCGACGCGGAAAAAGGCTCGTGCGTCGTCGTCGTGCGCTACCCCGACATCGAGTCGGTGCGTCAGCTTCTTCAGTTCGGCGACCACATCGAGGTGCTCGCCCCTGAGACGGCCCGCGCACGCATCAGTCAGCTCGCCAGGGACCTGGCTGACAGACACTCAACCCCCGCATCGTGATTGCCGATCAGGTCCCCTGTTCTCAATCAACGTGCCCGGTCAGTACAGCTAGTGCTGTGACCGGGACGGTCCACCGTGATCGGAAAGCGGCTCGCGGGACGAGCGCACGCGCAACGGCTGGTATTACTGGGGCATGCAGGAAGAGACGGCACGCTCAGCGATCGACACGTTCATCTCCGCGTTTAACGCCTCGGACGACAGCTATGTGACTGCCCTGCTCTCCCAGGCCCTGACCTCAGACGTGGTCTTCTGGGGGCCGTTGGGTCGCAGCGAAGGAATCGCGGCGGTCGAGCGGTTCGTGCTGGACATCCGGCGCCACCCGGCGGGGACCGGCACGATGGTGCGCTGCTCAGCGGTGGACATGCCTGACGAGTGGGCCCGGTACCGGTGGGTCTTCACCACGCCGGATGGAGGCCCCCGCCTGGCGGGAACGGACGTCGTCCATCTGCGGCGGAGCCTCATCGACCAAGTCATCGTCTTTGCGGGGGAGATCGAGCCGTCCGCCTCCTGAGTCGTCCTTCTGTCGCTGTCCTTCTCGTGAACTTGTCCCTTTCGGCACTCCGGGGCTGCGGTTCGCGGTCGGTCAGGCTGCGGCGTTGAGGGGGCGTCCGCCCCAGCGGATGCCCTTCTCGCTGCGGATTGGGACCGCCTCGACAACGCCGCGCCCGCCAGGGCCCTTTGAACCCCGCGCATCCTGGTGCGACCACCGATCCCCGGATGCGCGGTGCCGCACAACACCACGTCCGGCCTGCCGGCATCGGGACTCGTGCCCTGCGGGCGCGGCCAGGAGGAGCCTGCGCGGCGTGTGGGTGCCAAGGACCCAGCCGACGCCGATCTGACGGAGGGTTGGGTCGTCCGGCCGTTTTGCTTTTCGGGGAGGTGGATCGCCCCTCACAGGATTGTGCGGGGCGATCCATGTTTTTGCTGGTCATGCAGGGTGTGTGGGGTGGGACGGGGCTCAGGAGTCGGTGGTGGACAGTGGCTGGGTGCTGGTGAGCCGGTGCCGGAGGACGTTCTTGCGGACCTTGCCGAGCTCGTTGTGAGGGAAGGGCAGCACGGTCTCGACGCCCGTGGCCAAGTACCGGTCGGTCATGCCGCGTTCGGCCAGCCAGTTGTGCAGTTCGGTCAGATCGGGGACGAGGCGAGTTGGGCAACTGCGGTCGCCGACGCTGCCGTCACTCGGTGAGTGCGCGCGCTATCCGGTCGAGGTCTTCGAGAAGTCCGGTCAGGCGTTCGCCGGGTACCGTTTCGATCATGCGTGCCTCGATCGCGTAGACGGCTCCTTGTGCTGCGCTCAGGCGGCGTCGGCCTTCGCCGGTGAGGGTGGTGGGGCGGGCCCGGCCGGTTTCTACGGAAGCGGGCCGGTCGATCAGCTCCGCTTCCTGGAGCCCGCGCAGGACCACGTTCATGGACTGGCGGGTGACGAAGGTGGCGCGGGCGAGCTCCGCGTTCGACAGGCCGGGGCGAGCGGCGAGGACTTCGAGGCAGGCGTAGTGCGGAACGGTCAGGTCGTGCTCGCGCAGCGCCTGGTCCATGGCGCGGCGCAGGGCGGCATGGGCGCGTTTGAGGCGGTATCCCACGTGGTCGAGCGCGTCCTTGGCGGGGTGAGGCGGCGGGACCTGCACAGGCGGACTGTCCTTCATGTCCATATTTTGACACCTCTGGGGGTGGGGCCTAGTGTCACGTATGTCAAAATCCTGACATTAAACAGGGAGAGAGACATGCCCGTCAGTATCGATGGCCCCGACTTCATCGCCCTCCAGGTCCGCGACCTTGAGGCGGCCGCGGGGTTCTGCGAGAAGAACCTCGGCCTGACCTGTACCCCCGCCTCGCCTCCCGGCGCGGTCGTCTTCGACACCAAGCCGGTCCCGCTCGCCGTCCGCGACCCGCTGCCCGGCACCGACCTGGACGCCGGCCGCCCCGGCCTAGATGAATGAGTCCGATGTTTGTGCTGGCCGCGACCATGGCGAAGGGCGCCCGTTGGCTCGTGTGTGACGACAAACCTGGACGCCCTTCTGGCTGCACTGTACGTGTTCATCGATGACCATGTGGCCCCTCGTCGCCGGATCGGGCGACCCCCGAAACTGACAGACGCCGAACTGCTGTGCCTGGCCGTCGCCCAGGTCCTACTGGGCTTTCCCTCGGCCCGGCAATGGATCCGCTTCGTACACGCCCGACTGGGACACCTCTTTCGCTACCTGCCCCAGCAATCCGCCTACAACAAGCGCCTGAACGCCGCCGGCCCACTGATCTCGGCCGTGATCCAGGCACTGGCCAGGCAGGTGCCCACCTGGCACGACAACCTGCGGCTGATCGACTCCACACCACTGCCGTGCGCCGCCTCCCGCGAGACAGTCAAACGCTCCGACCTGGCAGGGCACGCCGGATACGGCTACTGCGCGAGCCATTCTCGCTTCTTCTGGGGATTGCGGCTCTACCTGCTGACCACAGCCGAGGGCATGCCGGTGTCCTGGTGCCTGGCCAACCCCAAACTCGGCGAACGCCAGGTGATGACCGCGCTGCTGGAACGCGACCACCACCTCATGCGCTCCGGTCAAGTGATTCTTGCGGACAAGGGCTTCGCCGGGCGGGAGTTCGAGGCGTTCCTCGAAGAGCGCCTGGGCGTCCATCTGGTGCGGCCGGACCTGAAGAACGAGCCTGTCCGGCATGGACGCCTGGCCCACGTCCGCCAGTGGATCGAGGCGGTATTCGACACCCTCAAAGGCCAGCTCAGCCTCGAACAACACGGAGGCCGGACACCCGCTGGTGTCTTCGCCCGCACCGGCCAACGACTCCTCGCCCTGGCCACGGCGATCTGGCACAACTGGAACACCAACGCCCCAGCCAAGCGATCACTGATCGCCTATGACCACTGAAGACATCGGACTCATTCATCTAGGCGTGGCCCTGTGGTTCTCCACCCCCGACACCCAGGCCTTCCACGACCAGCTCACCGCCAACGGCGTCAAGATCCTCACGCCGATCTCGGACAGCCCCTTCGGCCCGATGTTCTCCTTCGTCGGACCCGAGGGCTACGTCCTGACCGTTCACGAGGCGCGCTGACCATGCCCGCCCTCTCCTTCACACCCAAGGGACCGTTCTCGCTGGCCGCCTCCACCCGGTTCCTGGAGGGCTTCACCCCTGCCTCCTACGATCACGCCCCCGATGGGGTACTGCGGATGGCCTTTCCCGCCGACGACGGCCGGTCCGTCATCGGATGCGCCCTGCGACAGAAGGAGGCGGCAGGCGGCGCCGCCGGGACCGTCCACGCCGACTACACCCTCTACAAGGACGGCAAGGTCACCGAACCCACAGTGGGCACCCCCGCCGCCAAGGCGGTACGAGCCCAGATCGCCCGCGTCCTCTCCCTCGACACCGACGCCACCGGCTTCCCCGCCCTCACGGACGCAGACCCGGTCGTCGCCGGGCTGCAAGCGCAGTTCCCGGGGTTGCGGCCGGTGCTCTTCTACTCCCCGTACGAGGCCGCCGCCTGGACGATCATCGGCAATCGCATCCGCATGACCCAGGCCGCCCACATCAAAGCGCGCCTCGCCGAGGAACACGGGCAGCCCGTCGACGTCGCGGGCCGGCGACTTCACGCATTCCCCACCCCGGGCACGCTGCGGCGCATCAGTGACATCCCCGGTCTGACCCGCATCAAGGTCGAGCGCCTGCACGCGCTGGCCGAAGCGGCCCTCGACGGACGCCTCGACGCCGCCCAACTCCTTTCCGAGCCAGCCGAGTTCGCTCTCACCGACCTCAAGGAACTGCCCGGCATCGGCCCGTTCTCCGCCGAACTGATCCTCATCCGTGGCGCCGGACACCCCGACGTCTTCCCCGCGGCCGAGCCCCGTGTCCACAAAGCCATGGCCGCCGTGTACGGCCTCGACGCCACCACGGCTGACGACACCGCCCGTCTGGCCGCGATCGCCGACGCCTGGCGGCCCTACCGCAGCTGGATCGCCCTCCTCCTCCGCGCCCACGCACAGAACCAGCCCACCGCTCAGAGGTAGACGCTTCCTCGTCCTCGGCCGCCGAGATTCGGCCTCGGGACCTCGCTGATGAAGCGGGGCCGCCTCGCCACGCGGCAGCGGGGAGACACGACGTACGCCGACCGGCCGGCGAGCGCGGCAGCAGGCCATGCCACCCGGTCGGGGCAACTGTCGGCAACCGGCACGTGCGATGCGCCGATCGTGCTGATTGCCTGGAGGTGAATCAGCTCTTCAGGGAGGCTGGGATCCACCACACTCGTCAGGCACCTGGGGAGACCTGCGGCCCAGGCAACTGCTCACGTCGTCCCGGCCTGGACTCGTCCGGCCCACGGTGGACGGGCTGCCACGCATGAGTGCGCGGCCGATCGGCGACCACGCCCTGCTGTCCGACTGCCGCTCGGCCGCGCTGGTGACCTCCGACGGCTCGGTGGACTGGCTGTGCCTGCCCCGGTTCGACAGCCCGGCGCTCTTCGCCCGGCTCCTCGACGAGGACGCCGGCCACTGGTCCATCCGCCCTACCGGCCCGGTCGACATCAGCCGCCGGTACGTCGAGGACACCCTCGTTCTGGAGACGGTCTTCCGCACCCCCGGGGGCACGGCGGTCCTGCGGGACGCCCTTGCTCTGGGACGGCGCGAACGTGGTCACGCGCTCGGCACCGCGTCCCCCGGAACGCTCCTGCGGCAGATCACCTGCACCGAAGGGCGGGTGGACATCGAGATCGCCTACGCGCCGCGCCCGGAGTTCGGACTCGTCCACCCCCTCCTGTCAGCCGTGCGGGGCGGGCTCGCGGCGTACGGGGGCGCCCATGTTCTTCTGCTGTCGAGCCCCGTCGACCTGCGGGTGAGCGGCTCCACAGCGCACGGCCGAATCCCGCTCTCGGCGGGGCACCGCCTCGGATTCGCCCTACATGTCGTGCCGGCGTGGGAAAGGGAGTCGGTGGGCTGGCGGCCGGGGCAGATCCGGCACCGCATGGCCGACACCGTCGAAGGCTGGCGTTCCTGGTCGAAGCTCCACCGCGGCTACGTCGGCCCCTGGCAGGACGAGGTGGGCCACAGCGGACGCGTGCTGCGAGCCCTGACCTTCGCTCCCACTGGGGCCATCGTCGCCGCGGCCACCACCTCCCTGCCCGAGAAGGCGGGCGGGATGCGCAACTGGGACTACCGCTACACCTGGGTCCGCGACGCGAGCTTCACCCTGCAAGCGCTCGCCACGGCCGCCTGTGAGAAGGAGAAGAACCGGTTCTTCGACTTTCTTGCCCGGGCGGCGGCAACCCAACTCGACCGCGGCGTCGACCTGCAGATCATGTACGGCATCGGCGGCGAACGTGATCTGAGCGAGCGGCTCCTGCCGCACCTGACCGGCTGGCGGAACAGCGGCCCCGTACGGATCGGCAACGACGCCTGGCGCCAACGTCAACTCGACGTCTACGGCGAACTCCTCGACGCCGCCCACGAGTGCCTCCCACCCGGGGAGCGTCTGGACCCGCCCACCCGCGCCTTCCTGGTCCAGGCAGCCGACGCGGCCGCCCGTCGCTGGACCGAGCCCGACCAGGGCATCTGGGAGGGACGCGGACCGAGCAGACACTTCCTGCACTCGAAACTGATGTGCTGGGTCGCCCTGGACCGCGCCATCTCCATGGCCCCCGCCCTCCAGGCCCACGAACGCGTACCCCATTGGCGCCACGAGCGAGACAACGTCCGCCAAGCCATCGAAGAGCGCGGCTGGAGCCCCCGTTCGGGCGCCTTCACCCAGGCGTTCGGCAGTGATGAACTGGACGCCTCGGCGCTGATGCTGCCCATCGTCGGCTTCCTGCCTCCGCAGGACCCTCGCGTGCAGTCCACCGTGCTCGCCGTTGCCACCCAGCTCACCGACCGCAACGGCCTTGTCCGCCGCTACCTCGGTGACGAGATCGACGAAGCGGAAGGAGCCTTCCTGCTCTGCAGCTTCTGGTTCGCCCACGCCCTCGCTCTGACCGGCCATGTCGTCCGGGCACGGCAGGTGTTCCAGGCCGCACTCGCGCACGCCAACGACGTCGGCCTGCTTGCCGAGGAGGCGGACCCCGCCACGGGAGAAGCCCTCGGCAACTATCCCCAGGCCTTCAGCCACATCGGACTCATCAACGCCGCCCGTGCCATCCGCGACGCCGAGCAGCAGCGCCCATCGCGGGGAATCGAGTAAGGCCGGTCCCCGCCATGGACCGGGGACCGCCACACGTACACCGCTGGGGTGGACCAGCGTGGATGGCTCATCTTGCACCCCCGTCATCTCTACAGTGGGCCGCATGCGAGGACATCCACCCCTGGCAATCGTCGCGGCCACGGCGGCACTGCTGGCATGCGCTTCCTGCTCCGGCACGTCAGAGCCCGCCCCCAGCACACGCACGTCCACCACGGCCACCACGCGCACCACCACTGCGCCCACCGGCCCCCTCACCCTCACCCGGGGACGGGGATTCGACCGCACCGGAGCGTTCACCTCGCTCATGACCTGCGACGATCCAAGGGATTACTCGCCAGGTCTGAACTTCGCGAACGTGCCGACCGGTACACGGGAACTCGCCCTGACCATGGTCGACCTCGATATCCACAAGATTCACTGGCTCCAACTCGGAATCCCCCCAAGTGCCCACGGGATCAGCGCCCATCACCTTCTCCCCGGCGCCCGTGAGGCACTCAACGACTTCGGGGAGGCCACCTACGACGGGCCATGCCCACCCCACGGCAGCACCCACAGGTACCAGTTGACGCTGTACGCGCTCCACGAACCGATGCCCACCTCCTTCGACGGCAGCACGCCGCCTGCCCAGACCCTGCAGGAGATCAAGCGGCGAGCCTTCGCCTCGGCGACGTTCGTGGCGCCCTACACGCGCCACTGACGAAGATTCAGCGATCAGGCAACCCGACTTACCCCCGCCTCTGTTCGCGTACGGCTCGCCCGCACGCCGGGCCGCGTCAGCACCCGCAAGGTGAAGTCCCCGTCTCCCGCTGTGCGGAAAGGAATCGGGACGGCCGCCCTGATGTCAGCCAGCGGGTCCAGGAGTTGCCGGTGCACTTCGCCGCACCCGCACCCGCACCCGCAGCCGTCCACTCGGCCACGGCCTTCCGCCCACACAGGCGGGCCGGTGCCCAGGAGTTCACCCGCGAGGTGTCTTGCCGAACACCGCTCACGAGCCGGGATGTGTGGTCAGCAGCCGCGCGTTTGCGGTCGTTCGTTCCTTCTGCCGCCAGGTTCCGGGGGGTTGTCCGTGGTGGCGGCGGAAGGCCGCGGCGAATGCGAAGGGCGAGCCGTAGCCGACGGTGTCGGCGATCTGGGCCAGGCTGAGATCGTCGGCGCGCAGGTGGTCGCGGGCGAGGGTCATGCGCCATGCGGTCAGGTACTGCATGGGGGTCTGGCCGAGTGCGTCCCGGAACGACCGTGCGAAGGCGGCTCGCGACAGGCCGCTGACCGCGGCGAGTTCGGGGACCGTCCACGGGTGCGCCGCGTTCTCGTGCATGGCTTGCAGCGCGGCGCCCAGCCGCGGGTCCGCGGATGCCCGGTACCAGCGCGGTGCGGTCGCGCTGCGGCGGAAGTCGCTGCGGATGGCCAGGACGAGAAGCAGGTCCAGGAGACGGTCCAGGACGATCTGCTGGGCCAGTTCGTTGCGGACCAGTTCGCGGGAGAGCAAAGTGATCACGTCGCGCAGCGGATCGTCGTCGGCCGCCGAGAGGGACATGACCTGGGGCAGCGCGTCGAGCAGCCCGCCGCCCACCTCGCCGCTGAACTGGTAGGCGCCGCACAGGAACACGGTGGCCTGCGGGTTGTCCCCGGGCCCCATTTGGGCGTGCCGTGCCCGGAACTCCTCCGGCTCCAGGCACTCGGCGCCCGGCTCGTGCCCGATGTAGTGGTCCGGGCCGCCACGGACCAGCGTGACGGTTCCCGGTATGAGCTCCACAGCGCTGCCTGGGGTGTTCAGCCAGAGGTAGCCCCGACCGCGGACGACCGTGTGCACCGACAGCTGTATCGAACCGCCCAGCCGCAGACCCCACGGCGGTTCGGCGACCGTCCGCGCGAACACCGCTCCGGCGGCGCGCGCCCGCACCAGGTGTTCGGTCAGCAGGTCCATGGGATCAGCTTGGCCAGCACGAGCGCCAAGGGTCAAGGTGCGAGAGCTTCACGTAAAAATCCAAGCGAATCACGCATGGGTTATCTCGCTTCGGGCCTCAAGCATGGAGCTATGAACAACGAAGCCTCCACCGCACTCATCCTCGGCGGCACCGGCCGGACCGGTTCGCTGCTCGCCGACGTGTTCGCTCAGCGAGGACGCATCACCCGTACCGCGGCACGGAGTGGAGCGGACGTCCGGTTCGACTGGGACGACCCGGGCACCCACACGGCCGCCCTGGCGGGCGTCGACCGCCTCTATCTGGTCACACCCACGATGCGCGTCAGCTACGCCGACCAGGTCGGCGCGTTCCTGGATCTCGCCGAGGCGGCCGGCGTGCGTCACGTCACCTACCTCAGCGTCTACAACGCCGACCAGGCGCCGCCGGGGATCGACATCGCGGCCGTCGAGGCCGATCTGGCCTCCCGGCACAACATCACGCACTCGGTCCTGCGCCCCTCGTGGGTGATGCAGAACTTCGCCGACGACCACCTCCCGGTCATCGACGGAGTGATCACGGCCCCGAGCGCCGGTAACACGGAAGCCTTCGTCGACGCGGCCGACATCGCAGCGGTCGCGGCCGAGACGTTGCTGGACCCCGAAACCCACGCCGGTGCCACGTACTTGCTCACCGGTCCGCGGGCCCTCACCTTCGGTGCCGTCGCGGACGCCATCGCCGCCGTGAGCGGCCGCCCCGTCGACTACCGCGACACCGACCAGGAGACGTGGATCAACGGAGCGCTCGCCGCGGGCGTCCCCGCCGACTACGCGGCGATGATGCGCTGGCTCACCGGCGCCATCATCGCCGGCAACGGCTCCACGCCCACCGGTGACATCGAGAAGGTCACCGGCCGGCCGGCCACCACCTTCCGCGCGTTCGCCGAGCGCGACGCCCGCGCCTGGACCGCGGAGGCGAAGTGAGCAAGACCGTCAGCGACGACACCCCCCTGGTCGGGGCGAACAGCCCGTTCTTCCGTGTCATCAGGGAGGGGCTGGACGGCCTGGCCGACGGGGAGGACTACTACGACCTGCTGGCCGAGGACGTGGTCTTCGAGTACGTGATCACCGTGCCGGGCTACCCCCGGCGGGTCGAGGGACGCCAGAGGATCATCGACCTCTACCGCGACTACGGCGACTACGTGACACTGCACGGTGCGGACAACCTCCGCGTGCACCGGGACCCCGAGACCTCGGTGGTCGTCCTGGAGTACGAGGTCCACGGCACGTCGGTCCCGACGGGGCGGCCCTACGACAACCGCTTCGTCTCCGTCGTCACCATCCAGGACCGCAAGGTGACGCACTGGCGCGACTACCTGGACCCCATCGCCGTCTTCAACGCCCAGGGATGGCCTCAGGGCGGTCGCCCGTAAGTGCCGTACGGCCCGCCGGGGCCGTCGTCACGTGGCTGAGAGTTCGTCGGATGGCGACGCCTGGCCGAGTCGTCGCGCGATCAGTCCGGTGCCGTCGTAAACCACTGCGGTCAGGCTCTCTTCGTTCGCGGGCCTGACCACTGCCATCAACGGAAACCATCAACCTGGATTGTCAGTCCAGGTTGATGGATCTAGTGTGTGCACCATGAGAACCGGATTAGGTACCACGAAGTTCGGGATCCACACCATCGCCACCGACGAGTCCATCCACCCCGCAAGGCTCGGACGTGCCCTGGAAGAACGCGGCTTCGACGCCTTGTTCGTGGCTGACCACAGCCACATTCCGGCCGGGAGCGCCGCGTCTCCACGTGGCGGCGAGCTGCCCCGGCAGTACTTCCGGGCGCTCGACCCGTTCGTCGTTCTCGGCACGGTTGCCGCGGTGACCGAGAACCTGCTGCTGGGCACCGGCGTCGCCCTGCTTGTCCAGCGTGACCCGATCCAGACCGCCAAGGAGGTCGCCTCCTTGGACTTCCTGTCCAACGGCCGGGCGGTCCTCGGTATCGGCGCGGGCTGGAACCGCGAGGAGATGCGCAACCACGGCACCGACCCCCGCACCCGCGGCCGGCTCCTGGACGAGCGCATCGCCGCGATCATCGAGATCTGGACCGAAGATCAGGCCGAATTCCACGGCGAGCACGTCGACTTCAACCCGATCTTCGCCTGGCCCAAGCCGGTTCAACGACCGCACCCGCCGGTGTACGTGGGCGGCCAGAGCGCCAGGGCGCTCGCCCGGGCCAAACGGTTCGGCGGCTGGATGCCCAGCGCCGACGGCATCACCGACCCCACCGGGGCGGCCCAGCAGATCGCGCAAGTGGCCCCGGAAATACCGGTGATTGTCAATGCCGCCCCGCCCGACCCGGACATCATCGCGGCCTACCGGGAGGCCGGCGCGGCGGGCATCACCTTCCACCTGCCCAACGTCCCGGAGGTCGAAGCCCTGCGCACCCTGGACAACCTGGCTCGGCTGGTCGGCTGAGTCCTGAGTGAGCGTCACGGGTGCGGCTGTGCCGTGGCGTTGACGGCGTTCGGGAACGGGAGGCCAGGCGGTCGATGGCCCGCCTGCAGCGGTGCGAGGAGTCGTTGTCGACGAAGGAGAAGGCCCGATTCGCGCTGGCGTGGGGTTCGTTGCCCGTCGCCTGCTCGACCAGTCTCATGAACGGCGCGGTGCCTGTGCTCTGTTCGCGGCGGCCGAAGACCTCGGCCCGGTGGATGTCGTAGGCGGTGAGGTGGACCAGGGCTCCGCCGCGCCCGTAGGGGTGGTTGGCGTGCATTGAACGGGCCTGGC